>CADARM010000001.1 GCA_902790275.1 uncultured Lachnospiraceae bacterium
TGGCTTTATATTAGTCAATTCTGCCGAACATGGAGACTTTGAGCTTGACCTTCTGGTGCTCACTGTCGATGCCTTCGACAACGCCTATATAGCCTGCCAAAGGTCCTTCGTTGATCTTGACATTGTCGTAAACGAAGCTGATGAAAAAGCCGCAAAGCGCAGACTTGCCGAATACATAAAAGAATATGCCGAGGAATTTTATTCCGATTATGCCTACTGGAGTAAAGCACCCAACAGACAGTCGCATATTCCGTATGTATTCAAAGCTCTTACCCTGGACACGGAATCTGTCATGGAGGATATCGTATGCCGAAATGGAAAGACCTGAAAAGATTCTGTGATGCGGACGGGTGGGAATGCTATAAAAGCACGGATCATTATTTTTACAGAAAAAGGATGCCGGACGGAACGATAAAAAGAACCAAAGTGTCGAGGGGCAGCGGTGAGATCCATTCACACATGTGGAAGGAAATACTAAAGAATCAGTTACAGGTATCTGAAGAATATTTTAATAAAATTATCTAAGAGGTTACTATGCATTACAATTGTCTGATAGTTGATGATGAAGAAGAATTATCAAAAATGACAGCCGAATATTTCAATATGTTTGATGTATCGACAGCAGTTGTTTCAAGCAAGGCGGAGTGTTTTGATTTTCTTCAAAACAATACAGCAGATCTGATACTTCTTGATATAAATTTAGGTGACGGAACGGGATTTGAAGTATGCAAAAAACTGAGAGAGGAAATGCAGCTTCCGATCCTTTTCATCAGTGCGAGACAGAGCGATGATGATGTTCTCGTGGCACTTTCGTGTGGCGGCGATGACTATGTGAAAAAGCCTTACAACTTATCGGTTCTGCTTGCAAAAGTTAAGGTTAATCTCAAGAGGCTAGAGCAGATGAATTCAAATAAAAGCGAGCAGAAAAGCGAAGAAAAAGAAAGTGAAATTCTGACACTTGACGCATCAACGCTTTCCGCGATCCTGGAAGGAAAAAGAATTCAGTTGAAGGCAAAAGAATTTGCACTTCTTGACTGCCTTTACAGACATAAAAATACGATTGTAAAAAAAGAAGTACTTTTTGACGAAGTCTGGGGAGATACATTCTTTTCGGACAGTACGCTGAATGTTCATATAAGAAAATTAAGAGAAAAACTCGAAGATAATCCAAACGAGCCCAGACTTATCAAGACGGTCTGGGGCACCGGTTATTATCTTGAAATGAAATGATCTTTTAAGGAACGGATCCAATGAAAAAGTTATTCAGAATAGGATTTATCTTTACACTTATAATGGCTCTCGCACTGGGGATCTTTATCATCTATAATTCCGAGAATCATTTTGAAGAAAGAGACATCCTTGATTACAACGATAAACTTCATCTTGTTGAAAAAGCTCTGGAAAACGGCGAAGCCGAGAAAACTGTCGAGAGCAAGTATGACTGCCATATTGTTTTCGACAAGCGAATAGAGGACAGAGAACTTAACCAGCTTTACAGAAACAACGCACTTGTACTTGATCTTGTCGTAAACGGTGAATATGTCGGAAAAGTCGGCTGGGATGACAACAGACAGTCTTACGATACTTTAAAAAGGGCTTTTTTCGGCGGTTCGATATATCTGTGGGCCATTATGCTCATAACGGGATACATTCTGCTTATTTCGTTCTATGTATCATTTATCAAACCTGTCAGAGAACTCACCAAATTTTCGGAGGAGATAGCCAAAGGCAATCTGGATCAGAGCCTGCCTATCAGGAAGAACAATCTTTTCGGAAACTTTGTCGAGGCATTTGATCTGATGCGTTCCGAATTAAAAAAATCACATATAAGGGAAATGAAATCCGAAGTCGCAAGAAAAGAGATGGTCACGGACTTAAGCCACGATATCAAGACACCCATTTCGGTAATCAAGGCCGCATGCGAAGTACTTGATGCAAAGGCACAGAAGAAACTTATCGATATCGAAGGCGAAGAAAACAATGCTTTCAGCGAATCCGAAAAGAAGGACATAGAATATACACGTGAAAAAGTCGAAACGATCTCACAGAAAGCTGACCTTATCAGTTCGCTCATGTCAAACCTTATGCATTCGACGCTTGACGATATTGACAAGCTCGAAGTTAATCCCGTGGAGACGGATTCGCGTATCGTAAAGAATTTCTTTGAGAAACTTAAAAACTACGGAGATATCATTATCGAGAACGAAGTTCCCGCAGGGATCGTTTATATGGATAGACTCCGTTTGGAGCAGGTTATCGACAATGTGGTCGGAAACTCCCACAAATATGCGGGTACCGATATACACGTAAGTTTTTCGGAGACATCGGCTCTTTCTTCCGACGGGATAAATAAAGACAATTTTATCAGGATAACGATAAAAGACAGCGGTAAGGGCGTAAAGGAAGATGAGCTTCCGCTCATTACCCAGAAGTATTTCAGAGGCAGCAATACAAAAGAATCTTCGGGTTACGGCATCGGTATGTATCTTGTGAAAAGATATATGGAAATGCAGTACGGCGGTATGGAATATTATAATGACAATGGCTTTACCGTCCAGCTTCTTTTAAAGAAGGTTTAATCAGTATTTTTATTGATAAAAAAAGCCGATTTGAGTATAATTTATGCATATGGGTAAATAAAAAATTTCAAGAAGGTATGAGGTGTAAAAATGGACGGAATGAATGAAACAAACAATGTTTCAAAGGCTTCCACATTAAAGGAAACCGATAAGAAATGTCCCAAGTGCGCCGGCGTAATGGATTTCGATCCCAACATCGGAGCTATGGCATGTCCTTTCTGCGGATACGAAGAAGAGATCGTTCAGGAAGCAGCAAGCGCTGAAGAACTCGACTTTGCATCTGCTGAGAAAACGGAGAACTGTAACTGGGGAGCACAGAAGAAACAGATCATCTGTAAGAGCTGTGGCGCAGAGACGATCTACGATGCACTTGATGTAGCAAACGAATGTCCTTACTGCGGATCAAACCAGGTTATGGAAGCAAAAGATGAGAATACCATCGCTCCCGGAGGAGTTGTTCCTTTTGCTGTTTCAAACGAACAGGCCAGTGCAAACTTCAAGCAGTGGATCGGAAAGAAGTTCTTCTGCCCCAAACTTGCAAAGCAGTCCGCACAGCCCGAAGCATTTAAGGGAATCTATCTTCCTTACTGGACATTCGATTCGGATACATTTTCAAGATACTCGGGTAAATACGGTATCGACAGAACGGAAACCTACAGAGATTCGGACGGAAAGACACAGACAAGAACGGTTACCGACTGGCACCGTACTTCAGGTACATATAAGAAATTTATCGATGATGAGCTTGTACAGGGCAGTGAAAGACATGATTCCGCAATGCTCAAAGGTCTTGAACCTTTCGAGACAGAGAAGAACGTTCCCTACAAGCCCGAATATGTTGCAGGCTTCGTAGCCGAAAGATATTCAGTAGGACTTAAGGATGCATGGGAAAAAGCAAAAGCATCGATCGCACGCAAGTTAAAGAGTGATATCTCCTCAAAGATCATCAGCGATCATAATGCAGATCATGCCAAGGATGTAAAAGTATCCACAACATTCTCGAAGATCACTTACAAATATCTTATGCTTCCCATCTGGTGTTCGTCATTCAAATATCAGAATAAGGTTTATCAGTTTATGGTAAACGGCCAGACAGGAAAGGTATACGGCAAGACACCTGTTTCAGTCGGAAAGGTTATCCTCGTTATCGCTATCGCGATCGTGGTTATCGCACTTATCCTCTGCTGCGCAGGCGGATTCAATACTATCCAGGAATTATTCAATTAAACCATTTGGTTTACATAATAAAAAACTCCCGAATCGCTTCGGGAGTTTTTTATTGCGTATTTATATCATTAATGTTCGCATTTTAAGAACTTTGCACTGTAAGCGGGAAGGAAAGAGCCGCCGCCGAAATCAAAGTCTTCGCCGGTGATAAGATCAACGGCTTTACCGCATCCTGCATCGAAATGCGCGGTGTAATCGTTGGAGTCGCAGTTTATGCAGACGAAAACTCTTTCATGTTCGCTTCTTCGCTCGAAGATGCACTGGCGGTTTGTAAGTACTACGGAACGGATACCGCCGTAATTTAATGCCTCACTGCCTTTCTTTGCCTCTGCGAGACGTGCGATGAAGTCTGTAAGCTCGTTCCATTCGGGCTTTTCAAAGCATGCTCTGAGTGCGGGATCGCCTTCGGACTTATCGGCTTTTGCACCCCATTCGGAACCGTAGTAAACGCAGGGGATACCCGGCATACCGAATACCATCGCGTAAACGAGCGGGAGATGGTTGGGATCCTGAATGAGTGTTGCTATTCTTGATACATCGTGGTTATCGGCAAAGCTTAAAAGGTGTGATCCTCTTGCCACGGTCCAGTCCTCGGGTCCGAACAGTCTTAAGAGCGAGTGAACGATCTCAAACATGTTATAACTGTTGAAAGCCGAGTAGATTCCTTTATAACACTGATAGTTGGTAAGAGAGTGGATATTCATCTCGTTGAGCATTCTGCCGTATTCACCGTGAAGAACTTCGCCCACCAGGAAGAAATCTTCCTTTTTGGAGTCACAGAAGCCTCTTAAACGGTTCAAAAAGCCTTTGTCGAGACAATATGCCACGTCAAGTCTTATTCCGTCGATATCGAACTCTTTGATCCATCCCTCGACAGCCGAGAAAATGTGGTTTACAACGTCTTCATTGTAAAGGTTGAGCTTTACGAGATCGTAGTTGCCTTCCCAGCCTTCGTACCAGAGACCGTCATTGTAGTTTGAATTGCCGTCAAAAGCAATACGCGAAAACCAGTTGACGTAGGGAGAGTTCTCTCTGTTCTTTAATACATCCTGGAATGCGAAGAAACCTCTGCCGACATGGTTGAATACGCCGTCGAGCACGACTTTTATCCCTGCCTTGTGAAGATTCTTGCAAACAAGTGCGAAATCCTTGTTGGTACCGAGTCTGCAGTCTATCTTTGTGTAGTCCCTCGTATTGTATCCGTGTGTGTCGGATTCGAATACCGGAGAGAAATAAACTGCATTCGCTCCCAGTTTTTTAATATGCGGTATCCAGTCATTTACCTTGAGGATCCTTGAATTTAACTGCCCGTCATTCTCAAACGGAGCACCGCAGAATCCCAAAGGATAAATCTGATAAAAAACCGAATCATAAGCCCACATATAGTGTCACCTCCTATATTAACCCCGTCGGTCAACGAACGTATTTGCGACGAAAGTTTGTTTATGTATAAAGTTACCCAACATTGATTGTTGATAAAAAATGGTGTTAAAACGGGCAAAAACCCACTTTTTGAACTAAGTTATCAACAATTTTATGTTAATACGGAAAGTTATCAACATTCCTTGTCTTTTTTGGTCAACTTGTGTCTGAAGACATAACTGATTATTATGGCAACCACAAGATATGCGCCCGAAATTATGATACCGGGCTTCGAATAAACTACATTATTTATATTATCGTATTCCGCACAGAGGTTGGAAATGAGGTTTGCGATCACATGGAAAAGGAATGCGTAGATAAAACTTCCGCCGTAATCCATTATGAGGCAGATTATAAATCCCATTATAAATGCATAGAGCCCCTGCATAAGATTTCCGTGGTAGAGACCGAAGAAAAGTGCACAGCCGATCGCTGCGGCCCAGAGGGGGATAATTTTTCTGAATCTGGAGAAGATAACGCCCCTGAAGAGCACTTCCTCGGAAAAAGGTCCGATTATCACGAAAGCTATAAGTCTGAACGACAAAGGAATGCTGTAGAAAGCTTCGTTATCCTGAACAACGTACTTATCACCGAGCATTTCCCACGGGATCAGCGAAAAAAGAAAATTAAGAACGACCGTTAAGCAATAAGCCGTAAGTATAACAAATAATATATAGTAAGGATTTTTGATAAATACAGCGTTGGGATTGTAAAAAAGAAGGCTTTTCTCATCGGATGTTATAGTGAGAAAAGCGGCAAATCCGGCGATAAGGGAAGCCACCGTTCCGATCATGGTGTTTCCGTATTTTAAAAACCCGGAAAATGATAAAAGCATTATCGTGGAAACCAGATAAGCACCGCAGTAAACCGCTATTCCGATTATCATTTTACGCAGTATTTTGCTTTTAGGGGATATTTCTTTTTTCATATTTTACCCGCCGGTTGTCTTTAGATTTATTTATTATATATTTGGAGGGGATTTAAGTCAATTTTATGGACTTTGAACCCCTTTTATGCTACAATGGGAATCGTCAAAAAACTGACGTATTAATAACAGGAGGGAATTTAAATGGGATTAATTAAAACAGCTATTGATGCGGTTGGAGCACAGGCTAAGAGCGCAGGCGCCAATATGTTTACAAACATTTTAGGTGCAGGAAGTTCAACAGTTGCCGACCAGTATCTTGAGTACTTCTACTGTGATGCTTTTACAGAAGGTGTGCTTGCAATAAAAGGTAAGAACAGATTAACAAAGGGCAACAACAAAGGTTCCGACAACATCATCTCAAACGGATCAATCATCGAGGTTAACGCAGGTCAGGCTGCACTCATCATTGACGACGGTAAGGTTGCAGAATTCTGTGCTGAGCCCGGTCAGTATAAATATGATCAGTCCACACAGCCTTCGATCTTCTATGGAAATCTTGGAAAGAATATCCTTGATACTTTCGCAGAGATCGGTAAGCGTTTTGCTTTCGGTGGAGAGATCTCCAAGACACAGAGAGTTTACTATGTAAACATCAACGAAGTAAGAAGCAACCTTTGGGGAACAAGCAATCCTATTCCTTTCTTCATTGCAGACCAGGTAACAGGATTCCAGGGTGATATTTCACTTATCGCAAACGGTGAATATACATTCCATATTTCAGACCCCATCCGTTTCTACTCATTCATCGCAGCAAACTTTGCCGGCGATTCATACAATAAGAAAGAACTTCAGAGCATCATGAGATCTGACTTTATGACAGCTCTTCAGCCTGCTCTCGGTGCACTTTCCGATTACGGCGTAGGTATCAGATATTCGGCTATCACAACAAAGACAGATATCCTTGTTGAGAAGCTTAACGAGAAGCTTTCCGATAAATGGGGCAAGCTTCGTGGTATGGAAGTCATTGATGTAACATTCAATACATTAAAGGCTACCGAAGAAGACGAAGCAAGAATCAAACAGTTCCAGGATACAGCTGTAATGATGAACGACGAAATGAAGAAGGCTCGTATGACAACTGCTTGGGCTAACGGTATTGAAAATGCCGGCGGCAACGAAGGCGGAGCTATGATGGCTTTTGCCGGACTTAACCTTGCAGGCAACATGATGAACCAAGGCGGAATGGGCGGCTCGATATTCGGAAACGGACAGGGTGGAGCACCTCAGGTAGCAGTAGCTCAGGCAGCAGCACCCGTAATCGGATGGAAGTGTTCATGCGGTAAGGATGGCAACACCGGCAAGTTCTGTGCAGAGTGTGGTGCAAAGAAACCTGACAATGCAGGCTGGACATGCTCATGCGGCGCAGTTAACCAGGGCAAGTTCTGCTCAAGCTGTGGAGCCAAGAAACCCGAAGGCGCACCTTTATACAAATGTGACAAGTGCGGATGGGAACCCGAAGATCCCATGAATCCTCCTAAGTTCTGTCCTGAATGCGGAGACATCTTCGACGAGAACGATATTAAATAAGCTCAGTTGAGTTTTTAAAAACAGCAATTGGAATTACCGGGCTCGAAAAGAGTCCGGTGATTCATTGTAAATAAATGATTTTTTTAAAGGAGACAAAAAATGAACGGATCATCTTCATCTGATATGATGGCAGGGTTGGCAGGATTATTGGGCGCCGGTGTTGTAGTGATCATTATGATCGTTTCTATAGCGATTGCCCTTGCGCTTACCGTGTTTATCATTATCGTTAACTGGAAACTGCTTGAAAAGGCAGGAGAACCCGGCTGGAAAGCCATCATTCCTTTCTACAACCTGTATACAATGTGCGATATTTCAATGACAAAACCCACGTCGATCGTTGTTTTTGTAATTTACATGGTTGCATATGCGGGAATACCTCTTACATTTATCCCTTATCTTGGAATAGTTGTATCACTTGTTATTTCACCGATCATGTATATCAGTGCAGGTGTTTTGAATTTTGCGATTCCCAAGGCATACGGAAAAGATGTAGGAATGAGTGTTCTTTCCATTTTCTTCGCGCCTATCGTAAGAGCTATCCTTGCTTTTTCCAAGGATACTGAATACACAGGCACAAAGCTTACTATTATCCCTGAATCAAAGTAATCCGGTTATTTTGAAATAAAAAATTCCACGTACTGCGGTACGTGGAATTTTTGTTTTATAAAGATAAGTATTAAATAAGCGCTGTTGAGAAATATCTTTCAGCTCTGTCGGGAAGTATGGTAGCGATAACTTTGTCTTTTCCGTACTTTTCAGCCATCTTCATGGCTGTCCATACGTTTGCACCTGCACTTGTTCCGACTAAAAGACCCTGAACATGAGCGAGGCTTCTTGCCGTATTGATGGCATCGTCATCAGTTACGGTAACGATGTCCGTAATGATCGATGTATCGAGAATGTCGGGAATGAAACCGTCGCCGATACCCTGGATCTGATGAAGTCCGGGTTCGTCTCCGAGGAGCGCCGAAACATTCTTGGGCTCAACTGCAACGATCCTTGTATCGGGGTTCTGCTCGAGAAGATATTTTGCAACACCCTGAAGTGTTCCGCCCGAGCCGATACCGGAAATATAGATATCGATCTTCTGACCGATCTGTTCGCAAAGCTCGACAGCCGTTGTTCTGTAGTGAATGTCGGGGTTTGCGGGGTTCTTGAACTGCTGGGGTACGAAGTACTCGTCGGATGAATTGGCGATCCTTGTTGCTTCCTGAACCGCACCGTCCACGCTTAATTCGGGAGGTGTTAATACAAGCTCGGCACCGAGTGCCTTGATGATCTTTTTTCTCTCTTCGGACATGTTCTCGGGCATTACGATGATAACTTTGTAACCTTTTCTTACGCCGCAGAGAGCAAGTCCGATACCTGTATTGCCGCTTGTGGGCTCAACGATCGTCATTCCGGGTTTGAGCTTTCCTTCTTTCTCGGCAACTTCGATCATATTTTTTGCAATACGATCTTTGATGGATCCGCCGGGATTTAAGAATTCGGCCTTAGCAAATATGTTGCATCCCGTGCTTTCTTTTAAAGAAAGAAGGGGAGTGTTTCCGATCAAATCGATGATATTTGAATAATACATGAAACTTATCCTTTCATTTTGCTATTAATAATTTTTATAACAAACATATTCATTATAACCGAAAAACAGATAAATTCAAGAAAAGTAAAAAAGGCAAATGTTCTGAGTGATAGATGGCATTAATTATGGTATAATAATGCATATGTGAGTAAAAACAGCAAAAAACTAAGAAGGAAGGTGAAAAACAGTGTTTCTTGAAATGCTTAAAGACGAACAGAAAAATCTTTTCCTTGAACTTGCGGTAGTGGCAGCAAAGGCTAACGGCAATTTTGACGAGACGGAAAAAGAAATGCTCATTAAGTTTGCAAACGAGATGAAGATCGCTCCCAAGGATGAGGTTACAAAGAGCGAAGATGAGATCATCGATGAACTCGCTAAAATCTGCGGCAAAAAAGAAAAGAAGATCATCCTTTTCGAAACTATAGGTATTCTTAATGCCGACGGCGAATTTGATGAAAAAGAAGCAGAGCATCTTGCAAAGATCGCAAAGAAATTTGAGATCTCCCAAGAAGATCTTGAATATATGATGTCACTTGTGAGCTACTATGTTGAACTGTTTGATGAGATAGTTTACACGGTAGTCGATGAAGACGAAGAATAATGTTTTTTGGCCGATGTTTACCAATGTTTACCTGGCTGACATCGTTGCTAAAAGAGTTGAAAATATAGTATAATTAACTTTAGGTCTGTGAGCAGACGGACCTTTGTAATATTAAATTTATTAAGGAGATTACAGTATGAAATTTGGTTATTTCGATGACGCCAACAAAGAATACGTCATCACTACTCCCAAGACTCCCTATCCCTGGATCAACTACCTCGGAACACAGGGATTCTTTTCATTAATCTCAAACACAGCAGGTGGCTATTCTTTTTACAAAGATGCCCGTCTGAGAAGAATCACCCGTTATCGTTACAATAACGTTCCCATTGATATGGGCGGACGTTATTTCTACATCAATGATAACGGTACGATCTGGAACCCCGGATGGTCACCCGTTAAGACAGAGCTTGATGAGTATGAGTGCCGTCACGGTATGGGTTACACAAAGATCACAGGTAAGAAGAACGATCTTAAGGTTAATGTAACATTCTTCGTTCCTCAGGATTATGACGGAGAAGTTCAGCAGGTTGTTCTTACCAATGAAGGATCTGCAGAAAAGACATTCGCACTTTTCTCATTTGCAGAATGGTGTCTCTGGGATGCACAGGATGACTCCAACAACTTCCAGCGTAACTTCTCAACAGGCCGTGTAGAAGTTGACGGTTCGGTTATCTATCATAAGACAGAGTACAGAGACCGTCGTAATCATTTCGCATTCTATTCCGTAAACGATTCCATCGACGGATACGATACAGACAGAGATTCATTCATCGGTCTTTACAACGGATTCAACAATCCCGAGGCAGTTTTAGCCGGCAAGGCAACCAACTCTTTCGCAGACGGCTGGGCTCCCATCGCTTCTCATTATAAGAAGATCACTCTTAAGCCCGGTGAGTCAAAGACACTTGTATTTATCCTTGGTTATGTTGAGATGCCTCAGGATCAGAAGTTCGAAGCTGACGGCAAGACTATAAACAAAGTTAAAGCCAAGGCTATGATCGAGAAGTATTCAACACCCGAGAAGTTCGAAGAAGGCATGAAGGAACTCAGAGCTTACTGGAACAAGCTTTTGAGCATCTTAAGTGTTACTACACCCGATGATAAGGTTGACCGTATGGTTAACATCTGGAACCAGTATCAGTGTATGGTTACATTCAACCTTTCACGTTCAGCTTCCTATTTCGAATCAGGTATCGGACGTGGTATGGGATTCAGAGATTCCAACCAGGACGTTCTCGGATTTGTACATCAGATCCCCGACAGAGCAAAAGAGCGTATCATAGATATCGCATCAACACAGTTCCCCGACGGCGGATGCTATCATCAGTATCAGCCTCTTACCAAGAAGGGTAACGCAGATATCGGCGGCGATTTCTCCGACGATCCTTTATGGCTCATCCTTTCCGTTTCCGCATACATTAAGGAAACAGGCGACTGGGGCATCCTTGATGAGATGGTTCCTTACGACAACGATATGTCGATCGCTCAGACAATGCTTGAGCATTTGAAGGTTTCCTTCTATCACATCGTTAACAACTTGGGACCTCACGGACTTCCTCTTGCAATGCGTGCAGACTGGAACGATTGTATCAACCTTTCATGTTTCTCGGATACACCCGGTGAATCATTCCAGACATACACCAATCCCAAGTTTGCTGCAGAAGGCGGTTACTCCAAGGTTGCTGAGTCTGTAATGGTTGCAGCGCTCTTCACATATTCGGGACCTAACTACGTTGAGATCCTTAAGCACCTCGGAAAAGACGACGAGGCAGCTAAGGCTCAGGCAGAGATCGATAAGATGAAAAAGAACATCATGGAATCTGCTTGGGACGGCGACTGGTTCTTAAGAGCATACGACGCTAACGGCGAAAAGATGGGATCCAAGGAATGCGAAGAAGGTCAGATATTCATCGAGCCTCAGGGATTCGCTATCATGTCAGATGTCGGAAAAGAGCAGGGTGCAGATCTTAAGACACTCGCAGCTATCGACGAAAGACTTAATACAAAGTACGGTCTCGTACTTAACAATCCTGCATTTACAAAGTACTACATTCAGTACGGCGAGATCTCCACATATCCCGGCGGATACAAGGAGAACGCAGGTATCTTTACACATAACAATGCATGGATCATCTGTGCGGCTGCTTATGCAGGACAGGGCGATCAGGCATTCAAATATTATTCGGAGATCGCTCCCGCGTTTACCGAAGAAACATCCGATATCCACAAGACAGAGCCTTACGTATACGGTCAGATGATCGGCGGTAAGGATGCAGGTTCCGATATCGGACAGACAGGCAAGAACTTCGGCCAGGGCAAGAATTCATGGCTTACCGGTACTGCAGCATGGAACATGGTTGCCATTTCACAGTACATCTTAGGTATCCAGCCTGATTTCGACGGTCTTAGCATCAATCCTTCGATCCCTCACGAGTGGGACGGATTTACAGCTATCAGACGTTACCGTGGCGCTACTTACAACATTACTGTAAAGAACCCCGATCATGTATGCAAAGGTGTTGCATCAATGGAAGTTAACGGCAAAGCTGTTGAAGGCTGCATCGTTCCTTTAACGGAAGGGCAGAAAGAATACAATGTAGTCGTTACAATGGGCTAATTTGAACTGCTGAGTAAGATGAAACTCCCGCATGAAATTTGCGGGAGTTTTTTACTCAAAAAAAAGATAAAAAATTTATTGACAACAACCTTTGATATTATTATAATAAAAAGGTTTATATCTAAAAACGTTCTTAAAGGTTTTGGTTATATGCTTGGAAAAATTGAATTAATGGCTCCGTGTCATTTCGGCATGGAAGCGGTACTGAAAAAAGAAATATTTGATTTGGGATACGATGTCACAAAAGTTACTGACGGTAGGGTGTATTTCGAAGGAGATTCAGAAGCGATTTGTTATGCAAATGTTTTTCTTCGTACCGCAGAGAGAGTCTTGATAAACGTCGGAGAGTTTAAAGCCGAGACGTTCGAAGATCTTTTCCAGGGCACCAAAGCTATCGAATGGGAACGATTCATTCCGGAAGACGCAAAATTCAACGTAGTCAAAGCTGCAAGCGTCAAAAGCAAACTTTTCAGCCCCACAGATATTCAGAAGATAATGAAGAAAGCCATGGTCGACAGACTTGGCGCATATTATAACAGAACTCATTTCGATGAAACGGGTATTGAATTCGGTATCCGTGTGATGATCAATAAAGATATAGTCAGTGTCGGAATTGATACAACGGGAACAAGCCTTCATAAGAGAGGATACCGTTTACTTACGGCAAAGGCTCCGATAGCAGAGAATCTGGCAGCAGCCATAATAATGCTTTCGCCCTGGAGAGAAGACAGAATCCTTGTAGATCCGTTCTGCGGATCGGGAACTTTCCCCATAGAAGCCGCACTTATCGGAGCAAACATAGCCCCGGGTATCAACAGAAGATTCTCGGCAATGGAATGGAAGCATCTTATAGACCCTAAAATGTGGGCCGATTGCAAGACGGATGCGAGAGAAAGAATAATAGTTCCTAAGAGACCGGACATTCAGGGATACGATATTGATCCCGAGATGGTTGAGATAGCCAGAGAGAATGCCAGAAAAGCCGGAGTAGATAAATATATACACTTTCAGGTAAGAGATGTAAAGGATCTGAGTCACCATAAAAAGTACGGATTCATCATCACAAATCCTCCTTACGGTGAGAGACTTATGGATAAGGAAAGCGTATCAAAGGTTTACATAATGCTCGGCGAAAAGTATAAGGAATTAGATTCCTGGTCCATGTATATGATAACTTCTTACCCCGATGCAGAGACGATGATCGGGAAAAAAGCTGATAAAAACCGAAAAATTTACAACGGAATGATGAAAACTTACCTTTATCAGTTCATGGGACCCAAGCCGCCGAAGAGACAGGAAGGATAAATGCAATATGAGCATCAAAGTAATAGTAGCTACTAAAAATCAGGGAAAAATCAGAGAAATTAAATCTATATTTAACTTTGAAAACTGGGAAATTCTGACCATGAAAGAGGAAGGACTCGATCCTGAGATAGTTGAAGACGGAAAAACCTTCGAAGAAAACTCTCTGATCAAAGCAAGATGTGTCAGGGAAGATTATATGAAAAACAAGCCCCAGGATTATGTAAACTACGAAGAGGTTTATTTTTTCGCTGACGATTCCGGTCTTGAGGTTGATGCATTAAATAAAGAACCCGGAGTTTTGTCTGCCAGATATATGGGAGAAGATACTTCATATCATATTAAGAATCAGGCAATCATAGACAGACTCGAAGGAGTTAAGGACGAAGACAGAACGGCAAGATTCGTCTGTGCCATAGCCGCTATCGATATGGAAGGAAACGAAACAGTCGTCAGAGAGACGATGGAAGGCCGTATAGGATATAAAGAAGCCGGAGAGAACGGTTTCGGATACGATCCGATATTTATGCTTCCCGAATACGGATGCACATCAAGCGAAATATCAATGGAAGAGAAGAACAAGATCAGTCACCGCGGAAAAGCTCTTCGTAAGATGATGGAAAAGTTGTTAAACCGTTAAGAGAGAGACAATGAAGATTCTTGTAGTAAGCGATACACACAGGTATCAGGGAAATTTTTATGAATTACTCGAAACGCTGGATGACATAGATTATGTTATTCACTGCGGGGATGTTGAGGGTTGTGAGGACGAAATGGAATCCGTTTGCGAGGTACCCTTCGTGGCGGTAGCCGGAAACAACGATTTCTGTTCTTTCTTACCGAGAGACCGTGTCCTGGAACTGATGGGACACAGGATATTTGTTACACACGGACATTTATATAATGTATCGAGCGGGCTTTGGAGGATAATCGACGAAGCCAAAGACAGGGATTGTGACATAGCACTTTTCGGACATACGCACCGTCCAACATATTCGACGGACGGAAAACTGCAGATCATGAACCCCGGAAGTATTTCACTTCCAAGACAGTCATCGGGCAGACCGACATACGGCATACTGGAACTTAAAGAAGACGGAAGTGCAAGGTGCGAACTTTTTGAAATGTAGATCGAGGTAGATATTATGAAGAAGATCGAAGCTAATATCAAAAAAAGATACAAGGTTGTGTTTGCGATCGTTTTAAGTTTTCTTGTTATGTTCGGAATACTCGGCAATCCCAACGCTGTTAAAGCCAAAACATGGGATTACACCGGCCTGGCTCAAAGACAGGAAGATCCGTATGTCGGAACCATGCTCTTTCCGGGTGATGTGATAAAGCTTCCGACAAACGGATATTTGCATGTCAGATATTATTTGAATACGGGTGCATATACCGATTACGAACTGGGACTGGGTTATGGATTTGAGAATTTTGAGGCTGCCTGGAACGGATGCGAATCATACGAAGACATAGATGGGTACAGATTACGAAAAAGCGATTTTACATTTCCGAATAAACCGGATACCGGTACGGCGGATTTATATGTTTATGAAGTTTTTTATAGAGACATGGCAACAGTATCACGTACGCTTGTTAACGGTGAGCAGGCTGATAACTGTGTGTTCGTAAGAGTGATCGCAAGTCCTGCCCATAAAGTTACTTTCCATGATAAAAACGGCGATGTTACCGACACTTCGGCAAACCGATATTTTTACGAGATACCCGACACGGAGGGTATATATCTTGCATCACTTTCAGATGTTGACACGGCACCCGCTGTAGTCGATGATGCGGATCTCGGGGCATTTATTGGCTGGTCAAACAATGCGGATTATTTTGACTCTGCATCGGATTTCGATTCTGTTTTTATAGCAAAAGAAAAAGGATTCGAATGGGGCGAAATAAGAACTGCGGATACAATATCCGATTTGCTAAATTTTTATCCCGTATATGAATGTTACGAGACAGAACTGGAAATAACTGCTGATGATTATGTCGAAGGAAATGCTCCCGAAAGCAATGTAACGATAGATACAAACAGACCTTCCGATATGATGGATCACACCGTAGCATACGAGCGCATAAATGAAGACGGAACAGTTGAAGCCATAGATGGAATTCCCAACGAAGCCGGAAAATATCAGGTTATCGTAAAATTTGATAAAGCAGGAACCACGATTGTAAACAGTGACGGTTTTTTGGACAGCAGAGCTTATTCGATGGCAGGCGCTGTAGCAGAATTTAATGTTCTTTCGGATACCAAACTTACCGAAAAGCCCGCAGCAAAGACTTTAACTTACAACGGCAGTGCACAGGCACTCGTTACGGAAGGAAAAGCAGAGGGCGGAGATGTTTTATACAGCCTTTCAAAAGACGGTGAATTTTCAAAGAATGTTCCCACTGCAAAAGACGCAGGTGATTATACCGTATGGTATAAGGTAAAAGGAAATGAAGGAAGAAGCGATATAGAAGTCGCAAGTGCAGACGTAACGATCGCTAAAAAGACAGTTGATCTTGAATGGTCGGATACCGAATTCGAATATGACGGAAAAGAACACTGTCCGACTGCAACGGCAACCGGAGTGTGCGACGGTGATACATGTAACGTTACCATAACGGGAGCAAAGACGGAGGCAGGAAAATATACTGCCAAAGCCACAGCACTTTCGAATTCAAATTACGAACTTCCCAAAGAAGTTACAAAAGATTTTGAGATAAAAGCAAAACCCGAAGAAAAGAAAGAGGAAACAAAGGAAGAGAAGAAGGAAACTCTTAAACCCGGCAGCGTGTCTGTATCGATCGCGGGATATTATTACGGCGGAAAAGCTACATCGCCCGTAATCTCTTCCACTACAAACGATACCTCAAAAGCAACGGTTACATATAAGTCGGCTAACGGAAGTGATTCATATCATTTGGGAATGCCTTCGGAAGTAGGAAGTTACATTTTGAAGGTTACTCTTCCCGCAAACGACAAGTACGCAGAATGTTCTGCAACAGCAAGCTTTACTGTATCATATCTTCCCGTTCCCGAAGACGGTTATACGTTAGACGGTGTAAAGGGTTCGGATCAGTGGTACAAGACGGCTGTAAAGATCATACCCAAGAAAGGATATCAGATCTCTTACGGCGACAGAAATCATTATTCCGAGAATCCAATCAAACTTGAAGAGAGCATGGCATCGGTATCGTTCTTCTTAAGAGATGCTTCCACATATGAAGAGACAGCGGTAATAGTAGTAGGAAACTTACGTATCGATACACAGGCACCCGAAGTTGTCGATATGAGACAAAACGGAACATACTTCGGTGATAACGCTAACGTACTTAAAGGAATCGTAAAAGATGCCAATATCGACAGGGTTCTTATCGGAGGAACTCCGGTTGAATTAAAACAGGATGCAAACGGCAACATGACGTTTGATCTTCCTGTAGGAAAGAAGAAACAAAGCGTAACATTTACTGTATATGATAAAGCCGGTAACGTTACTGAATTTACGGTTATCACTGCACCCGGATGGAAGAAGGACGGAAAAGTAGGCGAAGGCGAATTCTACCTGGAACTTGGCGAAAAATGTACACTTCCCGAATCCTCCAACTGGGGAACGAACAAGGGAAATACGGTATTTATGGGCGGTATAGAATGCTATCCCACAGAAGAAGGCCCGATAGTATTTTCCGTAAGATAAGAAGCTGACAGAGTCTCATAATTAGAGAAGAGGTTTGTATGAACGGTAAAAAAGTTGGAATCATAATAGGTGCGATCGCGGGAGCGGCAGTCCTTATAGGCGGTATCATCACCGGTGTGATATTGTTGGGCAAAAAACCTGACACATACCGTGTCATTAAAGTCATGACCGCAGAAGGCCACAGTTATGTCACAAGAGGCGATATCACGGATCTTGAAGCGTACGACGGCATGGCTCTGCAAAGCGGCGATTCGATCCATGTGGACGGCAACAGTTCGCTTATCCTTATGCTCGATGAAGACAAACTCTGCTATGTGGAACAGAACTCTGATTTTAATATTATCGCCGAGGGCACTGCAAAGGATTCAAGAACAAGGATAGAACTTGTAAACGGAGCGCTTACATGTGAGATCCAGAACAGTTTAAGTGCCGGAAGCACATATGAGATCAATACACCCAACTCCACGATGGCTGTAAGAGGAACTTCTTACAGAGTGGAAGTTACGAATGTTGAAGTCATCAATGAAGTGCTCTCAAGCAATGCGATCCAGCCTTCAATGGTATTTATGGCAAAGAACCTTGAGGATTCGGGTATCCAGGGCTTAAATACGATCACACGTCTTACCGTTACCGACGGAAAGGTAATGATCCAGCTTCATGACGAACAGGGAAATCCTGTCGGAGACGAGATGGAATTTGAAGCCGATACAGATATCCTTATCGGCGGCAATCAGTCAGACAGCTGCATTATACAAAAAATAACCGGAATAGATCCTTCGACCTTCCCGGCTATTACGATTGAATTCTTTTATGATATTGAAACAAACAGCGGTAAAATGATCATTTCTTTCAACGATCTTAAGGAACAGATGGAAGAAAACGAGAATGTACCGCATATGGTTACTTTTATGTATAACAACAAGGTATTCGGAATGCAAACCGTTGATCATGAGGGTTATCTTTCAAGACCCGAACTGATCCCTACGCCGGCGGGAGACTGGGATGTTGATTTCGGCATCCCCGTCACATCCGATACCTTTGTTTACTGGGAAGAAAAATAAGCGTTATCGGCTATTCAGCAATATCGCTGATAACGCGGTTTCTTCCGTGCTCTTTTGCATAGTATAATTTCGCATCAACGCCTTCCACGTTTTCTTCCGTGGTAAGTGCGGGATCGATGTCACTGACACCGAAGCTCATCGTGATCTTGATGTCAGTGCCTTCAAACGTGATCACATCGGCTTCTATAGCCTTTCTTAATTCTTCGGCGAATTCCGCAGTTTCCTTCTTTTCACGATGTGAGAGAAGCAGAATAAATTCCTCACCGCCCCATCTGAAAGCACCGTCGTCGATCCCGATGGAATTCGATAAGGTGTTTGCCACGTGTTTTAATACTTCGTCACCTGCGTTGTGACCGTATGTATCGTTAACGCGTTTAAAATGGTCGATATCGCACATGATGATGCTTGCTTTATCGAAATTCTTATTTGTCACGATACGTCTTTCGTAGTAAGAATGAAGACCTCTTCTGTTACGAAGTCCCGTAAGGGGATCCTCGATCGCTTCGTTGTGAAGAACGTAGGATTCAAGGCTTCTTCCGCAGAATGCCGTTGCAAGAGAGAGTCTCTTAACATCTTCTTCGGTAAAGATGCCTTCGCTTCCGTCAGTATTGATCTTATTCACGGCCTGATATGCTCCGATGACATCTCCGTCGGAATTGGTAACAGGCATTGTGAGAATGGATTTTGTATGATATCCCGAATTCTTGTCCACATCGGGATTAAAGCGGGGATCTTCGTAAGGATTATTGATGATAAGGATCTCATTTCCCATCATGGCTGCGCCGACAAGGCCTTTATTTTCGGGAATCGTGATAGTATCGATCCCGAGTGCGGCAAGGGTCCATGCAACATGTTTTCTCTTGTCCCAGAACCAGAAACTTGCACGATCCGAATTGACAAGGGTTTTACCGAGATCCGTTAAAAGAAAGAGTGTTTTGGAAAGCTCCTTTTCTTCAAAAAGCTTGGACATGTAATAAAAGATCTTTTCCAACAACTCATCGCTTGACAAATACTTTTTCTGATCCATAATAACCCCTCCGATAATGTTTTTTGGTATCATTTCGTCCTGGACGAATAACATAATGATTATAACATGGAAAAAGGCTTCAAGTAAATCGAAACGTGCATTATATTTGGGTTTTCACATCGTGATAAATTTGGTAAAATATATATAGATTTTGTGCGTATTTTTGCGTTAAAAAATCGCCGCAAAGGGTGTTTGGAAAATGAATGAAAAAGAAAAAAACAACAGAAGATATCTGCTTATACTGCAGGCCCTGCTCATAGGGGTTATAGCTTTTGTTTTCTGTTATTGCGATATTCTGTATCCTTTGGAAAGCCTCTACAGAGACAAGGTTTATCAGCAGTCCAGAGGAGTCAATCAGTCGATAAAGATCATAGCCGTCGATGAGAAGGCTTTAAATACGTACGGTCCTTTCGGTACGTGGGATCGAAGCGTTTACGCGGACGTTCTTAATGCACTTGGCGATTATCCTTCGGTAGTCGGATTCGACATCCATTTCAGCGGTCAGATGAGCGAAGAGGGCGATGCGATCTTAAAAGAAGCGGCAATGGAAAGAGGCAATGTGGTATTTGCTTCGCATATAGACTTTGATACCGTGGCGGAGAGAGACGAAGACGGAAAACTCGTGCTCAACCAGCTTTACGTAAATGCCATGGAACTTCCTTTTTCGCAAGAAGATGTGGCTTACGGCTATGTAAATGTATTTGCTGATCCGGACGGTGCGGTAAGAAGAGCGATGCCGACATTTACAAACACACAGACGGGTGAGACATATACAGGTTTTGCATACCGCGTGTATCAGCTTTACTGTGAGAAAAAAGGTATCGCACCCACAGCTCCCAAAGTTGATTCAACGGGAAGCATGTGGATATATTATGCGGGAAAACCTTTTGATTACGAAGCAATCTCGCTTTCGGATCTTCTCGACGGAAAGATCGATCCGAGAGTCTTTACCGACTGTATAGTTTTGGTCGGTGCTTACGCAAACGGTCTTCAGGATCAGTTTTCGGTCCCGAACTCCGGAACCGAAATGTTCGGAGTCGAAATTAACGCCAATATATTACAGGCATATACCGACGGTGCTTTTCCCGTTCCGGCAGACAGAGTATTCATCTCTATTCTGACGGCACTTATAGCTTTTGCACTGTTTCTTCTTTTCTCGAAGATGGGCTTGAAATGGGGAACTCCGTTATTTGTTGTACTTGAAGTTTTTTATGTTTTCCTGGGCATAACATTATTCACCAAAGCGGATATAATCCTGCCCGGTGTGTATATGCTGATACTTATCTTCCTGGATTATCTTTTTGCACTTATCTTAAAATACATTTCCGAATCGATCCAGAAGAGAAAGATAGCATCGGCATTCAGAAAATATGTTGCACCGCAGGTCGTTGACGGCATTATGAAATCCGGCCGGTACAAGATCGCACTCGGCGGAGAGACAAGGGATATTGCGGTTTTATTCGTTGATATCAGAGGATTCACACCGCTTTCGGAAAGCCTTAAACCCGAGCAGGTCGTTGAGATATTAAACGAGTATCTGAATCTTACGACCAACTCGATATTCAAAAACGGTGGAACTCTCGATAAGTTTATCGGTGATGCTACAATGGCCGTGTTCAATGCCCCTTTCGATCTCGATGATTATGAGTTAAGAGCGTTAAGGACTGCAAAGGATATCGTTGCGGGTGCAAAAGCTCTTGAAAAATCCTGCATGGACAGATTCGGTAGAAAAGTTACGTTCGGTGTCGGCGTAAACTGCGGTGAAGCGGTCGTCGGAAATATCGGATGTGATTTCAGAATGGACTATACAGCGATCGGCGATACCGTAAATACGGCAGCAAGACTTGAGTCGAATGCCAAGCCCGGACAGGTATTGATAAGCGAAACTATATATGAACGTGTTAAAGATAAGGGAGTAAAAGTTGAGCCCATAGGGGAAATTCCTCTTAAAGGAAAATCAAAGGGCGTTTTTGTGTATCAGTTAACGGAAATTGACGGAGTAAAAGTGGGGGGAGAAGAATGAGTCGTTTTTTGATCATTCCCGACAGGGAAAACTTTAACGAAACACTGGCACTTTGCGAGGAGTACAATCTGGGGCTGGAACTGAATGATTTCATGTATCCGAGAACTCTGGATGACGAAGAAAAATGTGAGGAGATCGCTTCGTTTTATTCGAAGTACAATGACCTTGTATATACTTCTCACGGAGATTTCTTTGATGTCCTTGTTTTCAGTGAAGATCCGAAGATCGTCGAGATATCGAAAATGAGGATCATGCAGAGCCTTGATGTCGCAAGAGCAGCAGGTGCCGAAGCAGTTATTTTCCACAGTAACATCGAACCGTTCTTAACGGCGGATGTTTATAAGCAGAAGTGGTTAAGAAGGAATGAGCGTGTATTCAGAGAGATGTGTGCAAGATATCCGGATATGTGCATTTACCTTGAGAACATGTTTGATACAAAACCTCATGACCTCGCAGATCTTGCAGAGAGAATGAAAGACGTAATGAACTTCGGAATCTGCTTTGACTACGCACATGCATTTATTTCCGCATCGCCGTTAAGTACATGGGCCAAGGAACTTTCACCTTATATAAAGCATGTTCACATTAACGACAACGACGGAATAAGCGATCTTCATTTGGCAGTCGGAGACGGTACGATCGAATGGGATTCGTTTGCAAAATTAAGAGAACTTTATTTCAAAGACGCGTCGGTTCTTATCGAAACTTCTTCGATCGAATCGCAGAGAAGATCACTTGAATATCTTAAGAACATAATCGAATTCTGAAACTTCAGATAATGATAAAGAAAAAGAAGATCGGGCGGCCGGTTTTCTTTTTTTTTATGTACTTTTTTGAATATTGTTAGCAAAAACTAACTTTTTGCAAAAAAATAAGGAAACAGCCTTGACAAGTTAGTCCAACATAACTATAATCGCATTGAAGTTAGAACGTGCTAACCCCTTAAGAGGTAAAAAGATACGTTCAATAAAAAAGAAAGAAGGTTGAGTATGATGCCTTTAGGATTTGCAAACGTAGGAGAGGAAAACACTATTCTGAGAGTGGGAGGAAATCCCGAGACCAGGCAGCATCTTGAAAATTTAGGTTTTGTTGCGGGCGGAAACGTAACGATCATTTCCGAGATGGGCGGAAACTTAATAGTAAATGTAAAAGATTCAAGGATCGCCATCAGCAAGGAGATGGCACAGAAAATAATGGTTTAAACAGGAGAGAAAACAATGAAAACACTTAAGGATGCAAAGGTAAACGAAACCGTAAAGGTTGTAAAACTTCACGGTGAAGGAGCTATTAAGAGAAGGATCATGGATATGGGTCTTACAAAAGGAACAGAGGTTTTCATTCGAAAAGTCGCTCCTTTGGGTGATCCCGTCGAAGTGACCGTAAGAGGTTATGAATTAAGTATCAGAAAAGCTGATGCTCAGATGGTTGAAGTTGAATAAATAATGGATGAACGGCAGATAATGCCTTATGTAAAGGAGATGCAGACATGAGTATTAAGATTGCCCTTGCGGGTAACCCCAACAGCGGAAAGACGACGCTTTTCAATGCACTTACGGGTTCAAATCAGTTCGTCGGAAACTGGCCGGGTGTAACGGTAGAAAAAAAGGAAGGTAAATTAAAAAAACATGATGATGTTGTGATCACCGACCTTCCCGGTATCTATTCCCTTTCACCCTACACACTCGAAGAAGTTGTAGCCAGAGATTATCTTTTAAAAGAAAGACCTGATGCGATTTTAAATATCATTGACGGTACAAACCTTGAGAGAAACTTATACCTTACGACACAGCTTACAGAACTCGGGATCCCTGTAGTGATCGCGATAAATATGATGGATGTCGTAAGAAAGAACGGAGACAAGATCGAGATCTCCGAACTTTCGAGACAGTTAGGATGCAAAGTTGTAGAGATCTCGGCACTTAAAAACGAAGGTGTTACCGAAGCAGCCGAAGCAGCGATCGCAGCATCCAAGGGCGAGAAAACAGTTCCCATGCATACCTTCAGCGGTTCCGTAGAACATGCACTTGCTCATATCGAAGAAGCAGCGGTTCATTCACTTCCCGAAGAGCAGCAGAGATGGTATGCGATAAAGATCTTTGAAAGAGATGAAAAAGTCCTGGAGCAGTTAAAGATAGAAGGAAGTATGAAAGCTCATATCGAAGGCGACATTCAGGCTGTTGAAAAAGAATACGATGATGATTCCGAAAGTATCATCACAAACGAAAGATATGTTTATATAGCATCGGTTATCAAGGCTTGCCTTAAGAAGAACAATAAGGGCGGTCTTACCGCATCTGATAAGATCGATAAGATCGTTACCAACAGATGGCTCGGACTTCCCATTTTCGCGATAATCATGTTTCTTGTTTACTTCTTATCGATGGCACCGTGTGCTCCCGGTACAAAGCTTACAGACTGGGCAAATGACGGATTGTTCGGAGACGGATGGCATCTCTTCGGAATAGGTTCCGGAGCATATGGTGAAGCAAGCGATGAATTTACGGAAGCAACAAATGTTATCGATGCATTTATAGGTCTTGATGAAGATGCGGATGCAGAAAGCATAAAGGCTGCTTACGCAGAAGTTCCTTCGGGGTCGACAGCAGATTATACGCTTGAAGACGAAGAGACACTGGCAACGGAAGACGTTACTTACACATATGATGAATTAAGCGATGCGGTAGATGTATTCGAAAGCTATGAAGGTGAAGAACCAGATCCCTCAGATTACGGAGTATGGGTACCTTCAATTCCCGCAGTAGCAGAAAGCATTCTTGATTCGCTTAACTGTGCCGACTGGCTTAAGAGTCTAATCATCGACGGTATCATCGGCGGTGTCGGAGCGGTACTCGGATTCGTTCCTCAGATGCTCGTTCTTTTCTTCCTTCTTGCGTTCCTCGAATCATGCGGATACATGGCAAGGATTGCATTCGTTCTGGACAGGATCTTCAGAAAATTCGGCCTCTCCGGTAAATCATTCATTCCCATGCTCGTAGGTACGGGATGCGGTGTACCCGGTGTTATGGCTTCAAGAACGATCGAGAATGAAAGAGACCGCAGAATGACTATCATGACTACGACATTTATTCCCTGCGGTGCAAAGATCCCGTTCATTGCAATGATCGCCGGAGCACTTTTCAACGGATCTCCATTGGTTTCCGTAGGTGCATACTTTATCGGTATGGCGGCTATCATCATATCGGGTATCATGCTTAAGAAAACAAAGATGTTTGCGGGTGAACCTGCTCCCTTCGTAATGGAACTTCCCGCATATCATATGCCCACATTCCCCAACCTCCTTCGTTCAATGTGGGAGAGAGGCTGGTCATTCATCAAGAAAGCTGGAACGATCATTCTTTTATCAACGATCGTTATCTGGTTCTTATCCAACTTCGGTGTTGTTGACGGTGCATTTACAATGGTTTCCGAAGAAGAAGTTAACCTTTCCATCCTTGCAAAAGTCGGAAGTCTGATCTCCTGGATCTTCATTCCTCTCGGATGGGGCAACTGGCAGGCAGCTGTTGCTTCGATCACAGGTCTTGTTGCAAAGGAAAACATCGTAGGTACCATGGGCGTATTATACGGCGGAGGAGAATTGAGCACATATCAGACACTTGCAATGAAATTTAACGGCGTATCAGGTATGTCATTCCTTGTATTCAACCTCCTCTGTGCTCCCTGCTTTGCAGCTATCGGTGCTATCAAGAGAGAGATGAACAATGCAAAATGGACATGGTTTGCTATCGGCTGGCAGTGCGGTTTTGCATATGTTATCGCACTTATGATCTACCAGTTCGGAAGCATATTTACAGGTAACTTAAATATATTCGGATTGATAGTTTCAATACTTCTTTTAGCATTTATGGTTTACATGTTGTTCATAAAGAAGTATTATGAATCTGTCAAGAGAAGTTAATTTTCTTGAAAGGGGAAAAGCTATGGCATGGCTTTTGAGTAATATTTGGACCATTTTAATATCTCTTTTTCTGATTTTAGTTGTGACGTTTATTATTATAAAAATGGTCAGGGATAAGAAAAAAGGAAGATCGTCCTGCGGATGCGACTGCGGATGCTGTTCGATGAAAGGAACATGTCATAAATCAAAGTAATATTTCGGAATATCAAAAGAGTACGGATGATCTCCGTACTCTTTTTTCTATGGCAACAGAATTAATTGTTTTCTTCGCCGGGTATGATCGATGAAACGGATCCGTATGAAAAACGTCTTATCTTTGATCGGATCTCATCATCTATTTTTTGAACGGGTTCTTTACCGGGACGTCCGGTATAGAAGCCCTGGATAAGGTTTACACCGATGCCTATAACGGTCCTTAATTCTTCTTCGGTCTCCACGCCTTCCGCAAGTACCTGAATGTTACTCTTGGATGCGTATGAAACGATATTCTTAACGAAATGGCGTTTCTGCGAATTGGAATTGATGCCTCTGATAAGACCGTGGTCAATCTTTACGTAGCGTGGATTGTATCGTATAAGGTTGTTTACGTTTGAGTATCCGCTTCCGTAATCGTCGAGAGCGATCTCTATGTAAAGACTTAAGTAATCGTTCTTTCTCTTCTTTAACTGCTCATCGTTGAATTCGGAATCTTCAGTGTATTCAACAACGATACGTCCGAGGTGTCTTTTAAGTCTCGTGAAGAGCTGATCTTCGTCCTCGCCCTGCAGCTGATATGCGGGAAGACTGTTGATGAAGACCTTCTTGGAAATGAATCTCTCGGGAGTTTCTTCCATACTGTCAATGACTCCGTTGAATGAAAGTTTCTCAATATCGTAAAGTCTGTTAAGTGCACCTGCACACTTGATGATCTCCAAAGGTGTTAACGAAAGGTCATCTTCATAACGCATAAGAGCTTCATATCCGAAGATCTCGCCGTCCGAGACTTTTACGATGGGCTGGAAATAATAGGAGAGAAGATCGTTGTCCAGGATCTTTTCAACTGTCTTGACTTTATCGAGCTCATCATTGGTCATTTCCGAAAGAACAAATTCTTTCTGCATCTTTAATTTCTTCTGATGATTCTTTTCGTTTACGGTCTGGTTGATGAACACATCGAGATCGGGCATGCTCTTTATAGGGATCATATTCATCTTGTGATGAATGTGAACTTTATGTTCTTCGTTGTCCGAATCATGGAATGTTATTCCGCGCTTGGGAATATCCGCAACAAATTCTTCGTAGCGTTTTTCGCATTCTATTCCGACCATTCCGATAAGGAATTCGTCATTACTCAATCTCGCACATACTTCATGTTCTTTGGTATGTCTTGAGATGAATCTCGATACGGCTAAAATAGCCAGATCGCCGATGAGACGGTTGTGGTCTTCGTTGATCTTTGTAAGGTTGTTTATATCGATCGCAATGATCGCGAGCGAACGGTTTTTGTTGATGCTGTTCTCAACGATCGGCGTAAATGTATCTATAAATCCCTGATAGTTGTAAAGACCGGTCTGAGTATCACGCACCTGCTGTGATTTTATCTGATCGATCAGGAAGAAAAGGGCTTTCTGGCGGAAAAATGCCTCGAGACCCTGATTGACGTTTTTCATCCATGATCTGAAATCTTCGGTGTAATAACGGATCTCGTCGCCGTAATTTAATACCGCATATCCGAAAGAACGGTCTTCAAAGAAGAGCGGTGTAAAAATAAATGTCGTAGGATAATCGCGTTCTTCGTAAAGCTCGGGAAGCATTAGCAGAGAATCGAAAGATACATCAAAATTAACGGCATCTTTCTTATCGACATCCGGTTTGTCGTTGCAGTTAATGACCATATGGACCTTTTCGGAATAGCCCTCCCGTCTTGCGTTCGGGCCTATAAACGAATAGGATTCCATGAAACCGTCATTTAAGCAGATCTTAAATGATTTGAAAGGTCTTATCTGATATGAGTAAACCGCAAGCATCTCAAAGAATTTGTCGTAATGGGTCTGACAGAGCAGATCTTCGGTTATATGGTTAAAATCGGAACGGTAACTTTCCTCGGAATAATCCGTAGCCCAGTCGTCACGGTTGACTCTTTTGAATACTTCTTTGAAGTCCTGACATCCGCAGCTTCCGCCGATAAGGATCTGATAATCCAGTTCAGGCTCTCTTAATTCTTCTCCGGTGATCTTTGAATGGAGTTTTGCAAAGCAGAGTTTTCCGCATGTATCCGCGGGGATCTCGGCAGAAGTGATGGGAACCGGCGAAGTCTGACCTTCGTTAGTGGTGTCGTATGCTGCGATCGCGATATCCTTGGGAATATTGTATCCGTTCTTTGAAAAAACAGACGCAAGACCGATCGCCATGTGCTCGTTCGCGCACATTACCGCTTCGGGAAGATCGTCTTTTTTCTCAAGAAGCTTTTCGGCAAATGCGATGCCCGAACGATACCAGTAATCGCCGTGGAATATCCTGTCTTCACGAATGGGAAGATCATGGGCTTTCATGGCATCTTCGTAAGCCCTGAGTCGCTGAACGGAATGAGGATGTCCTTCTTTTCCGCCAAGGAACGCAATATCTTTATATCCGTGAACATCGAGCAGATGATTCATGATCTTTAAGCATGGAGTATAGTGGTCCACAAGAATATAGTCAAAATCCTTGGATTCCATGTCGATTATGACTACAGGACCGTGAAAGTCTTCTTTTATTCTTTTTAAGAGTTTTTCTTCAAAACCCGGAGTAAGAATTGTGTCGAGAAGTACGACAAGACCGTCAAATTTGTCAAAATTTGCCAATGAAAAAATATTGGAATCACCGATGTTTCTAAGATCGGTTTCCTGGAATTTCTGATACATGGAAAAGATACATATATCATAATCATGAGCGTAAGCCTCTTTGGTAAAGGCCGTCATGAACCTGTTTTGGGTTTTCTCCTCAAGTTGTGCCAAAAGCACACATATTCGTTTTCTCATCCCGTCATTTTCCCCCAAAAGATAATATGTCAAAACATAATAATCTTACCAATATTTTACTATATTTCGGACATAATCTCAATAACGAGTAAAAAGGCACAGAACACGGGCGATTTTTGTTATATACAATAAGGCGAAAATACTATAAAATAATAGGTGAGAGAAAATGATGGTATCTTTTAAGCTTTATTTGAGGGGTTGAGTATGGAAAGATACAGTGGCGGCAATGAAGTCGGGGTGAACGGCAGTTACATCGATCACCTTACAGGTCTTCCCACAATGACATGGTTTTTTGAACTTGCCGATGCGGGATGCAAAGAGTTGATTTCAGTCGGAAAAGTTCCGGCTGTTTTATTCTTTGATCTAAGCGGAATGAAAAGCTTTAATCATAAATATGGTTTTGTAGAAGGCGACAACATTTTGAAAGAGTTCGCAAGATTGCTCGAGAGCATCTACGGAAAAGACAAATGCAGTCGTTTTGTACAGGACCATTTTGTTGTTTATACGGAAAAAAGTCTGGTTGACGAAAGCGTTCAGACTGTATTTACCGAATGGAAGAATTTATCGAAAAAGAAAGCTCTTCCCGTAAGAACCGGTGTATACATTATCGATACTCCCGAATTTGAGATAGTAACCGCATGCGATAACGCAAAGGTTGCTACCGACTTAAACAGAAACACTTTTGTTTCGGGAATCAATTATTTTAACAAAGAACTGGAAGCGGATCTTGAGAAGAGAGATTATATCATTTCGAATCTTGACAGGGCGATTGCGGAGAAATGGATCCGGGTATATTACCAGCCAATTATCAGAACGATAAACGGAAAAGTCTGCGATGAGGAGGCTCTTTCAAGATGGATAGATCCCGTAAAAGGATTTTTGTCTCCCGCAGATTTTATAGGTATTCTCGAAGAGTCGCATCTTATCTACAAACTTGATCTTTATGTTGTGGATGAAATAATCAAAAAGATCAATACAATGAAAAATGAGGGGATGAATGCGGTTCCTCAATCGGTTAACCTTTCGAGGATCGATTTTGAGGAATGCGATATTGTTGATGAGATATGTAAAAAGATGGATAATGCAGGGCTTGATCACAGCCTCATTACCATTGAGATCACGGAAAGTATCGTGGCTTCGGATTTCGATTACATGAAAACCCAGATCGAAAGATTCAGAAATCTCGGATTTAAAGTCTGGATGGATGATTTCGGAAGCGGTTATTCATCTCTTGATCTCTTGCAGGAACTTTCATTCGATCTTATCAAATTTGATATGCGTTTCTTAAGACAGGTTGAAAACGGTGCAAACGGAAAGATAATACTTACGGAACTTATGAGAATGGCTACCGCGCTCGGATTAGAGACGGTCTGTGAGGGTGTAGAGAGTGCTGAACATGTGAAATTCCTCGGAGATATAGGATGCTGCAAGCTGCAGGGATTCTATTACACAAAACCTCTGCCTCTTGAGAGTATTCTTGAAAGATGCAGAACGGGCACGGAGATCGGATTTGAGAATCCGATGGAAATGGATTATTTTGAAACACTCGGCAGGATCAATCTTAACGATCTTGACTGGGTAATGAGCGATGATTTTGCTTCTGACAGTCTCTATAATTCCATTCCCATGGTTATCATGGAGTTAAACGATGAAGCGATTAGAATCGTAAGAAGCAATAAAACTTACAGGGAATTTTCGGAAAGAACGTTTGAAAGAAATATCGGAAATGAGTTTGAAAGATTTGAAACGATCCCCGAAAACCACAGAAGAAATTTCCTTGCACCGATGTTATATTGTGCGAAAAACGGTACCAGAATGCTGGTTGACGAAAAATTCCCGAACAATACTACGGTCCATACGATAATGAGAAGAGTTGCGAGCAACCCCATTATGGGAACAAAGGCAGTTGCCGTTGCGATCCTTTCGGTAACCGATGATGCATCGGGTTCAACTTATGCCAATGTCGCAAGCTCACTGGCGGCTGACTATTTCGTTCTGTTTTACGTTAATACAAGAACGGATGAATATATCATTTACACACCCAGTGAGGATAATATTGATTTTATGGAGAAAAAGAGAAGTAAAAACTTCTTTACCGACGGTATAAAGATGGCGACGAGGATTGTAAATGAAGAGGACCGAGAGGAATTTGTCACATCATTTACAAAAGAGAAAATACTTAAAGCTCTGGAAGAAGAAGGAAGATTTGCTCTTACTCACAGGATCAATAAAAAAGGCAAGACCGAATATGTCTGCATCAAGGCTATGCCGATGAGTAAAGATCACGAACATATCATTATCGGTGTAAGTAATGTCGATGCCCAGATGAAGCAGCATAGGGCGATCGAAAGATTAAAAAGAGAGCAGATCGTCAGTTCCAGAATTTGTGCTCTTGTGGATAATTATCTTTGTATGTATACGGTCAATCTTGAAGATGAAACCTATGTCGAGGTAACATCAAAAGGTGTTGGAAGCGAAGCGTTCGGATTTGCCCACGAAGGAGTAAACTTCTTTGACAGATGCAGGGAAGAAGCCAAACGGATCGTGTACGAAGAAGATTATCAGGAATTTTTGAAGAAATTCTCCAGAGAAAAGATCCTTGAAACTATCGCTAAAGAAAAAGTTTATTTTATTTCTTACAGGCTGAACTATTACGGGGCGGTCTTACGAGGAAGTCTTAAGGCAGCAACAGTAAAGGAATCGGACGGAGAAAAACTTATCATTGGTTTATATCTTGACGAATAGATCATAAAACAGGAGGTTTGAAAGACTTCCTGTTTTTTGCTTATTTTTCTTTTTTGAGATTTTAGGGGTGCATATTATACTTTTTTCAGAGTTTAGTATTTATACAGGTTATTGTAATATATAAACAGGTGAAAAGGCTTTTTTTGAAGAAGGAGAAATACATATGACCAAACAGATAGCTTCAAAAATTTTTTACGGCGCATTTATACTTGTTTTTGTGATATTTGTCGGAATTATGATATTCGGTATGATCTCGGACAAAAAAGAGGAAGAGAAAAAGGTTTCCGCATATCAGCAGATGATAAACGAAGGCAGTAAAACCGTACTTACAAACGAAATACTCGATGCAGATCATGATCAGTATGTTCAGGATACTGAAAAAGCGAAGAAAACATTTCTTACTCTTGCAGCATGCTTCGGAGCCATAGCGGTAATATTCCTGGCAATGGTTATTTGTTCAACTATAATAAAAGGTATGGAAGACGGACCGGGAATCGGCCTGACAGTATCGGTTGTGTCTTTCATCGCGGTAACGTTTATGATAACATCATTTGCCGTGATAGCGATCAAAGCGATAGTACCGCATATGAAATATTCCAATCCCGATAAAGAGGCATATTATTTCGAAACACTCAGTCTTAAAGACTGTAAAACGGAAAAAGAAGTGATCGAAACCAATACAGGCGGCGACAGAGAGACAAGAACTGTGATCCATTACATACTGATCGATGATAACGGAAAAGAGATCGAAACAAATAAAGTCCTTTACGAAAGGTTCGTGGGAGAGGGTGAATATTATGCAGGCAAGACAGTGGGAGGCTATATGTTCTCTCTTTATCCCGAGGTATATTTTGAACTGGCGGAATAAATTTAAGTGTTTATTGATAAAGGGAGTCGACAGACTCCCTATTTTTTATTTTATGGTATAATAACAGATAGTTTTGATTTGAAGGGGAAAAGAAATGAAAACATTAAGAAAAACATTATGTGTAATTTTGTCATTTTTGATGATCGCAGGGGTTCTTGCGTGCGGGAATGCATCAACGGGAGATGCACCCATTACTTCAAGATGGAAAGTGACTACCATTGATAATAACGGAACCGTTACGGATATGACCGGATGGTGGGCTGTCTGGGATACAGTCAGCGGAGCGAAAGTTCCGGAATTTACGTCCGACGGAACGAACTTTACATTCTCCATGAGCGGAAAAGATCATAACGGTTATGTTGTACAAAACGGTGATGTATATGAGCTTTACTGGGATAATACAAATAACCCCAATTCACCCGCGATGAGCACGGCAACGATCACGGGCAATATCATGGAAATAGAATTAAAACCCGGTATCAAGATCATATTTTCGACTAAATAATTATTACTTAAGAAAAGGTGCACTATGAAGAGAAAAATTTTTCAAACGTTAACGATTATTGCAGGGCTTTCATTTCTCAGTGCCTGTACCGGAAAAGAAAAAATAGACGAGATCATCAATCCTCATGCCGAGGTGGAACAGATCGTTCCCGTATACAGCGAGAAAGATCCGAAAGCTGAAGCCAAGAATGAGGATATAGCATTTCTGGTCGAAAACAGCGAAGAATGGCTTGAAAAAGAAAATGCAGAGAGATGCTATATCGCGGTAACGGATTTAAACGAAGACGAGATACCCGAACTGATCGTATCGTATCTTTATGATGATAAATACCTTGCGGATTCTTTTGAAAGATCATACATAGTAAGTATCGATGATAACAAAAAGATCGTAAAGGAAGAAACAAATATACCGATCCATCCGATCACTTTGCCCGGCGGCAAGGAAACAAGAAAGATATATTACGATTCCGAAGATACATATTTGGTATCCGAGATCGATTATATGAGTTACAGATGGGAAGCGGTTAATATCTCAGACTGCAGTAAAGAAAGCATTCCCATAAAGCTTGATTACAGAAACTGGAGGGACGAAGAAGGTCAGTTCGAATATATTCTTTTATACGATCAGAAATTCGACCGCATCAGTGTTTCGGAATTTAAGGAAAATATTGCAAATCAGTTTGCCGGCTTTTCTGAAAAAGGCATCGATCTTTGCTGGATAAACGGTTCGGATGATCTTGGGAAGGCTTTGCAGGAATCATGGGGAGCATTTGAGTTTACGGATGCATCCCTTTGTGAAGATGCATATTTTCAGACGAAATTCGGAGATTATAAATATGCGGATTACAGCCTGGTAAGCGCCGATACCGCATCTTTATTCAAACCTCTTTGTTTTTATGATGAAAACAGTATTCAGGAATTTAATTATGATTTTGTCTCATCATACGGAGATACCGTTCGAAGCGATGATAATCGTGTATTTGAATTACTGGATATCAACGAGTTTAAGTATATAGCAGAGTATGTATACGGACTTAAATCCGAAGAACTGCTCGATAAAGTCGACAAGGAAGAGATCCGTGAATACGGTGTTGCGCTTGACGAAGAGAATTACAGGCTCTATGCATATAACGATGCAGGCGGCACTGATCTTGCGATCTTTGTTTCCGATCGAAAAGAAGGCGATGAAACTGTATTGGAATACATTCTTTGCAATGATGTTGAAGGTACGGCTTATGCTCACAGAGAAGTGCGTATCAAAGAAAATGACAATCTTTTCGGATACAGTGTTGCCGGAGTTTCAAATGCGGATAATAAGAGTCTTATCGAAAAAGTGTTAAATAAAGCGGGTGCTTCCGAGAGCGATATATTGGACTCAGTAGTTTTTGATCTTGATGGCGACGGATCAGAGGAAGCATTTGTGTTCATAGCAAAATCTCAGGTTGATGATCTTAATTCATGCGAAGGAACACTGTGGTTTGTAAGCGATGAAAAATGTGAAACGGTCAGAGATAACGAGAATTTTGTTTACCTGGACGGAAAGGCACTCGATACGTATTTTGTAAGTGGAAGAGTATATGTTTCGATAAGGATCAGTTATTTCTCATCGGCAGTATCGCGTCTTTACTATGTGGATAACGGCGAGGTTAAAGAAGCAAGGATATCCGGCGTGGGATCTTTCTTTAAATCGGATTATGTGGAAGATTACTGTGTAAGTATCAGTGCATATGACCGTTATTTAAACTATGAAGAAGGAAAAGAAAACGAAGGAATGTTTACCGGTCATACCTGGAAGATATATTACTTCTATTTCGATAATGCAACCGGTGAATTTATGGAATATACCGGAAGCGAGATCACAAGAGAAGAACTTACGGATGCCGTAGGTTTTGATCTTGCAAAAGAGATAGAGGATGAGGGTTATCAGGTAGACAAGATATTAAAAAGAGATAACGGTATCATCAATGTGGATTATTCGAAGACCGTAAAAAATGAAGACGGTTCTCTCGATACCGAATACAGAAACGTGACATATAACGAAAAAACGGGAATGTTTTATGATGCCTGGGGTACGGGCGAATATACATGGCAGGGTTCCGATATGGGAGGAACATATTGATGAATATATATGTCGATTACGACGACTGCCTTTGTGAGACAGCCAGGTCATTTTCCGACCTTGTTATGGATATGTTCGGGATCGATGTCCCTTATGAGAAGATGAGATATTTCAATCTTCAGATGGCATTTGATCTGACAGATAAACAATATGAGCAGCTTCTTTTAAAAGGCCACGAGCCCGAGGTCCTTATGGCATTTGAAGAGACACTGGGAGCATCGAAAGTCTTAAATGAACTGATGGATAAAGGCCATAATGTATCGATCATCACAGGACGTCCTTACAGTTCATACGAGGCTTCAAGAGAATGGCTTGATATTCACGGACTTAAAGACATAAAAATGTATTGTCTTAATAAATACGGCAGAGAAAAAATAATCAAGAGCAGCGATTACAGTCTTGAACTTGAAGATTATTACAAAATGAAATTCGATATAGCCATCGAAGATTCACCTTCTGCATTTAAATTTTTCGATCATCTTCCCGAATTAAACGTGCTTGTTTATGACAGACCGTGGAACAGGGAAGTAGATTTTCCCGGTGCAAACTATAAAAGATGTTCAGACTGGGACAATATAAGAAAGATCATTTGTAAAAAAACACGGCAGGGCCTTTAAAAGACTCTGCCGTGTTTTTATGGGGAAATGACAATCTTGACAATGTAAAGATGCGTGATATAATAACTTTACAGTGTAAAGATTGGAGTTAATGCATGAAAAAAGCAGGTAAGACTTTTATGATCATATTCTTAGGTGTGATAATTTTAATATTTGTTCTTTTACTGATCTGGGTACTTTTAAGCCCGGGAAAAATAAGGGAATATACCGAAGAAAAGAGCCTGTCGGAAAAATTCGTAACGGATATAAACGGTTCGCCGAACGGTTTTTTTATAAACAGTAAAAATACGGATAACCCGGTTCTTTTATTTGTATCAAGCGGCCCCGGAACCGATGATTATGTATTTACCGATAAATACAAAGATATGGATCTTGAGAAATACTTTACGGTTGTCTACTGGGACTACAGAGACATGGGTATAGCGTATGACAGGGATTATGATACAAGTGAAATAACGCTTGATAATATTATGCAGGATGTGCATTCGGTTACCGCATATCTTAAAGAAAGATTTTCAAAAGACAAAATATATATCATGGGATTTTCGGGCGGAACTCACATCGCATTAAGGGCGGCAGAAATGTATCCCGAAGACTACATCGCTTTGATAAACATGGCCCAGTGCGTGACGGATTCGCCTGATAATGACACGCTTATGTATGATTTTATGAAAGGCGTGTTCACCAAACGTAACGATAAAAAGGCTCTTAAAAAACTGGAAGCGTCGGTAGAAGTTAATGAAGAAGGAAAGGTTGTCTGCAAGGACTGGTACAATTACGTATATCTTCTTCATGATGCGGGAGGCGGAACGATATATAACAAAACGGAGTTTGAAGGCGTGGCCCTTCCGATCCTTTTTTGCAGATGTTACACGGTAAAAGAAAAACTAAGCTATGTACCAGGGATGAAAATGTACCGTACAACTCAGCTTTCAAAAGAACTCGATAACTTCGATTACAGAAAAGAGATCAAAAAACTTGAGATACCGGCATATTTTATAAGCGGCGAATATGATTATAACTGTCCGTGGGAACTGGCAGAGGAGTATAATAATATACTGGAAGCACCTGATAAAGGTTTTTATAAGATCTCGGATTCGGCACACAGTCCGCTCTGGGAGAATCCCGAAGAAACCATAAAAGTGCTTAAAGAGATCAGGGAGAAATACTAATGAGCGATAATTATCATCATGGCAATTTAAGACAGGCATTGATCGATGCCGGAATAAAGATAATAAATGAGAGTGGAGAAGAGAGCCTCTCACTCAGAAAAGTGGCAGCGAAGTGCAATGTGTCGCATGCCGCACCTTATGCACATTTTAAAGATAAGGATGAGCTTATAGAGGCTATGAAAGCAAGTGTCACGCAGCAGTTTACCGAGACGCTTACCAAAGCCGTAGAGGATGCTCCTGATGCAGAGAGTGCGATCCTGGAAATGGGCAAGAACTACGTTTTGTTTTTTATAAACAAACCCGATTATTTTAAGTTCCTTTTCGCAGGTCAGAACATTATCGCGCATATAAGTACCGATAAGCAGTATGCTGAGGATTATCCGCCATTTGTATTGTTGAAAGATGCTTACAAAAAATGGCTGAAAGAGACTAAAGTCAAAAAATCAAAGAAGGAACAGGAAAGAGATCTTTTGAATATCTGGGCCACTGCACACGGACTGGCATCGATCGCATGTATGTCTGGAGTGGTCACGACCATCGACTGGGAAGAAGAACTTTCAAAGGGATTACTTATTCATTAACACGATTTATGATAAAATAAATTGTCTGAGCAAATGCCTGAAAAAAGAGTAAGCAGGCATTCGACTATGAGGGGGAAATATGAAAACAAAGAAACAGGGGAACAATTGGACGGCGTATTATGACGAAGAAACCGGACGTTATTTTGCCGAGATCATATACACAAGCCGTGAGGGAAGAGAACAGTACAATTATGAGATAACCCGTGACATATACGGAAGGCTCGGAACGTTTGGCGACGATGTGGAAAATGAGAGACTGATAAGATCGGCAGATATGATATATTCTTTTGAAAATACGATGTACGGTACACTTGGCCCCGAAAGAACAGTCTGGGATGAAGAAGCCGACGAAACTATGAATAAAACTGTTAAGAAACAGTCAAAAGGCAAGTAAAAAATGTATGGGAGTGAAAAATGAGAATTGAAACAGAACGATTGATAATAACGGAAATGACCATGGACATGGCACAGGATGTTCATAAGAATTCGCTTGATGAAGATATCAGAAGGTTTGTGCCTGATGAAGTATTTGAGACCGTGGAAGAAGCACAGGAGACGATCGAATTTATTATGTCTCAGTACGGATCAAAAGAAGGTCCGTTTATATATGCTCTGATCACAAAAGAAGCAAATGAAAACATCGGATATGTTCAGCTGGTTCCGATCGATGACGGTAAATGGGAGATCGGATATCACGTTGCAAAAGTATATACAGGTAAAGGGTATGCGACTGAAGCTGTTAAAGCTTTTCTTCCGATCATTTCCGATTATGTGGGAGTTAAAGAAGTATACGGTGTCCGTCTGCTTGAAAATAAAGCATCGGACCGTGTTCTTGAAAAGTGTGGATTTGAGACATTTTTTACAGGCGAAGGAGCATATCACGACGGAGTATATGAGATAAGCAAGAGCGTCTGGAAGAGATGACTTCCGCTTCATAATTATGTGGACAGAAATATAGGATATTGATTTGACACTTGAGGGAAAAATGAACTCAAAGAAGATTTTAGGACAGATTATATGTAATATCATTGCACTGGCAGCATCACTTTTTTATCTGATACTGGCTGTTGCCTATATCGGCTACATGGTTTATCTTGTAGCATCAGAAGTAAAGATGGGAATAGTTTTGCTTGTTCCCATGTTCATCTTTTTGCCGGTGATCATCGAAGGATGTCTTATACCGATACTCAGACTGATCATGGTGATCAACAGTTTTTCCGCTAAAAAGAGCATAAAAAATGAAGAACCCGGAGTTGCGCGTAAATTCAAACTTGCATCCGTTTTATGTGTAATAGAGGCAGCCGGAACGATGCAGGTTCTGATCGTTGACGGACTTGTATTTCTTATTGCATTCGGCAGTAAGGCGAACCAGTTACTGGGCAACATAGATGAAGGACTTGCAGGATTTATTTTCTTCTTCGTACTGGCCTTCTCGCTAATTCCGGTAGTTGCCAGAATAGTTACCGGCATAGCCTTTACCTTTTCCAACGCCAAGGATTCGAACACATTACAATAGAGAATTATTTCTCTTCATTCCATGTTTCAAACAATTTTCCCAAGGGGGCTTCTTTTCCCTCGGTAATATGATATCTGCACTCGGGGCACATAATATACACAATGGGCCCGCAGTTCCAGTATTCGATCTTTTCTTTACTGCATCCGCATTTCGGGCAGCCTTTTTTTATTTTTTCCAAACCAATTGAAGGCAAAATCTTTTCTCCTTCCACATTAACTTATAACACAATATAACACAAAATCGAGGTTATAACACGCAAATTGCTGTTGAATAGTTAAATATATACTAATAATATGTTACGATATTGGTACATAACGGAGGACTTAAATGAAAAAGGGCATAATAATTGGTATTATCTGTTTTGTAATAATCTTTTTGATCGGTCTATTTGTTTTTATCCGGCATAGTCTTAACATAGATAACAATGATGGAACTATTAAAGTATTACATGCGTATGGCAGCGAATATAAAGAACAAAATGTTCAAGACGGAGTATACGTAAGTGTTAATGAACAATTGATCAATTCAAGTGATCGCGGAAAAGGATTCAGAATTAAACTTTGCAGTGAAAAAGAAATACCGCTTGGTTCACAAGAGTTTCATTTGTTCATGAAAGAATCTGATGGTTATAAAGATATTACGCCTGTTGATTCAAAGGTTGTAATAAACCAAATTACAGATGAAGATCAGGGCTCATTTATAGTGTATGCAGACATAACAAGCTTATCGATGAATGAACCGGATGAAGGAGAATACAGAATTCAATTTGATGATTATGCTGTTGATTTTCGATTATCAATGATTGAAGAAAGATTATATTAATTATTTACAGATTTAATTGTAGTATTTTTGGAGAAATAATGAATTATGTATTGTGGATAGGGATGTATGATTCCTGTGGATTTATCAAATCAAATAATTGGAAAATCTTTATGAAATGGGTTCAGGATAACTGCGAATCGATCAACTTGATCTCGGATCTTTCCGAACAATCTGTTTGTGAGACTTTTAAGAAAGAAAACATTTCATCATTTTGTGAACTGGAAGATGGTCATAATTCCTTTGATCTGATATGTAATAAACAAGTAACAGATGAATTGATGTATTGGAATTACTGTATAGATCAGTACAATATTTCTTACTTATTTTTTACTAGAGAGAAGACAGAAATCGCAAGCATAAAGATAAACGATTATGATTGTTTTGTGGAATTTGATTGCGAGCTAAATGTTTTAAATGAAATAAGAGATGTAATCGATCATAAATTGAATGAAGATATGTGTGAAAAATATAAAGAAGATATCGAAAGTTTTATAGAACAAAAACAATGGAAAGCATTATAATCTCTGCAAATATTGATATCCATTATAATTTGAATGAAGGTGTTTTGATGGAATTGGATAAATTGGGACGCGACAAAATGTTTTATAGGATTTGTGATATTGATATTCCTATGATGGAAAATAAAGAAGATGTTTTACGTGATATGAGTAAAATCACAAATCCAGATTTCCAAGATAAAAATGGAGTTTCATATTTACACATGGCATGTCAGGCCCATTCCATAGAAGCGATAAAGATTTTATTAGATTTAGGTGCGAATCCGAATTTGAATGATAAATATGGTGCTTCGCCTATAACTTCAGCTTTAGGAAGATTAAATGATAATAACCCGGAAATCTTGGAAATAATGCTTCGTAACGGTTTGGATTTAAATAAAAAAGAAGGTACACAGACTTTAAAAGACTGGATAATGATGTTTAATGATGAGGAATTGAACAAAATCGTCAGAAAGTATAGTTAACATTTCGGAGTATTATAATGGATTCAAAAGTTCTAATGAATGAATATCTAAAATCTAAAGATGTAAGGGAAAGATTTAAACGATTAAAAGCATTAGTTTTAGACTTGCCGGAAGATGCCAAGGATTTCTTTCTAATTGCTTTTAAGAAGGAAAGATATTTAGATGCAAAATTACTGGCATTAAGAGGATATGCATATTATTCAACAGAAACTGAAGTAGAATTGCTCTCTGAGAAGTTAATGGATTTATTAAAGAAAAGAGAAGAAACTACTTCTTTCGGTTATGAAGAATATGAAAATATGCGATCTGCTTTATTGTTACCGTACTTGGTGAAAAAATATGGATACAATTGTTTTAAGGAGTTAAGCAATCGGTTAGAAGAGCAATATCAGCGTTTGCCTGAATGTTTTAAGGGGATTTTTACCTTGGATGAAAAGGGTGAATATGTATCATTAAGAGATAGTGCTGAAGTAAAAAAATCTATTGAGGATTTTTGGAATTTGCGGAGATAATGTCTGTGGCGATAATTCAGGATATAAGAATATATAGATGTACAGTTGAGAACGTTACAGGTGTTCATCCGGAAAGCTTCTTTAACAAAGAATTATGTGCCGTTGCGAGAAGAATATGCGTGAAACTCAGGGAAAAAGAGTTTTCAATGGGGGATTTTCATCATCTGTATATTAATTTGACAACTTGTCTTTCGGAAGGCGTGGTGAAGCCTGCTAATAGAGAAGTTGACAGGTATTTTCCATGGTATCGTTATTATGATGTCGGGATTAGTCAGGAGTTATATGACAGTCTTGAAACGCTAGAATGTATCCCGGTTGTAGCCGGTCTTTTGGAAAAAGTTTTAAAGTCTCAATTCAGTACTGCGGAGTTTGATGAACTTAAAATATCAGATTGTGTATCGGAGGCGGTTACTCAAGGCGAGAATATGCTGATGAAGTTTAAAGAAAAGATTACTTCTAAAGGCGAAGCAGTTATTTATTTGAGATATCTTGATAATGGAAGATATTTTCCATTGTTGAAAGTATTTGATGCCGATAAAAATGTGATTTTAGAAAAAGATTTACCGGAGTCTCAAACTTTGGATAATTATGGTCAGATCAGTTTAACATCTAAAAAAGTAACAATAACTCCAAGGAAAAGCCAAAGTGAGTTCTATGAGAAAATAGAATATGTTTTATAAGAAATTTTTCATGACGAAATGACCGACTATCTCAGGTGTAACAGGATAGTAGTAGTGAAAGGGAAAAAATGTTACCACAACAGACTGAAGATTTAATCATAGATTTTGTAGAACAATCAAAAATAATCATAAAAGACAATCTTGTCGGAATATATTTGCACGGTTCTGCGGTTATGGGCTGCTTCAATCCGCAAAAAAGCGATCTGGATTTGATCATAGTCGTGGAAAGTCCTTTGACAGACGATGTTAAAAGATTATTTATGGATATGGTGGTTAAATATGATTCGTTGGGCCCGGCTAAAGGGATCGAGATGAGTGTTGTCCTTAAGAGCGTTTGCAATCCTTTTATTTATCCGACACCGTTCGAACTGCATTTTTCCAAAATGCATCAAAAATGGTATGAAGATAATCCGGATGATTACATTTGTAAAATGAAAGGTGAAGATAAAGATCTTGCTGCACATTTTACGATCATCACAAATAGGGGCCAATGCGTTTATGGAATTCCTATAAAGGAAGTGTTTGCAGAAGTCCCAAGTGATGATTATATGGATTCGATTTTGGACGATGTATCTGATGCTCAAGATGATATAAAAGAGAACACTATGTATATTGTCTTAAACCTGGCAAGGGTGTTGGCTTACAAAGAAGAACAACTTGTTTTGTCGAAAAAAGAAGGCGGGATATGGGCGATGGAGCATTTGCTGTCAGAGTTTAAATTGTTGATCGAAGATGCGGTTTCTGAGTATTCGAAAGATCTTAAGCCTGATTATGATATAAATTTGGCAGTAAGATATGCGGAATATATGAAAGCGCGGATAAAAGGATAATGTTCGTTTATAGGAGGGTAATGATTATATGAGTGATACATATATAATTAGAGAAGCTGAATCAGATGATGCGGAAAAAATGATCGTATATCTTAATCAGGTAGGCGGAGAATCAGATAATCTGTTACATGGAGAAAATGAATTTAAAGTTCCGGTTGAAGGTGTAAAACGAAAACTGGAGATGACTAAAGACTCGGAGAACAGCATTATTCTGATAGCACTTGATAACGAACAGATTATTGCGAGAGCGGAATTGGCCGGGTATTATCCTGCCAGAATACGCCACCGGGCGGTATTATCGATTTCAGTAAAAAAGGAGTACTGGAATCAGGGATTAGGAACAGAAATGTTAAAAAGAATTATCGAGCAGGCAGAGAAGATGAAGATCAGGGTCATAGAACTGGAAGTAATCTCCGACAATGCAAGAGCCATAAATTTATACCATAAAATGGGATTCACTGATATTGGTATATATAAAGATTATTTCTTTGTAAATGAGATGTATAAAGATGCTGTGGTAATGCAGAAGATAATTTAGTTTTGATTCGCGGATTGGAACCTGTGTAAACGATTTTATTCTAAAAGGTGACAGAAAAGATGGATAACAAAAAAATAGAAGAATTTATCAGGAAACAAAAAGTTGCTTTTATCTGTTCGGTTGATGAAGAAGGATTTCCGAATGTTAAGGCTATGCTTAAACCTCGAAAAATCGAAGGGTTAAAACAGTTTTATTTTTCGACGAATACTTCATCGATGCGTGTGAAGCAATACCTGAATAATCCTAATGCGTGCATTTATTTTTATCATAAAGGTTTAATCAAGTACACAGGTGTTATGCTAATAGGCAAAATGGAAGTTATAACAGATCAGGAGACAAAAGATTTGATCTGGAGAAAAGGTGACACGATGTTCTACAAAGGCGGTGTTACAGATCCGGATTATTGTGTTTTGAGATTTACAGCAAGCAGCGGAAGATATTACTGTGATTTGAAAACAGAAAGTTTTGAAGTGAGGTAAAAGAATTACTAATTTATCGAGGTATTTTATGAGAATTGAACATATAGCTTTGTTTGTAAATGATTTAGAAGCGGCAAAGGATTTTTTTGTCAAATATCTTTGCGGAAAAGCCAATGACGGTTATCACAATCCTGAAACAGGTTTCCGTTCGTATTTTATTTCATTTGATGATGGTTCGAGATTGGAAATAATGAGCAAACCCGGTGTTGCTGATGAAAACAAATCTATTGAGCGTACCGGATTAGATCATATTGCGTTTTCGGTAGGAAGCAAAGAACGTGTTGATGAGTTAACGCAACTGTTACAGGCTGATGGATATGCTGTTATAAGAGGCCCGCGAACTACAGGAGACGGATATTACGAAAGTTGTGTAGTAGCAATTGAAGAAAATCGAATCGAACTGACGGTTTGATGAATATATTAATCAAGTTAATGAAAAGAAATGACCGAGGGGAAGGTTCATCTGAATAATCAGAGCCGGTGTGAACCATCCCCTCGGTTTTAGCAACCTACTTATAAAACAAATGTAAAAGAAAAATGTTACAAAAAATATTTAAGAAAATGCTGGAATAGGAATAATTCTTAAAAACATCAGAAACATAAGCGTTAAAGATACAACTAAAGAAGCCGCACAAGTATAAAAACCTATTCTCCAATAAACGATATAACGAAATCGTGCTTTTAACCTCAAAAGAGAAATAATAAGTCCTCTGATAGCGAACACGGGAACAAGGAAAATAATATACTGAAACTTATCGCCGCTGGATGCCGCAAAATAATAGCCAATGATCATTAATACGCAAAAACCGGCGTATACCAGAGGACCATATATTCCGTAATCCGTTAATACAGGATCGACTTCGTTAGTGTATTTATTTATATAATCGTCGTTTTTATTATTACTCATTTTAATTCCTTTTTATTTGCTTAAGGGTGAGATGAGACCTGAGTCTGTGATGATCTTCTCGTATCCTTTAAGGCCTTTGGTCTCGGATGCGTATGCTTTAGTCCAGAAAACGGAATTGCCCTGTTGATAAACACCCTCTATTGTTTCCTTTGAATCCTTTTCGTGACTGACTGCGTAATTGACTCCAGAAGTATTGCCGGAAGTGTAATTGTCATCATAAGACATATCTTCAGAGAGATAATTAAACACAGCGGTTGCATCGCTCTCGTTACCTAAGATCAGGATATAGCTAAAATTCATGCTTCCCTCATCTTTGGATGTAGCTACAAAACAGGTACATTCTTTAGCGTCCCAATCAGGTATGTCCTGGAAGCGAAACATCACATTCTTAACCATAAGATCTAACTCATCTTCGGCTTTTGACGTATAATAGTAACCGCCTTCAGCTTCAATTGTACGATTGCCGATTATATATTTAAAATCGTCAAATTCATCAATCTTTTGTGCACCGTACTTATCAAATGCGTTGCATACATTTGCTTTGGAAATGTCTGCATTGCCACCGGAGCAGCCTGCGATCACAAGTGTCAATGCCAATGCCATAAACCCTGAAACAATTTTAGCAAGCTTTTTCATTATAATCCCCCCTTTTTTAAACTATTTAAACAATTCCTTATAATCATCCGCATACATTTCAATATAGCCGCATCCGATGCAAATATAAGTGGATACTTTACTTTTCTTTTCTCCACCGAATAATTTCATCGGATCATCATTTGTTACACATAAAGGGATATTGTATGCTCCTGAGGTGTCTCCCTTTTTCATTTCCGAATTACATTTTGGACATATATATTTCATTATTTGTCCCTCCTTTCAGATAATATTACTATAAAATATATCCCGGATATATACAATCCGAAGGGAATTCAAATCGATAATTGCACTGTGGGAGAAAAATAAAGAAGCAGGTGATGGGAATCGAAATTTTTGGAGAATCTGAAAGCCCCCCCCCAAATAGGCACTTCTGAGATTAATAACTCCAGGGGACTACCAAGGGGACTACCAAATATTATGAAAGGAGATGCAGAGCAACATCATTCTATTTCTCCTATAAAAAAGGATTGGAAAGAATGATCCAATCCTTTTAAGTATTATTTCGGTATGGCACGAATCTCCTTATTTAAAGCATTAGTTAACTTTTCAGTAGCCTGATTTGTTTAAACCCATTCTTTCTATATGACCTGAATCTTTTGGTTGAACGATGCACCAAATTTGGTGTATCATATTTGTTAATTTTTATGTGTATAATTACCGTCAAGTCTTCCGAATGAAATGACATTTCCGGTATTGCCGTCGATATCCGTATCAAGGCCCTGATAAATCTTATTGATATCGTTTGCGCCGTTGTCAAATCCAAGATAAAAATCTCCCGGTTCGTTCTTCAGCGCAAAGACAAATACGGAATATGTGTGGGTTCCTGCCGGAGGATACGGACCCACATACTGTTCCCAGCGTTCACCTCTCGAATATGCACCTTCCGCCATGGATGTATCTTCGGTTAAAACATCCATATGAAGCCATCCCGAGTCCACCATGATAACTGCATATTTTGCTGCTCCTTCAACCTCATCCCATGAAAGATCGGGTGAAAGCTTGTCTCCGTACGACGTATTGGTTATCTTATCATCCCACACTCCCGCTTTCAGGCATTCGGATGTAACTTTGAATGTGGGTAAATCTTCAAACGAGACCGTAGTGATATAGTTGTTCGAACGTGCTATCAACGCTTTCAAAGCTTCTTCTTCGGAAGGAAGTGCATTATAGAAATCGTCCCATGTTCCTTCCTTAACATCCGAAGGAACGCAGATTGAAACTTTACCGTCTCCGAAATCCAGACTTATTTGGGCAGAACCGTCCTCATACAATTTGCTGCCGAAAATATCAGCGCCGCTGAAAAAGAATTTGTTGCCTGCACAGTCAAAAATAATATCTGCACTCATTTTAAGCGTTATTTCCAGACAATCCGTTCCTGCGTCATCTTTGCCCAAAGAATCACTCATGTCGGAAATATCATTGTTGAAATGAATATATAATGTTGCGGATTTGTCTTTGAAAGAATCGTCCAGTTTGGAATAAAGCGAAGTCGCATCATCGGACTCTGCAATCCATACGGTGTCCGGAATATAGGCATTTTCTGATATCTCCCATGATGATATCTCAACATTCTCCACAATCCATTCTCCATCCTTTTCCTTTTGGACATATGTGATATTTTTTCCGATCTCCTGAGGAATTATTCCATTTGAAACAGTTACCGTTTCGGTCTCGTTTTTATGCTGTTCCTCAAACGGTTCCGCAGATTCGCATCCCGTCAATAAAAATACCGAACACAGAAAAGAAGTTAAAACAGTTAAGAATTTTTTCATTTGATTTCCTCTTTTAAGTCTTATATATAACTTAAACCACATATTTTGCACAGGCAAAAGCATCTTTTTAATCTGTCATCATCTCAACAAAATGCAGTATAAAAAACATCTCTGCATTATATTTTATCATGGGTTGCAACAATGAAAAAGGGACTTTTTCTTCCCATAATCCCTTTTGCGTTGAACGATAATAATCGATATCTTTTGGTTCTTGGGTCCGTTTTTATTATTGATAATTTACGGTTATCTTTCCGAATGTTATCTTTCCCAAAAGTTCATCATTTATCTGAACTGAATGTTTTGGCAGGATTTCTTCCTGATAATAAGTTCCGTCCCAGTTTATGAGCTTGTAAGGATCCTCATCATATTCGGAAAAATCAACGGTATTTACCAGGAATTCCGCATAAGTTGCGGAAAGTAATTGTTTCTTTGTTAACTCCGAAATAATCTTTTCATCCAGGCCTGTCGAACTCATCTGCACGGAATCCATCTTATTAATCATTTCCTGAGTATCGGTCTTAACCTTTTCATCTCCGTCTTCATTTAGTTCAAGACCTTGTTTTTTGGCTTCCTTATAAAAGATTTCATCCGCAATGCAAAGGTTTACAGCCACATCTTTGGCATAATCGCATACAAACTGCGAATCGGGTCCTGAAGAAAAATGCGTATTCCACCATTCAGCCGGGTTGTCAGGATTATATACAAGTGCCTGTTCCTGCGCATAGCCTTCAATCTGATATACATAATATCCAAATTCACGAAGCGTAATGTTTCTTTGGTCAACTGTAATAACAACCTCATCCAGATGATCTTTATATTCAAATCTGTTGAGTTTTTTTACATACAAAATTACGCCTATCAGTAATCCGGTAACAACGAAAACCGCAAGAACCGATATGATGGCAATAATAGTTTTTTTGACGCTTTTTTTGAGTTTCATACAATCTCCTGTGTTCCAAAAAGGATGAACCGATAATGATTCATCCTTTCTTTTTTCAATTATCTTTCTCTTATATTAGTTGAACGATGCACCAAATTTGAAACACGGTGTTTTCGGACATATTTCCAGTTCATCACCGATTAATTCATTGCATCTTGGACATTTTTTCATTGTTTCCCCTCCACAAATAAAAAACGAAAAATCCGTAACCTACATTGCTGTGTCTATACTGTTCATTATACATAATCTGCGGGAATACAAAAAGCCATGCATGGAAACATGAACGATTTTGCACGATTTTACATGCGAAAAGATTGACTTTGGCAGATTTTACTAAAAAAATAAATTATATTTGTGGAGAAATTTGGTTGATTTTGACCGAGTTTGACCGTATTATAATTCTTGTAGGGAGTAATACGATTGAATTCGGTCTTTTTTATTGAATCGGTCATGAACATGCAAAGGAGGGGCAATATGATTTACACTGTAACCTTCAACCCGTCTTTAGACTATATCGTAACTGTTGATGATTTCAAACTCGGTCTTACAAATCGGACAACGTCCGAGTTAATGCTTCCCGGCGGGAAGGGCATTAATGTTTCCATTGTATTATCCAATCTGGGAATCGAGAATACGGCGCTTTATTTTGCGGCAGGTTTTGTCGGAAGAGAGATTACCGCAAAGGTTAAGGAAAGCGGGATTCTGGCGGATGCAATAGAAATCGGGGAAGGGTGCTCGAGAATCAATCTGAAATTAAAGAGCATCGACGGAACCGAAATCAACGGTATGGGACCGGAAATCAGTCCGGAAAAACTGGAAGTTCTCATGACAAAACTGGATGCATTGAAAGAAGGAGATACGCTCTGCCTTGCAGGAAGCATTCCGTCCAGTATGCCGGGCACGATTTATTCGGATATCTGCAAAAAGCTTGACGGAAGAGGAATCCGGATTGTGGTGGATGCAACAAGGGATCTTCTGGTAAATGTCCTTGAGTATCATCCGTTTTTGATTAAACCGAATAACCATGAACTCGGCGAGATTTTCGGTGCGGAATTAAAAACAAGAGAAAGCGTTGTACCGTATGCAAAGAAACTGCAGGAGATGGGAGCACAGAACGTATTAATCTCCATGGCAGGCGAAGGCGGAGTACTGGCAGCGGCGGACGGAGGTATCTATATGTCCGAGGCACCGAAAGGAAAACTTGTAAACGGCGTCGGCGCGGGAGACTCCATGGTGGCCGGATTTTTATACGGATTCCTGGAAAAAGGAGAGTATGAATACGCTTTTAAGATGGGACTTTCGACAGGTTCTGCAAGTGCGTTTTCGGAATATCTGGCAACAAAGGAAGAAGTGGAAGCGGTTTATCGGAGTTTAGGCCACTGATCGGGCGGCAGACATAGTGACAAAAAAGAAACAAAAGGAAACAGAACAAAAAGCAAAATAGAAAAGGAGGAGAGGGTATGAGAATTACGGAACTTCTGGATAAGCGGAGCGTTGATCTGAATGCGGCGCCGAAATCCAAAAAGGAAGCCATGGACATGGCGGTAGAACTCATGGCGGCAAGCGGAAAAGTTCAGGATAAGGAAGCTTACCGGGCACTTGTTTACGCAAGAGAAGAAGAAAGCACGACAGGTGTCGGAGAAGGAATTGCAATTCCTCACGGAAAAGGTGACTGCATCGATAAGCCCGGACTTGCGGCAATGATTATTAAGGACGGTGTGGATTACGAAGCACTCGATGACGAACCTGTCAATATCCTTTTCTTAATTGCGGCACCCGATACCAAGGACAATGTTCATCTGGATGTAATGAGTAAATTATCCATGATGCTGATGGATGAGGATTTTCGAAACAACCTAATCAATGCTAAAGACGTGGATGAATTCCTAGCAGTCATTGACAAGGCGGACGAAGAAAAGAAGAGCGTGGATGAAGGTCTTGCAGATGTGGTAATTGATGCAGGAAGCAGGTATCTGGTAGCGGTAACAAGCTGTCCGACCGGTATTGCACACACCTATATGGCAGCAGAAGGACTGGAGAAGGCGGCATCCAAAGCAGGAATCCCGATTAAAATCGAAACCAGAGGATCTTCGGGTGCAAAGAATACACTGACCGCGGATGATATTAAAGATGCACTTTGCGTAATCGTAACCGCTGATGCGAAAGTTCCGATGGAACGTTTTGCGGGAAAGAAAGTCATTCAGCGAAAGGTTGCAGACGGAATCAATAAGGCCGACGAACTCGTTTCACTTGCATTGTCGGGAAATGCGCCCGTATTTAACGGCGGCGGAGCCGAGGAAGCAGGCGAGAGCAAGTCTTCCGAAAAGAGCGGCGTAGGACATAAAGTTTATACCTGGCTGATGAGCGGTGTATCCCATATGCTTCCGTTCGTTATCGGCGGCGGTATTTTAGTGGCACTTGCATTCCTTGTTGATACGATTGCCGGATACGGTGCAACCGGCGGCGGAGATTTCGGCAGCATCACACCGCTTGCGGCATTCCTGAAATATGTCGGCGGACTGGCAATGGGTCTGATGGTTCCGGTTCTCGCAGGTTATATCGCATATGCAATTGCAGACCGTCCCGGTCTTGCGGTTGGTTTTGTAGGAGGTATTCTTGCCGCAAACGGAAATGCAATTCTTTCCAACTTCGGTTTTGCATCCGGAACGTTAATGGACGGAAAGGCAGTCGGCGGTTTCGGACAGTTTTTGATGAAATTTGCATTCCAGCAGCCTGACGGCGGTAATACCGTATCCGGTTTCTTAGGCGGTATTGCAGCAGGTTTCCTTGCAGGATTTCTGGTACTCGGTCTTCAGAAGATCGGTGAAAAATTACCGGCTGCACTTGACGGTTTAAAGCCTACCCTGATTTACCCGCTTGTCGGTATTTTCTGTGAAGGCGTGATTATGTGCTTCGTTTTAAATCCAGTAATCGGACTGATTAATACCGGTCTTTCAAATGCACTTACCGCTATCGGAAGCGCAAACATGGTTTGGCTGATGGGACTTATTCTGGGTGCCATGATGGCAATTGATATGGGCGGTCCGATCAACAAAGCCGCTTATGTATTCGGTACCGGTATGCTGGCGCAGGCAGCACTTTCCACCAATCCGGCATTCCAGCAAATGGCATACATTGCAATGGCAGCAGTTATGGTCGGCGGTATGGTTCCTCCTATCGGAATTGCACTTGCATGCTTCATTTTCCCGAAGAAGTTTACGAAGGCAGAAAGAGGTTCCGCGGTATCCAACCTGGTTATGGGTGCATCCTTCATTACGGAAGGTGCGATTCCCTTCGCAGCGGCAGATCCGCTTCATGTAATTCCCTGCACTATGGTAGGCGCAGGTGTGGCAGGACTTCTTGCAGCACTCTTTAAATGTACTTTGATGGCTCCTCACGGCGGTGTATTTGTTTTTGCAACCGTAGGTCACCCGCTTCTTTATGTAGTAGCATGGTTAATCGGAAGTGCCGCAACCTGCTTCTTACTCGGAATTTTGAAGAAACCGGCTGAAAAATAAGAAATCAAAACCGGGAAAAACGGAAAGTAAAAACACAATATAAAATAAATTATAAAGGTAAACAAAAAATATAAGGAGGGTTTTTATTATGGCAAGTTTTGATTATGTAATTAAGGATGTACACGGAATTCATGCTCGTCCCGCAACGGAGCTGTTCAAACTGATCAAAGGAAGAGACTGTGTTGTTAAAGTAGCAAAGGGCGATAAGGAAGTTCCGTTTAAGGGCGTTATGGGAATTATGTCCTTAGGTGCAAAGCAGGGCGATTCCGTTAAATTTTCCTTTGAGGGTGCAGAGGCTGATGCACTGATGGCAGAAGTAAAAGCATTTATGGAAGCCAATCTGTAAACGGATCTGCAGGCAGATTTGTTTCAGAGAGATACAGGTAACCCGTATGATTTGAATGATGAAGGAGAAGCATATGGTAGTTTATAGCGGAAAATCCGTATTCGGCGGGATTGCAATCGGAAAAATCTGCGTGTATGCCAAAGAGGATTCCCAGGTAAAGCGTGAGAGAATCGAAGACCCCGAAGCGGAAATCAAAAGATATCATGAGGCGAAAGACGTTGCAATTGAGCAGCTAGGTGTTCTTTATGAAAAAGCCCTGAAGGAAGTCGGAGAAGACGGTGCAGGTGTTTTTGAAGCACACCAGATGATGCTGGATGACGGCGATTATATCGACAGCGTGGAAAATATTATCCGTACACAGTCCGTGAATGCGGAATATGCGGTTGCTCAGACCGGAGACCAGATGGCACAGATGTTCCTCGACATGGAGGACGAATATTTCCGGGGCCGTGCGGCAGATGTACATGACATTTCGGAACGGTTGATCGGCGTGTTGTCCGGAAAGGGAAGCGGCGGAATTCAGACGGATGAGCAGGTAATTATCGTAGCGGACGATCTGGCACCTTCTGAAACCGTGCAAATGGACAAGGATAAAATTTTATCCTTTGTAACCGTACACGGCTCAGCAAATTCCCATACTTCGATTCTTGCGAAAACCATGAACATTCCGGCCATGATCGGATGTGACATTCCTCTTGATGATACCGTAAACGGAAAGATGGCGGTTGTGGACGGTTTTGAGGGAAAGGTTTATATCGAACCTAATGAAGAAACCATGGCCGCAAAGAAGAAACTCTATGAGGAAGAGCAGGAAAAGAAAGCTCTTCTGGAACAGTTAAAGGGCAAGGACAATGTGACGCTTGACGGACAGCATATCAACCTTTATGCTAATATCGGAAATACCAAGGATCTGGGACTTGTTCTGAAAAATGACGCCGGCGGAATCGGACTGTTCCGTTCGGAATTTATTTACCTCGGTTCTCAGGATTATCCGACGGAAGAAGAGCAGTTTGAGATTTATAAAACGGTTGCACAGACGATGGCCGGAAAGAAGGTTATCATCCGTACCCTGGACATCGGTGCGGACAAACAGGCCGACTATTTTGCACTTCCGAAAGAAGAAAATCCGGCAATGGGACTTCGTGCAATCCGCATCTGTTTAACCAGACCGGAAGTCTTTAAGACACAGCTTCGTGCAATTCTTCGTGCGAGTGCATTCGGAAAAATCGCAATCATGTTTCCGATGATTATTTCGCTGGAAGAAGTGAAAGAGATTAAGGGAATCGTAAACGAAGTAAAAACGGAACTGGATGATGCCGGAATTTCCTACGATAAAAATATCGAACTCGGTATTATGATAGAAACACCGGCAGCCGTTATGGTTGCGGACGAACTGGCAGAGGAGGTTGATTTCTTCTCCGTCGGAACGAACGATCTGACGCAGTATACACTTGCAATCGACCGGCAGAATGATTCACTTGAAAAATTCTACAATTCACATCATCCTGCAATTTTAAAAATGCTTAAGATGATTGTGGATGCGGCGCACAGACACGGCGCATGGGCCGGAATCTGCGGAGAACTCGGAGCGGATCTGACTCTTACCAAAGATTTTCTGGCAATGGGCTTCGATGAATTATCCGTATCGCCAGGACGTATTCTTCCTCTTCGGAAGATTGTTCTGGAAACCGATGTTTCGGAGTATAAGAAGAGCCTGAATGAAGCAAATCCCTGATGAATCAAACTGTTCGGGGAGTTGGCGAAAGCTTAGGGAATCATCCGTGATTCGGTTAAGCACGGTTTTGAAAGTATTGATTTATGGCTAAAAGGAGTTGGTCATATGTTGTCGGAACAACGTAAATTCCAGATTCTTAACGCAGTAAAGGAAAAAGGCAGTATTACAAACAGCGAATTAAAGGAACTTCTGGATGCGTCGGAGTCTACTATACGCAGGGATATTACGGAACTTGACCGGGAAGGAAAATTAATCAAGGTTTTCGGCGGTGCCATTTCGGTCAACGAAACGGAGTCGTTTGAAGAACTTTCCATGCAGCAGAAATCCGTAATTAATCTGGATGAGAAAAAAATAATTGGAGAACTTGCGGCGACACAGATTAAACCGGGCGACTGTGTTTACATCGACTCGGGAACTTCGACCGGATTTCTGGTGGATGCCGTTTCCGAAAAAGAAGCAGTCTATGTTACCAATGCGGTGGCACATGCAAAAAATCTCGTACTTCGCGGATTTAAGGTATTCTTAATCGGTGGGGAATTAAAAGAAACAACGGAAGCAATCATCGGTGAAACGGCGATTCTTTCATTGCAGAAATATCATTTTTCCGTCGGTTTTTTCGGAACGAACGGAATCAGCTTAAAGAGAGGATTTACGACACCGGATATCAGGGAAGCGACCATGAAGAAGGTTGCAATTCAGTGTACGGCTCCCCAAAGGCGTTTTATTCTGGCGGATCACGAGAAATTCGGACTGATCAGTACCGTTAAATTTGCGGACATCGGCGATGCGATTATAGTGACCGATGCAAAGCCGGCAGAGAAATATGCAAATTCGCTGAAACTGATTCTACCGGAACAGGCGGATGAACCGAAGTAACAAAAGCAGTAAGCAACGAAAAGTAAAAAGTAATAAAGTATATTCCTGTGGGAAATTGTGTGTGAGGAAAAGAGGACAAATATATCGAATATTTGTTCTCTTTTTGTTTTCAAAAATACCCTCAGGTTTATCCTGTGGGTATTTTGTAAAGCAGGTGATGGGAATGCAGGAAAACACATCGTATCTTGAGTCTGATTTAGAGCAATGCATAATAGATAATCTTCAAAAATTCTTGATGGAATTAGGGAAAGGGTACGCCTTTGTTGCCAGACAACAGCACATTCATACTGAAAAAGAAACTCTTTATGAAAGATATACTCTGAATAGAAAAACTAATGATTTAAAAGTCCCTTTTTCATATGTTTAACCTATGTTAAAATATTTATAGACGAAAGGCTCAAAACATGGGTATTCTTATAAATGAAACAACTAAAGAAGAACGTCGACTAATTGTTGAAGAAGCAATCGGAAACATAAGCGGATCCTGCGACGGATGTATGGCAGGTCTTGCAGAGATGTATGAAGACTATATAGACGGAAAAAGAGAGATTCGGGATATTAATATGGAGTTCCGTGCCGGATATATTTCCGGAGAGGAAACGTTTAGAAGTTGTTGTGAAAAGAATTAACCGGATTATACAGTAGGTTGTTTGTAGCTTCAATTGGGAAAAATATATGGGGACAGCAGATATGAGCAAAAAAAATATTGAAGATAAATATATAGATCCGTTTGCGGAATATTTAATATCCGGTGAGCCGGATAGGGCTCAAAAAGCATACGCGTGGCAAACTGCTATCGGATTACAGGATGTAGATAAAATACAGCCTTCACAATACCTGTTAAATACTGCAAAAGACAATATTGAAGGTGGTATAGATTTTGATGAAGCCAAAAACAGAATTGACAGTTATTACGAAGAAAATAAGAATCACCAGCCGGAAAGGACGGAAGAAGCTGATAAAGTGTCGGTAAGAATAGCTGAGATTCTTTCGGAGAATTCATTTGTTTTTTCTCCGGCTCAGTACATATCTATTCATAAAAGACTGTTTGAAGGAATATATTCTCATGCAGGGAAAATGAGAGATTATAATATTACTAAAAAAGAATGGGTGCTTGATGGTGCCTCAGTAATTTATGGAGGAGCCTTAGATCTTCAGGCTACTCTTGATTATGATTTCCGTATCGAGAAAGAATTTGATTATTCAAATCTTTCCATGAGCGAAATTATTACCCATTTGGCACGATTCATTTCAAAACTCTGGCAAATTCATATTTTTGGAGAGGGAAATACCAGAACCAGCGCAGTTTTTTTTATAAAATATATTCGTTCTTTGGGTTTCCATGCTACCAATGATGTATTTGCGAATAATTCGTGGTATTTCCGAAATGCTTTGGTTAGAGCAAATTATACCAATCTGAGTTTGGGAGTTCGTGAAGATTTGTCTTTTTTGGAATTATTTCTTAGAAATTTGTTGATGGGTGAAAAGAACGAACTTAAGAACAGATATATGCATATTGCATGGAAAGAAACAACACATTCGAACAACAAACGACACATTGAACGACACATTGAACAACACATTGATCCTAAAGGAGCAATAAAGCAATTGGAAATAATACTTGATACAAATGTTGTATCGAAGAGAACAAAAAGTAATATTCTAAATTTATTTAATGAGTTCGGATATGAAAAGATTTTCAGTCGAGGAGATGTAATTAAATCTTTGGGAATAACGGAAAAGCCAGCAAGTACTCTTGTTAAAAGGATGTACGAATTAGGAATAACGGAAAAGATGATTGGTGTTGGTAAAGGTAAATACAGGTTTATCTGGAACTAGTCGTTTTAGATATAAACGGCTAAATATAGGCAAAAAAAATAATGCAGGTGATGGGAATCGAATAATTTTGAGATGCAAAAAATCCAGTAAAGAAAGGAGTTTGCGTGGCTATGGATTCCCAATGTACCACTTGTGTACCAGTATAAATCCATCTTTCAAAGTTAATATATTCATAGTTATCTAATGGACGTTTCAAAGAAAGGATTGCGTTTTGAATTTTTACAGTTGAAACAGAAAAAAACGATAAATGCCATTTCAGGGGACTAAAAATGAAAAAAGTTAAAAAAACATCCCCTGAATCGAATGTTTATGATATTAATAAAATCAATTTGAAAATAACTCTTGAAACACAATACAATCAATATTAATATTAAATCAAGAAAGAGGAAAGCATTGCCTCTTGGGCTGGTCGAAAGACCCGGGTCCACCTAACAGCGGGTAAGACACCCGCTATTTTTGAGGTTTTTATGAGAGGAATTATAGATATATCACAATTAAATACACCACCGGAAAAACATGAATTAGAAACTGCTAAATATTTTTCTAATTTAGGAAAGGATGTTGTTTTTATTCTACCAAGCAACATTCCAGGAGTATACAGACCGGATATAAAAATGGATGGAATTGAATGGGAAATAAAATGTCCCCAAGGAAAATCCAAAAGAACTATAGAAAAGAATTATCATAAGGCTGCTTTACAATCGAAAAATATTATATTTGATTTAAGGAGAATAGATTTACCTGAAAAGGATTGTATTTCCCAACTTGAACAGGAGTTTTATGATAAACATACTAAAAGATTGTACATTATAAAGAAGAATGGAGAATTAATATCAATGGAATAAATGCTTTATAATATTGACAACACATTAAAAAGTGTTATCATTTAAGTATAGAAGAGCTCGACCCACTGTTGGATAACGGAGGGCCCAGAGCTTTTTTCTATGTTATAACCTTCATGTTTTTTTCTCTATACCCATGAAGCTGTAGTTTATTAGATAAAAATATTCATTTTTCTCTTCTTGCCACCAGAACTTGGTTTCATTTTCATTAGCGGTTTTCCAAATAGCTGTAATGTCTTTTTGCTGAACTAGAATTCCTTCTTTATAATCCATTTCGTAGACTTTTTCATATCGTTCGGTATCGTATTTTTTTGTGTTAGGGTTTATGCCCAGAACAATTTGTCCTGTATACTTGAAGAGATAATTTATATCTTCATACATCATCGGAAATCCGTTTGAATACTTCAAAGAATCTTTTCGTTTTTCATTTATTTTATCTAAAAGATTTTTATATTCAGGAATTTCTTTTGGGTTTTTTCCAAATAATTGTAAACCATCCAGATTCTTTGCAAATATATAAATATTCTTTATAATAAATGATGTATCTATACAGTAATCACACCAAAATCCTCTCCAATTGCTTGTTTCACATGGTGTGACTATTATTCCGAAATTATTCTTCGGAGTAAATGAAAACCTACGACTTATGGAGATGGCTTCAGCGGGTTTGTCCTGATAGGTAAAAGAATCTAAACGCTGCATTGTCATTTTTATATCCAACTTTCAGAATATTTTAAGATATACGAGTTCCTATTTTTTTATTTGATGGATAATACATTTCATTTCTAATTGTTTGTTTAATAGAATTACAAACTATCTCTGTATTATCTGGAAAAAGAAAATCTTTTGTTATTCCTACAAGTTCTAATTGTTCTAGAATTCTATTTTTTTCTTCTTTGGGTATACTGATTATTGCTTTTATAAATTTAGAATCCTTTCTCACTTTAATCAGCTGATTAGAAATATATTCTTTCCCTTTAGAATCTTTATAGAATTCATTGGGAAATAATATGAACTTTCCAGATTGATTTATTTGACGTTGATTTAATGAACCAACATCAACTACTATTGGTTGTTTTAATAATTCCATATTATGAGAATCGTCCTGATTTTTTATATTTTCCCAATTAGGATATTCTAATGAGGAAAAATACTCCTGTTTGTAAATGTGATACCTATATGTATCCATATCAGTTTTTGAATTTTGTGTAATTCGATATGTATCCGCAATAGCATTGGCGTATGGATTATAAGCAGATACTATTTTTTCATCAAAAACTATTACCTGTCCGTCTTTTTCTGGATTATCGCATGCAAAATACAATGCTACCAGAGCATTTCCTGAAACATCCATCATTCTTGTAGGTATTCCGTAATGTTGCATATTAGCAATTAACAGTGCTGGTGTGTGTTTTACAAAACTATCAGGAAAACGTTGTTCTGAAAACTCTACTAATTTATACTCCGCTTCAACCCATTTTCTTGCAGGTTCATTGTCTTTTATTTTTCTATCTAAAGAAGGTACTAGAGGAAAGTCACTATCAGACAATCCACTATGTCGCAAGAGATGTTATTTTATAATTTTTGGGGCTTTCGCCATTGCCCACAACCACTGTCATTTTTTCCCTCCATTATATTTTTTTGAAAACCTTATATGTATGTACTATAATTATTTAACTCGATTGACTTCTTCATGAAGTTTTTGATACATAACAAATGGTTCTCTCCAATCCTTATAAAATCTCATAATAACAGCTGGCGAAGGCAATCCAACTTTAGTGAGATCATGCGCTCTAGGTATTCCATTTCCTTGTAAAACCCAATTTGATATGGCATCGTCAACTTCTCGTTTTGAATATTTAAAGATTTTTTTCTTTGAAAGAGATATTCCCTCTTCTTCGCAAAAATTATCAAATGAGCCATATCTTTTTCTTATAATATCTAACTTGATGCTAAAATCCTTTTCAAAATTAACTTGATTTTCAATAATACGCTCTTTACCATCAAAATGTTTTTCAACTACTCGGTGAATTTCTTCTTTCGAAATAAATTCATTTCTAGTAGACAATGGGGCACCAATTTCTTCCTGAAAAGCATTTAAAGTACCAAATAATTTATTGATAACACCATAATTTGGCAAGTTATTTTCTGCTTTAAAGTCTTTCTGATGAATGCAATCATGTGTTTTCATGAATTCTTTGCCAGCAACGATAGCAGACTCTTTATCCCAAAAAGTAATACCATCTAAACCTAATAAGTTCTTTTGGATATCGCTTAATGATGCATACTCTGGATAGTATCGTAATATACATGGAATTGATGGAAGACCATTTGATTTGCATAAATCCTTTTGAGTAAGAGTTCCATGTTTATCTACAAAAGAAACTAAAGCTTCTTTGATACTATCTCTATCCCAATAAAAAGATTGATCCCGAATGCCAAAAGCATCCTTAAGTTCTAGTAGACCACCATAGTATTGCTTTACATAGCTAAAAGAAGGGAGATTATTATATTCTCTTGCAAAGTCAATCCTTTGAATAGTGCCATGTTTCTCTATAAAAGACTTAATGACTTTATCAAAAATTTCTTTAGTTATTTGATTTTCCTCGTTTTGGACATTTGAAACAATTTCTTCTTTAGAATCATTATTTGTTGCAATAGTATTATTATCCTCTAAAGACATACCGGATAGAAAAGCACGCGCTTTTTCTTCAATTATGAAGTCTTGTAATAACTTATCATTCTTTTTTAAATTACAAGAAGAACATAATATCTGGCAGTTATTTGAAGTTGATTTTCCTCCCTTAGCAAAAGGAAAAATGTGATCAAAATGACAATCTTCGATTGATGTCATTTTCTTTCCGCATATCTCGCAAAAAATGTTGCCACCATTTTTAGTAAGATTGTTTTTTATCACTTCAAGTTTTATGCTATCACTAAAAGTTCTAATATTTAGTTTATTTTCTAAAACTTTTCCGCTTAGTAAAAATTCATATATCCCCTTTTTAAAAGAAACATCATCATCAAGAATTAGCTTTACAATTTCTTCTTCTAACGTTTTTGGATCATACTTATTTGTACTATATTTGTTATAAAA
>CADARM010000002.1 GCA_902790275.1 uncultured Lachnospiraceae bacterium
TTTTTGATAAACTCAATGACTTTTGTGTTGTCATTCTTTTTTTCCATCACTCTTCTCCTTTTTATAGAAATTTTTTAAGAATGTATCTAAACCAAATAGCGTAATTAATTATCGCTTTCACTTTGTAAAATACATGCCATGATCGATTCCTGAGTTGCCTCTTCTGCAGGCATTTCGCCTACGATCCTGCCCTCGTTCATGATGTAGAGTCTGTCACACATACCGAGGATCTCGGGCATTTCGGAAGAGATCATGATAACTGTTTTGCCTTCCGCTACGAGCTGATTCATGATGCAGTAGATCTCATACTTAGCACCTACGTCGATACCTCTTGTAGGCTCGTCGAGGATAAGTATGTCGGGATCGGCAAACATCCATTTTGCAAGAAGAACTTTCTGCTGGTTACCACCGCTCAGATTACCTACGTTCTGTTCAACGGTAGGACATTTGGTTCTGAGTTTCTCTTTATACTCAACCGCTACCGCATATTCCTTATCCTGGTTGATAACTCCGTTCGAACTTACGCCGCCAAGATTTGCGAGCGTTGTGTTGAACTTGATCGAGTTGCTTAAGATAAGTCCGTTTCCTTTTCGGTCTTCGGTAACATATGCGAGTTTATTTTTGATAGCTTCCTGAACGTTGTTAAGATGGATCTCTTTTCCGTCTTTAATGATCGTTCCGGATATCTTTTCGCCGTAGCTCTTTCCGAATACGCTCATCGCGAATTCCGTACGGCCGGCACCCTGAAGTCCGCAGATACCGAGGATCTCACCTTTTCTTGTGTAGATACTTACATCATTGATGATCTTTTTCTCACTGTAGATAGGATGATATGCATTCCAGTTCTTAACTTCGAAGTTAACATCTCCGATGTTCTTTTCTCTCTTGGGGAATCGGTCGGAAAGTTCACGTCCAACCATTCCTTTGATGATCCTTGCTTCGGAAATATCATCTTTCTCTTTGTCGAGTGTTTCGATCGTAGATCCGTCACGGATAACAGTGATCTTGTCTGCTACGTATGAGATCTCGTTCAACTTATGAGATATGATGATGGATGTAAGTCCTTCCTTCTTGAATTTAAGAAGAAGGTCCAACAGATCCTTTGATTCGTTTTCGTTAAGAGATGAAGTAGGCTCATCGAGAATAAGAAGTTTTGCATTCTTTGCAAGAGCCTTTGCGATCTCAACAAGCTGCTGCTTGCCGACACCTATATCTTTAATTAAGGTACGTGAGGATTCTTTAAGTCCGACTGTTCTTAAATACTCATCACTTTTACCATATGTTTCTGTCCAATCAATCTTCCAGGACTTTCCCTGTTCGTTACCAAGGAACATGTTCTCTCCGATTGTCATATAAGGAATAAGTGCGAGCTCCTGATGTATGATAACGATTCCCAGTGCTTCACTGTCCTTAATGTTCGTGAATTGACATTCTTGACCGTTATATAATATTTTTCCTTCGTATGTTCCGTAAGGATAAATACCGCTCAATACGTTCATCAATGTTGATTTTCCGGCTCCGTTTTCACCAACGAGAGCATGGATCTCACCTTCTTCTACCTGAAGGTTAACATTGTCAAGTGCTTTAACGCCCGGGAATAACTTGGTAATATTTTGCATTTCAAGTAATATTTTGGCCAATTTTATCCCTCCTGATTTTCATTTACCTTTTCTTTTTCAATAATACCTGTGTCACATTTTTTAAGTGTTTACATAGTTAAGTCCCCTTTAATAGTCATGAGAAAAGGGGACTTAACCGTAAGTAGGGAATGAGAAGAATCAGTTTCCTCTCATTGGGGAATTACTGTAACTGCTCTGCTGTGTAGTAACCGGACTTGATTAAGAGTTCTTCGTAGTTATTAACATCAGCAAATACGGGCTCGCAAAGGTATGAAGGAACAACCTTCTTACCATTGTCGTATGTTGAAGTATCGTTAACGGGTGCATTTGTTCCCTTAAGGATAGCGTCAACCATTTCAACTGTCTTGGAAGCAAGTGTACGTGTATCCTTGAAGATAGACATTGACTGCTTTCCTTCAAGCATGTTCTTTACGTTAGCGATATCACAGTCCTGACCTGTAATGATGGGATATGCGCCTGTGTAGTTGTTAACGAGTGCGTTTGTTACACCGAATGCTGTGGAGTCGTTTGAGCAGAGAACTGCGTCAAGCTGTGTTCCGTCAGCGTAGTTGGAAGAAATGATAGCTTCCATTCTTGCCTGAGCTGCATCTGAAGCCCAGTTAGCTGTAGCAACTGTATCGAAATCGATCTGTCCTGAAGGAACTACGATCTGTCCGTTGTCGATGTAAGGATTAAGTACGTCCATAGCACCGCCGTAGAAGAATCTTGCGTTGTTATCACCGGGGTCACCTGTGAAGATTTCCATGTTGTAAGGTCCCTTGCCATCCTTAAGACCTAACTGCTCTTCGATGTACTGACCCTGCTTTGTACCTACCATGTAGTTATCGAATGTTGCATAGTATGTAACAGCGTCTGAGTTCATGATCAAACGGTCATAAGCGATAACAGGAATGTTCTTCTGCTTAGCCTGATCAAGTACTGTTCCGAGTGAATCACCATCGATAGAAGCGATAACGAGAACGTCGCAACCGGATGTGATCATGTTCTCAATCTGAGTAACCTGAGTATTGATGTCGTTTGATGCGTACTGAAGATCTACATCATAACCTGCAGCCTTAAGCTGAGCTTCCATGTTGGCACCGTCCTGGTTCCATCTCTGTAAATCCTTTGTAGGCATTGCAACGCCGACTTTCTTATTGCCTGATCCGCCTGCTGTACAACCAACAAGTGTTGTAGCTACCATACCGGATGCAAGAAGAACACTGAGTAATCTTTTTTTCATTTCTTTACCTCCCATTGAATTTGAAATGTTAGTTTCATGACTACACCTATAAATTAACACACCTTTTTGCAAAATAAATTGCTACATTCTGCACTTTTTTGATAAGTTGAAAAAATAAAAAAAGTGTATGCTATCAAAAAATTGTCAGCATACACTCTTAATTGACAAAAAAATGCTATACCTATTCGGTTACGTTAAGATAAACGTCCTCTTTGGTGTGGAAACCGCTGTTTATAATGACTTCGTCGATATTATCAGCCGTTACGGGAATAGGTGTAAGGCTTATGTAGGGAACATCGAACGAGCCGTTGTTCATTGTAAGCTCGGCACCGATGTCTTCGTTTCTCGCAAGTTTGATGGCACATTCGGCCGCTTTCTTTGCAAGATCATCCACGGGTTTGTACACCGTCATAAGCTGTGTGCCTTCGACTATTCTCTGGCAGGCTTCAAGATCTGCATCCTGTCCGGTAACGGGTATCTCTCCCGCAAGTCGCTGTTCCGATAAAGCTGCTACGACCTTACTTGCGATATTGTCGTTTCCGCACATTATCGCATCTGCATTTGAGATTATATCCATATTTGAATAAACATATTCGGAAGCGATCTCGGCTTTCCATCCGTCGCAGTGCGTCTGATCGGCGATGTTTACCTTATTCTCTTCCATCACGCCGATAAAACCTTCTTCGAGAGCGGGAACATTGTAGTCTGTGAGCGAACCGCCTATCATAACGATATTGCTGCCCTCGCCGACTCCGGCATTGACGAGTGTCTCGCCCATCTGCTTTCCTACGGTCGTGTTGTCAAAGGAAATATAAAGGTCAAGATCCGCATCCCTTATAATTCTGTCGTAAGCGATAACCTTGATGCCCACGTTCTTTGCTCTTTTGACTTCTTCGGAAAGGGTATCGGCATCGATACAGATGATCACTATGACGTCAACATTCTGTTCGATAAAATACTGGATCTGTTTTTTCTGTTCCTCGATATTGCCGTTTGCGTTCTGGACGTTAACTTCGGCGCCCATCTCTTTGGCAGTGGAAACAAATACATCCCTGTCTCTCTGCCATCTCTCGATAACGAACGAGTCGAAGGACATTCCTATATTAATGGGATTGCTTTCGGCAACGGTGTATTCTTTGACTTCGTTCTCTTTCGGGGTACATGCCGAAAAAGAAGTGAGCATGAAAAGTGCCGCCATCGGTACACCCATTGTTTTAAAAAGGATTCTCTTTAAGTTTTTCATATCGCTGTTCCTTTATTCTGTCTTTCCGTCCTTGTATTCGGTGGGGGATACGCCCTCGTATTTTTTGAATGCCCTGGAGAAGTAGTTGGGATCTGAAAATCCGACCGAGTAGCTTATCTCTTTTATGGAAGCTTCCGAATCGGAAAGCATCTTCTTGGCATTCTCGATCCTTACCCTGCTCAAGTATTCCACGTAATTTTCGCCGGTCTCCTGTTTGAAGAGCTTGCTGAAATAGTAGGAACTGATATTGCAGTATCTCGAGATATCGTCGAGCGAAAGATCTTTCATATAATTTCTGTTGATGAAGGATTCCGCTTTTTCGATAAGGCTTTCGGATTTCTCGCTCCGGTTGTTTTCAACCTTCTGCGTTACTTCTATTATCTTATTAAGAAACCATGTCTTCATGTCGGAAAGATCATCCATGCCCATGACCGTGGGAAGATAATCCGTACGGCTCTTGAATTCGTAGGTATTACCACCCTTGACATAAAGAAGTCTTTCGGCGTAGAGCACAAATTCGAGCACCTTAAGTCTGATATCCATGATACTGTCGGAAAAGTTTTCGCTCATCCAGTCAAAATACTGGCCTGCGGCATTGCCCGCACCGACATAATCTCCTTTTTCGACAAGTTCGAACATTCTCTTTTCGGTGTCAACGGGATAGTTCTCCTCGTAATCGCATCGAAGGTCGAGGTCGTCCGCATGTGCTACTCTTCCGTTTGCGTTGATTAAAGCCTGCAGTGCTTCGTCATAAGATTCGTTCATCTTTGAGAATTCTTTTACGCCGCCGATACCGATCTTGAAATCGCCGGATAACTTCTTTTGAAGCGTACGCGTAAATTCCCTGGTCTTTTCTATCAGAGCATTCCTGTCGGCATAATCCATTTCCTTTTTATCGTAAGGTACCAAAACCGCGATCTTGTTGGACATTACGTTTCCGACTATTCCGCCGCAGAAATCTTTTATGTAGGATCTTAATTCGGCATAGTGGTTCTGAAGTCTTACACTGCTGCCGACTGCGTTCGTAAGGTTCGAATCCTCGTCCCTCTCACCGCAGACAACGGCCATCATGTAGCCGAATTCCTCGTTGATACCGAGGATGTTTTTATAATTGTAGGCTTCTTCCGAGAATTTGTTCTGAAGGAAGATACTGTAGATAAGTCCGCTCTCGAGCATCGGAATGACCATCTCGAGTTTTTCCATGACCATAAGGTCGTTGCTTCGTCTGGCTCTTTCCTTGTCTATCATGGCCATGGCGCGCTTAACGACTGCGATGATCCTGTTTTTCTCCATCGGCTTCGTTATATAATCGAGAACTCCGAGTTTGATGGCTTCGGTCGCATAATCGAACTTATCGTAAGCACTCATTACGATAAATATAACGTCCTTGTTTTTCTCACGGATCTCTTTCATCGCATCGATACCGTTGATGCCCGGCATCTGGATATCCATGATCGAGATATCCGGTCTGAAAGTCTCGGCAAGTTCGATAACGCTTCGTCCCGTCTTGGCATATTCTATTACGCAGTCCCTGCCGAATTCTTTTTCAAGAACGAATTTCAGGGAGTCTATAACGATTCCTTCATCGTCGGCAATCATTATTTTATACATTTTTCCTGCCTCCGCTTAATATCTCTTATTCCTTGATAAGCTTAATGATAACTTCGGTTCCTTTTCCTTCACCGTCGCTCTTAATGGAAACACTGTCTTCCCTGTCGGTAAAGAGTCTTAATCTCTTGATGACATTATCCATTCCTATACCGTGCGCTCCGACGGGCGAAGGTTTCTCTTCCTCGGTCAGTTCGCCGCTTAAGACCTTGTCGATCATCTCTTTAGACATACCCGCGCCGTTATCTTTTACGCTTATGCATACAAATCCGTCTTCGGAGTAAACGCGAAGAGAGATCTTTCCTTTGCCTTCCATTTCTTTTATACCGTGGTTGACGGAGTTTTCGACAATTGGCTGTAAGATCATGCTCGGCATCAGTACATCCACTATTGTTTCATCCACCGTCTTTTCGTATTTGATGTCACCCGAAAATCTTACGTTCAGTATATAAATGTAATGGTCGATAAGCGCGATCTCATCCGAGAGACGAACCGTCGTATTTCCTTCCCTTACATTATATCTGAAGAACTCCGCGGTGTTCTGAATGTAATCGTAGGTCCTCTGTGCCTCTTCCATCATGGCTAGCTGCGCGCCCGCGTTTAACGTATTGAAAAGGAAATGGGGGTTGATCTGCGTCTGAAGGTATTTAAGCTGCGCCTCTTTAAGGGTGGCCTCGATCCTTAATTCCTTCTCCTGCATGCTTCTCTCGTATTCCATATTTTCCTTGATCTGCTCGATGTACTGTCTGATGCTGACGACCATCTTGTTGAAGGCACCGGTTACGACACCGATCTCATCACCGGAAATGATCTCAATGTTTTCAAGTTCGAAATTACCTTTTGCGACTTCATCGGCGGACTTCGCAAGTTTTCTTACGGGGTCCATGAGCGAGCTCGTAAATCCGATCACGAATAACGTACTTCCTATCACCGCGCCGAACATGATAAAGAAAGTTATAAGCTCGAAGATACGGAATGCCGAGATGAGTTCCGTAAAGTTTGAGGAATTACTTTTGAAACGCTCATTGTTAAGACTGTTGATATACGTATTTATATAATTGTAAAGTCTGCTCGCCTTATCGTACTCGGCACTGTACTTTTCTACGTTTCGTCCACGCTTTGCTTCGATCGCATAGCCGGTCGTCTCAAGATATTCTTCCGACATGTTTCTTATGTTCTTTTCCATAAGATCGTAGCTGTCGCCGGTAACCTCGTTGTTCAATTCACCGATGAGACTGTAATAGTCCTGTTCACTCTTAAAATACCTTTCAAGCGAGTCGGTGGTCTTTGTATTAAGATAATCCGTCATGCTCGTCTGTACTTCGGATAAAGATACGGCAAGTTCGTTAAGCTTTAAGTTGTCACGGTATACGGAATCCATTTCATTGGTCATATTGGTGATACCGAGAGCCAGCATCGCATTAACGATAAAGATAAGGATACTCGCCATGATAAATATACCGCTTAACTTAACCTGAAGCGAGATCGTGGGTCTGGCATGCTTTTCTTTCATTGCGCCACCTCCCCGGTTTCGACAAGGTATTCCGAAACATTGTTTTTATCGATAAGGGTAACGTCGGCAGGCATATACTGGCTGGTATTGCCGTTTTGTTCGTACTCTTTTATCGCATCCACGCAGTACACGCCCATCTGCTGTGTATCTACGGAGACAGTCGAATAAATAACGTTACGCGATATTCCTTTTAATATGGTCTCGGAATCGTAGTATCCGAGTATATAGGATTTACCTACTTTGTTGTAGTCAACAAGCGACTGGTAAACGCAGTTGGTATCCGTTTCGTTCAAGCACACGATAACATCCGGAGCTTCTTCGCCTCTGAAGATATCACGGATGGATTCTTCAGTGGTAAAAGTATTTCTGTTATCTACATAAACCTGTGTGAGTTCTATCTGGATCTGGGTATTGTTTTCCGTCGATACCGCGTTCTGGATACCCGACAATACGAGGGACTGGTTGGAGTTGTCGGAATAGGAATTGACCAGTGCCGCAACCTTTATCACATCATTCATATGTGTGGATGCGGTCGTGTTGGAAAGTTCGTATTCTCTGGCGATCTTAACGATCTGCTTGCCGTATTCACGTCCCAAGTTATAACTTCCGACACCGACATAACAGATCCTCGAAGAATTGGCATTGTCTCCGTACACCGTAACTACGGGGATCCCTTCGTATACAGCTTCATCTATAAGGCTTCTCATCTCAAGACTGTCGTCGGCATAAACTATGATACCGTCAACCTTTGAAGCGATAGCTATCTCCATAAGTTCTTTCTCGTCATAATCTTCCGAGAGGTTCTCGCCCATCAGTTCGACACTGACACCTTTTTTAAGACCTTCTTCGTATGCGCCCTTATATACCGACTGCCAGAAATCAAGTTCCCTGTCGGATGTGATCATAACGTAATATTTGTTTAATTCCACACCTGATTCGCTTATCGCGCTCGGACTGTCACCCGCCTGATTTGCCGCTTTTATCATACGCGAAAAATACATTGAGACCGCAAATGAGATCACGGCCACAATGAGTATCATCAGCGAATAAACGAAGAATATGTTTCTTGTGGAATATCTCTTCTTTCTTTTCATCAAAAACCAAACCCGTCAGTCTTTATTGGAATGTCTTTCCGAATTCCTAGTAAATACGAACACTACCGCAAATACGAATATCGAAAAGATCCTGCATGTGAATACCCAGTGCTCCGAAGAATGATTCGACGCTGCAAACCACCATACAAAAGGTGTCAGTCCGATAAGGAGCAGAGGAATATTCGATGAGATTTTTGCAAAAGTTTTTATAAGTCCTGTCTTTATGATACCGACAGCGATAATGATCAGAACAAAAAGTGCGAGCAAAGCGAATGCCCTGTTTGCAAAAGGTGAAAGATTGTTTTTAAGGACATTTGCAAAGCCGGCGATCCTTCCGCCTTCCGAAGCGGATGTTCTGACCGATACCGTATTTAATGCATCCGTTAAAGCGCCTTTACCGAATACTGTTGCGCAAAGAAGCCATTTGGATGCCCACATGAATACATATCCGACAACCCAGAAAAGAGAATGCTTAAAAAGCGAAACAAAAGATTTGGACATTTTCTTTTCGTTCATGCCTATAACGGCGATGAGAGGAAATGCCAGTGTAACCAGAGGATATGTCAGAAAATCGAAGAACGAAGTCGCCGCTCCCGCGATAAGGAAAAACGTCGTATATCTTTCCCTCTCGGAAAGCTTTCCGTTAAAGGATGCGATAATGAGCATCTCGACGAGCAGTATGTACATACAGATGCTCAGTGATAAAGATGCAAACGACGAAAAGAAAAACATAAAGGGAAGCGATGCAGCAAAAGAAAGTGCGATCTTCGAATATCCTTTTTTTGAAAACATTATAAGTACGAGACAGAGGAGCATAAGTTCCAGTCCCGCGTTTAAAAGTCTTATCGAATTAAACGATGTGAATAAAAGAAGGGGTTTTAAGACAACGAGGTATCCGTGCCAGTATCTCGAATAAGATACCTCTTTGCTTACGGGTACACCGTTTAAATAATCAAGCAATGAACGGCCGGGCCACCACTCTTCTTCGGGATCCGATTCGCTTCGATACATATTGAGAGTCTGATCGAGAAGCGAATGGCCTTCGTCATATATCGAATAATGAAGCATGAGGCAGTCTGTGAAATTACCGTTTAATGTCGCTGAATAATCGTCGATCATGAGTTCATCAAAGCATTCCGCTTCTATCGAATCGACGGACGAATATACATTTGCTTTCATGTTCGAGGTCGGAAGTAAATGAACCAAAAGCAGGAGCGCAAATCCTGCCAGGGGCAAACATATAAGAATTATGAGATTTTTAACCAGTGCCTTTTTCACAACCCGATCCTTTGACAAAAAAAGTGCGAAAGCCTTTAAACTTTCGCACTCAATTATACCTTTTTTTGCCTTTAAACTCAATACGATAGAAGTATCCGAAGACTTATGCACGGGATGCGTGATCTTCTCTAATCTCCGCAAAGCAGTCTTCCTCATCGAGCATCCTGCTCATAAACATAGGCGATGCGCACTTTCTCATCTTGCAGACAGTCTTTGAAAGGACCTCGTAATTAAGTCTTGTTCCCGTGCTGTCACAGGTATATTCAACCGCTCTGCTCGCATTGATGCCGAATCTTCCGGCCTCCTTGATAGCATCGATATTTGCACCCAGGAACAGGAACTCCCAGTTATACTTTTCCTTCTGTCTTTCGACCATCTTCTTAACCTTGGAATAATTGTATTTCCTGCTGGCATTTTCCATACCGTCGGTCGTTATGATAAAGATCGTCTTTTCGGGAGACTCATCACCCAAATGCTTGTGAATGTTTCCGATGTGATGTATAGCGCTGCCCATTGCATCAAGAAGTGCCGTACAGCCCCTTACGTAATACTGCTTGTCTGTCATCTTTTCGATCTTTTTGATATCAACTCTGTCGTAGATCACCTCGGTGCTGTCATCGAAAAGGACCGCCGAGATGATCGCATCGCCCTCTTCCTTTTTCTGCTTTTCTATCATAGAGTTGAAACCGCCGATGGTATCTGCTTCAAGTCCGCTCATTGAACCGCTTCTGTCGAGAATGAAAACTATCTCCGTTAGATTTTTCTTCATAATCATTACCTCCTTTGGGGTTTGTTTTTTTCTTTGTTGAGGCAATGATAACAGATGGATAAAAAAATAAGGTCGCCCGAAAAGCGACCTTTAAATTAATTTTTTTAACTAATCCACCACACACGGAAGTCCGTATTCTTCAAGCCGGATGCTTATTTCGATCATATCGTAGAACCCCTGTTCAATAAAGAATGAAAAGATCACATCCGTTTTATCGCAGGGCGATAAAGCATATCCGGCTCTCGCAAGAAGATCTTTTGTCTCGTCTAAGTTAAGTCTTGCTCCGACGCAGAGGCAAAGTACCGTGAGTTTTTTCGGATGAGCATCCGAATTGCTCTTTATCTTTGAAAAAGTTCTCTTATCGACCAGCGATCTGTTATAAACATCGGCATTCTTCATACCCTTTGATTCGATAAGGTACATAAGATATTCGGAGAAAGAATCCGTAAGATGCTTAAGCCTTTCATTCAGTCCGTTGTCAATTTTATCCTGCATCTCATCGTAATCCATGGGTGCGGCAGCGTCTTCGCAGACTTCCATTGGCATGCAGCCCAGCATTACTTCGTTTTCTTTGTTATTAAAGACCGGTTCGCTTTCTTTTCTTCTGATATTCGAAAACAGACTCCGTCTTTCGTTTTTCCGGCGTTCTCCGTCAGGTTCGTTCGCAAGATACCTTTCTGCCGCAAGCCTTGTGGATGCACGGTTAAAATACAGGTCATCGGATATCTCGCTTGCCGCTCTTCCGGAAAGCACGCCGGAGTATTCCTTAAGGTCTGCTTCTTTAACATAATTGTTACTTATGAATTCTTCGAGTTCGGGAGTAACTTTCTGACCGAGTTTAACCGATTCCTCATCAAAAACCGCAATGTAAACAAGCATATTCTTTTTCAAAAGAAATGCATTGATCTCATCAAGTGCTATGCGAAGGCCTTCTTCCTTCGGGTATCCGAAACTTCCCGTGGAAATGAGCGGAAAAGCAATGCTTCGGATATTGTTTTCGGCTGCGAGTTCCAGCGCTTTTTTATAGCATCCTCGAAGCTTCGCCTCTTCTCCCGAGATACCGTCAAAGTATCTGGGACTTACGACATGGATGATGTTTTTCGCCTTAAGATCAAATCCGGGCGTAATGAAAACATCACCTTCGTTTACGTTTCCGATATTTTCTTTTCTGTACCAGAGAAGCTTTTCGTAACCGGCTGCTTCATATACTGCCGAGTCACATCCGTCTCCGACTTTAACTTCTTTATTGGCGGTATTTACTATCGCATCGACAACCATTTTGGTTATATCGTTTCTGACAATCTTAAGAGCCATTCCCAACCCATCCTTTTAAAAAGACATAATAATTTTTCGGACAAAAATGCTCACAGTATCATCGTACCGTGAGCATTTGAAATTTTTTATGATATCGGTTCGAAATCAGCTGCGCCGTGTTTGCAGAGAGGGCATACGAAATCTTCGGGAAGCTCGTCGCCTTCGTAAACATAACCGCAGACCTTGCAGACGTAACCCTTCTTGCCTTCTGTCTCGGGCTTCGGTTTTACGTTCTCCTGATAATATGTATAAGTCATTGTTTCCTTGTCGGAAAGAACTCTGGCTTCGGTCACCGTACAGATGAACATGCCGTGGGTATCGAGATCCACATACTGTTCAACCTTAAGAGACATAAATGCATTAATGTACTTGGATAAGAATACAAGGCCGTTATCCGAACGTACAAGGTTTTCTGCATTTTCAAATTTATCCACATTTCTTCCGCTTCTGAATCCGAAGCATTCGAATACGGAGAAAGGTGCTTCCACAGAGAGGCAGTTAACATTCATGATGCCTGTCTGCTTGATTACATGATGCGAATAATTGTCTTTGTTGATGCAGACTGCCACACGGTTGGGAGAACTTGTGACCTGTGAGATCGTGTTTACGATAAGTCCGTTGTCTCTCCTGCCGTCGTTGCTTGTTACGACATAAAGACCGTATCCGATCTTAAAGAGTGCCGTAAGGTCGTTCTTGTTGGCGGTCTCTTCTCTTATGGCTTTGTAATCCATGCAGAGTTCATCGGCAAGCGCATCGATCTGAGCCTTGCTCTCGTCGTTTAATGCGGAAAGGATCTTAACGGTCGTATCCGTAAAGGTTAAATTCTTGCAGCCCTCGAGCATGCCTTTCATGGTCTTTGCGGCAAGAGGCGCCCAAGAACCGTTTTCGATGAGTCCGACTGTTTTATTCTTGAATCCTCTTTCAACAAGATGATTGATAAACTCTCTCATGAAAGGGAAGATCTCTGCATTGTATGTGGTCGTTGCAAGAACGATCTTGCCGTATCTGAACGCATCTTCAACAGCTTCTGCCATATCGTCTCTCGCAAGGTCGGTAACGGCAACCTTGGGACAGCCGTTGGCTTTTAATTTCTCGGCAAGAAGTTCAACCGCCTTCTTTGTGTGACCGTATACTGATGTATAAGCGATAACTATTCCGTCGGTCTCAACGCCGTAAGATGACCAGATATTGTAAAGGTTAAGATAGTAACCAAGGTTTTCGTTTAACACGGGGCCGTGAAGAGGACAGATAGTCTGAATATCGAGTCCTGCAGCCTTTTTAAGAACAGCCTGAACCTGTGTGCCGTATTTTCCGACGATACCGAAATAGTAACGTCTTGCTTCGCATGCCCAGTCTTCTTCAACATCGAGCGCACCGAATTTGCCGAATCCGTCGGCCGAGAAAAGTACCTTGTCGAACGAATCGTAAGTCATGATGACTTCGGGCCAGTGAACCATGGGTGCAGCCACAAAATTAAGTGTATGTTTTCCGAGTGAGAGCGTGTCGCCTTCGGCAACAACGATCCTCTTTTCTTCGAAATCTTTTCCGAAGAAATTCTTCATCATGGTAAACGCCTTGGATGAAGAAACGATGGTCGCATCGGGATAAGCGTTTACAAAATTGACTATGTTCGCGGAATGGTCGGGTTCCATATGCTGAACCACAAGGTAATCGGGCTTTCTTCCACCGAGAGCATTGGCAAGATTGTCGAGCCACTCATGCGTAAAGTTTTTATCCACCGTATCCATTACTGCGATCTTATCATCAAGGATGACATATGAATTGTATGCCATGCCGTTTGGTACATCGTACTGCCCTTCGAAAAGGTCTATGGAGTGATCGTTTACTCCAACGTATTTGATATCATTTGAAATTGTCATTTTTATACCCCCTTATATCAGTAAATCAATTATACCTTTCCCGTCATCCTTCATCAAGATTTTGGGACTGTTCTTTATCCATTTTTTCAAGCTTCTTTAAGAAATACAATCCGCCGCCCAAAGATATGAAGAATGCGATCATATCGGCCACCGCCTGAGATATCTGAACGCCCGTAAGGCCTAAAAATCTCGGAAGGATCAGTATTATCGGGATAAAGCAGAGACCGGAACGGCAGGATGAAATGACCGTGGCGCCGAACGCTCTTCCCGAAGCCTGCAAAAGCATATTCGTAAGTATGATCCAGACACCGAAAACGTACGTGATGCACTGGGCCCTTAAAGCAAATGATCCGATCTCAACAACCTTTTCAACAATTTCCGGTTTGTCGTTTATGAAAAGATTGACAACCTGCGGAGCAAAAAAGAAACATACCGCACCCACAACAAACATAAGCGCTGCGCAGACCTTCACGGAAAAGAGAAATGCATCTTTAACTCTTTTGTATTTTGCTGCTCCGAAGTTAAAACTGCAGACAGGCTGAAAGCCCTGGCCGAATCCGATGACCGCCGAGTTTAAAGACATGCTTATGTTACTTACAATACCCATGCCGGCAATCGTTGCGTCGGCATACATGGGTCCTGCAATCTCTTTTGCGACTCTTTGAAGAAGTATTGCGGAAACACTTGCCAATCCCTGTCTGAAAAGTGAAGGAAGGCCGCCTGAAACGATCTCCCAAAGATACTTAAACGCAAAAGGATTTCTTTTTATCGTAATGCTTATATTGCTTTCTTTTCGGGTTGCCAGAAGAAGAAGGAAAAAGCTTACTATCTGTCCGCTTACCGTCGCAAGAGAAGCTCCGAGAATGCCAAGTTTAAATCCGAAGATCAAAAGCGGATCAAGTGCCATATTTACAACAGCACCCGACATGATCCCAAACATGGCTGTCTTTGCATTGCCCTGGTAACGGATCTCATTGTTTAAAACGATCGATGACATCATCCATGGTGCTCCCACAAGGATCGGTCCCATGTACCGGCGTGCATACGGAAGGATCGTATCGGTGGATCCGAGTAAATAAGCGAGTCTGTCAATATTAAGGAGTCCGACGATCGCAAATATGACTCCGAAAGAAAATGCAAAAGCAAAGCCTGCATTAGCGATCACTTCGGCTTCATCTTCTTTCTGTTCGCCAAGCTTTCTTGCAACGAAATTTCCGGAGCCGTGTCCGAACATAAATCCGAATGCCTGGATTATCGCCATTAATGCAAATACAACCGCTACCGCTCCCGATGCCGATGCATTGATACGTCCTACAAAGAATTTATCAACCATATTGTAAAATGACGTAACGAGCATACTTAAGATCGTCGGTACAGCAAGTCTTCCAACCAGGGACTGCACCGGCTCGGTCGTCATTTTTTTGAATTTTTCTTCCTGTGTCATAATAAAAACCTCTGAAAGCCGCTTACAGATTTTCGATCACGGCTTTTATACCGCCTTCTTTGAAAACCTTTTTGTAATAAGCCATTTCCGTCCGGATAAGTTCATCCACAACTTTCATTCCAAGCAGTTCGACGGGTGCTTTGTCATCGGTCATGACGTATTCGCCGGCTTCATAAGTCTCGAATTTTCTTTCAACGACATTCATCATAAAAGTCAGTTCGTCATCTTCTTCAAGTGCGACATTTTTTTGAAAAGTCTCGAGCATCTTGGGATTGTCTGATGCAAAGAATTCCCTGTTGCCAAGCTCCGATGTGTCGGCGTAAACATACTCACTGAATACCGAACAGATGGTGTCGGAAAGATATTCGTTGATGCTTCCTTCTCCGTTACTCTTCATGTTCATGTTAACGACCATTACGCCGTCGTCTTTTAAATGATCTTTTACGAGCGTAAAGAATTCAACAGAAGACATCTGAAAAGGAATGGTGATATCCTGATACGCGTCCACCATGATAACATCATACTTTTTATCGATCGCATTTAAGTATGCCCTGCCGTCATATGTGATCACTTCCACGTCTTCGGGAAGTTCGAAATATTCTTTTGCAAGCTTCGTGATCTTTTCGTCTATCTCAACACCCGTGATGCTTAGATCCTTGTCAAAATATCTCTCGCACTGGGTGGCAAATGTACCCGTTCCGTTTCCGAGGATAAGTATGTCGAGCGAATCTTTTTCATTCACTCCCGCCATAAAAGGAGCCGCCATCGCATAATCGTAATAATATCCGGTAAGACCTTTTTCTTTTAAATAAACGGACTGGATACCGAAGAGAACGTTGGTCGAAAAGTAGATCGCATCTTCGTCATCGTAAACCTGAAGATAATTGTATATGGATTCGCCCTCGTACATGAGATTGTTCTGCCAGAAAGCGAAATTGCTCTTATATCCGAACACGCAGCAGAGGATAAAAATGATCATTCCCGCGGGAAGTCTTTTTATCTTTTTCATGCTGATCTTTGACGTTATGAAATATACCGCCGAGAGGATCAGAAGGATGCCTGCGAAGATAAGAAAAGTTATCGAAGTTCCGACAGCGGGTATGCTTATAAAAGTCGGAACGAATGTACCTATGATGCTTCCTATCGTGTTGGCAGCGTTTAAGTTTCCGACGAGCTTTCCGTTGTTGTCGAGATTGTCCACGGTATATTTAACAAGCGAGGGAGTTACCGTTCCCAAAAGGAAAAGCGGGAATACGAAGATCACCATGCAGGCTGCGAATCCTGCGATGATCAGGAAGTTATTGTTTACCGCAAAGATCAAAACTGCGGAAATTAAAACTATTATATATTTTCCGAGAACGGGGATAAGCGCGATCCAGACCGCTGCGATGATTATCCTTGCATAAAGTCTGTCGGGATTGGGGTTTTTATCGGCACTTCTTCCGCCGAAAATATTTCCCAAAGCCATCGCGATCATGATGGTTCCGATGATGATCGTCCACACTATCTGCGAAGAACTGAAATAAGGTGCAAGAAGTCTGCTGGCTCCGAGTTCCACGGCCATTACGGACATTCCCGCAAAGAATTCTGTAAGGTAGAGATATACCCTGTTTTTAAGTATCGGTCTTTGTTCCATTTCTGCTCCCGTCCGGTTAAAAAACGTCACTCATATTTGTCCAAAAAATGCGGACATTTAATCATATCACAATCGCCGGAAACCGTCCAATAAAGTCCTGTTATTGTCCGTATTTTCTGGCTTTTCACAGACATTTTTTCTCAAAGTGCCTTATTATAGGCTTTCCGTAATTGTAAACACATATTATTTATGATAGAATTGTCGCACATATGGGTGTTTTTTATTTTAATAAGGAATGATCTCGTGGATAACGCAAACGGTGAAAAGAAAATATATCTTGATTCCAGATTCTATTACTGCCTGGTAATAGCATTTTTTGTTTGCTTTGTTCTCATTTATGCCTTTGCAAATAATAATCTTATCCTTTCGGATAATTCTTCCAAAGCTTTCGATAAAAACTGGCATTACGAAGACGGGACCGAAGTAGATTTCGACAACTTCGTAAGCGACCGTTCTTTCACGATCGAAAAGAATATCGAAAAAGGAAGTCTAATAAACAAATCCCTTTGTTTCTACAGTAAGAATATATATTTCACCGTCTTCCTTGACGGCAATGCGATATACGATTATCATCCGAACGCTCCGAGACTTTTCGGAAAATCTTACGGCGTATATCCTCATGCGATATCACTTCCCGTTTTATACGACGACTGCACATTAAAGATCACAGTCGATAATCTCTATCCCGAAACACCGGGATTCATACACACGATCATCCTCGGCAACGGTAATTCGTTTCTTTTAAACGAGATAAGAAAAAATGCCGTAGAGTTTCTTTTATGTACTCTTATGATGGCTCTCGGTGTAGTGGCTTTCATCCTCGGATTCGCCGGAAAGCATTTCGGAGACAGAAGATACGAGATCATCAGCATGGGTACTTTTGCGATAGTTGCCTCCATATGGATCGGATGCGAGACCACATTCCCGGCTCTGATCTCGGGCAAACCCGTGGCAATACATTTTGTCGACTATATGATGCTTGCGATCCTTCCTCTTCCGATAGTTTTGTTCGCATCTTTTGTAACCAATAACAAAGAATCAAAAGCAGGTCTGGTCGTAGCTCTCTTTTCGTCGATCAACCTTCTTACACAGATACTTTTAACATCACTTAAGATAAAAGATTATCATGAACTTCTGATCATAAGCCATATCATCCTCGGCACAACCGTTATCTGTGCCCTCGTCCTTTTCATAAAGAGCCTTATCCTTAAAAAGGTTCCCAAAGGACTTCAGATCATTATGGCGATCACTTTCCTTGTTCCCCTGGTGATCGGTATCGTGGAACTCATCAGATACCGCATCCGTCCGAGGCTTTACAGAGGAACACCCGCATATCAGTATGTTCTGTTTTTGTTCATCCTGCTCTGCTGCATATACGAATTTATAAGCATCTCGGAATTAAGCCGTAAAGGCCAGTACGCCGAGATCATGGAAAAGATGGCTTATACGGATGCACTCACCGGACTTTACAACCGTGAATACTACAACAAGTTCATAGATTCCGAACTTCCCGAGGGAGAGCATTACACCTTCGTTATGCTCGACATGAATCAGCTGAAAGATGTTAACGACAAACTCGGACATTTGATGGGTGATGAATACATCAAATCACTCGCCAGTTTCATAAAAGAAGCTTTCGGGGAAAACGGAACCTGCTTCAGAATGGGCGGTGACGAGTATCTGGTCATCTCAAAACTCTTAAGCGTCGACGTTAAATTCCTTGAGAGTCTGGATACGCTTTATCGAAAGATCAACGAATATAACGAAAAGAAAAAACTCGAGATCCCTTTAAGCACCGCTTTGGGTTATGCCGATTTTTCCGTAGGCAGCCGAAACGTCAAAGAAGCCGTAAAGGAAGCGGATGCGAAAATGTACGAGAGAAAAAAGAAAATGAAGGAAAATGTATAAAGGTAAAAGGAGCGAATGATGAAAAAACTGTTTGTATTAAGACCTGCACTGCTTTTGATAATAGCGATCGGTCTTGTGTTGTCTCTTAAGACGACTGCCAATGCGGCACCCTTGAATATGCCGGACGGAACCGTTTTCGATCCGATATATTATGCCGACACCTATCCCGATCTTAAGGCAGCGTTCGGTTACAACGAAAAGGACCTCTGGGCACACTATGACAAATACGGAAGAAACGAAGGAAGAGCCTGCACGGGAAACACTGAAGCTGTCGGAACCGTAAAGGTCATGAAAGACAAAACCCTTTTCGATGCCACGTTTTATGCAAATGCTTATCCCGATGTTGTGGCTGTATTCGGAACAAATGAGAATCAGCTTTACAACCACTATAAAAAGTACGGAAAGAAAGAAGGCCGTATGGCTTTCGAAGGACAGGTTGTCAATGCAACGGCTCCTCCCAAAGTACTCACAGGCGATGCTGCATATTACATCAAGATAAACCGTCGTGCATGTACCGTAACCGTTTATTCAAAGGATGAAAGCGGCAACTACACCGTTCCTTACAAAGCAATGGTTTGCTCGAGCGGAAACGCTACTCCGATCGGTTCATTCTCAATGGGTGGAAGCGCAAGATGGCTTCAGTTCGAAGAAGGCACGGTCGGTCAATATGCAAGAAGGATCACGGGCCACATCTGGTTCCACTCCGTAATGTATTACAAGAGATCGCCGGATACGCTTCTCTGGGGCGAATACAATAAACTCGGAACCGTTTGTTCACACGGATGCATACGACTCACCGAAGAAGATGCACAGTGGATCTACGAAAACTGTGAAGCCGGAACGATAATCGAGATCTATGACGATCCCGACAATCCCGGACCTTTAGGCAAGCCCGAAGCACCCAAGATCGACGGAAACGATCCCCGCCGCGGATGGGATCCCACGGATACCGATCCCGGTAATCCCTGGAAGGCAACAGAAGAATAATAAAAATAAACCTCGCATCTTCCGGTGCGAGGTTTTCTTATGTCTTTCACATATTATCTATTTGCTTTTCTTTCCTGCCGCGATCCCGAATGCCAGGTAAAATACTGTGGTAAGGATCACAAATATCAGAACAAACGCATTGATCTCTTCGCTCCATTTAAGTGCTACCGCAGCACCCGAGAGGATGAGCATGATCAAAGGATTGATGATCGAAAAGTTCGTAATGCCGTCATTAAAGAATTTAAAAAGCATGAGTCCGAATACGGGTATAAGAACAAATGCCGCTGCAAATTCGGCGATATAAAAAGGTATCGTCAGCGCACCGAGTTTAAGAGCTATATAACAAACCGGAACCGTCATGGAAAAGAGTGTTAAATATATGACCGATACTATCGAGGCAAATCTTTTTGACTTGTCTTCCTTACACTTTTCCACCGTTCTTACTATCATGGATGCTATAAGGAATCCGTATGCGACAAACTGTATCGGTGCAAGAGTAAATCCCGTATGCATCATACCGCCGTATAAAAGCGCCATGGCTGCGATAACTATCGCTTTGTAATTTTCTTCAAACGGATATCCGGCTTTTGAAAAAAGAGCTTTAAGCAGTCCGAAAAGCGGCTTTATCATTAAGACCGTTCCTGCCGCAAGACTTAAACATGTAACGCCGTAAGTAATGTAATTAAAATAATTACCGGTAAGTACGGCATACACACCGCCGTGATTTATACTTAATAACACGGCCAGAAGTCTTTCGATAAAAAGAACGATAAAGTAAACAACAAGTCCCGTTATCTTAAGTTTGTTTGTAAGTAATGTCTCTTTCATATCTGCCTTTTTGTCCTATTCTCCCGTCACATCCGATACTTCCATGTCAAGCGAAGGACCGCCTTCCGGTGCTTCCTGTTCGCCCGCATATTCCATGGGATCGATCCTTTCTTCTTCGCCGGTTTCTTCCTCGTCATCCCAGAGAGAATCGTCCTCTTCATGCTCCTTAGCCAGAACACCCATATTCTTAGCGGCCATATAAAGCTTGAAATTGTATTTCATCAGCTTTTCTTCATCCTGAGGCGGAACTATATCACCTTTCATGATCCTCCTTGCCGTCTCGAGGATCTTTAATTCTTCAGCTGCCGACTCTTTGGCCGCTTCCGCATTCTGCTCGGATGCGATCATATTTGCATAAGCACATTCTGCTTCACAGATTTTTTCATGATGCTTCATATATTCTTCGGCCTGCTTATTCAAAGCTTCCAAAGATATCTCAAGCGTTGCGGCTTTTTCATTGAATTCATCTGCCTGAGACGGATAAAGTCTTGCATTCTTTTCTGCTTCTTCTTTTTGTTTTGCAACATCCCCCGCGGCAAATGAAAATTTCTGATACTGCTTGTAGTAAGCACTTCTTGCTTCCGAAATCTTCATACCAAACCTCCCTGTAAACAACACACAGGCCTCCCTGCCTGTAAAGTATATATCGGCTTATTTGATATCTATTATAACAGTTTTATGAATACCTTGGCATACCCTGTTAATCTTTTAAAAGAGTCTGAACTTCTTCTATGGACATACCCTTTTCTCTTGCTATCCTTGCAAGATCTTCGTACTCGATCTTTTCTCTTGTAACACCGAATCCTTCGGACTTTTTGATCCTGATCTCACCGAATTCGGTATCTTTTTTGATGATGCTTCTCTTTAATGTATAGCGGCGGCTTACGTTTTCCCTGATGCCGAGTGTGGTAGTGTGCTTAAAGATGAGATTTACCATCTTATCTTTTTTATCTTCCTTACACATTACGCAAAGAAGGATTCCCGGGCGGGATTTTTTCATGCCGACGGGGATCGTGTAAGCTTCAAGTGCTCCTTCTTCCAGAAGTTTTTCCGTTGCAAAAGCTATCCTTTCGGGAGTCATGTCATCCACGTTGCAGGAAAGCTCCGTGATTTGCTCACAGCCCCCAAGAGTTTCGCCTAAGAAAGCCCTCACGCAGTTGGCCTGTTCGAAATCCTTCTTCCCCATTCCGTAGCCGATACGGCTTACGGTCATAACGGGCATTTCGGAAAATTCGCTTACGAAATATTTTAGCAGTGCAGCACCCGTGGGTGTGCAGAGTTCGCTCTTTATATGACCCGAATACATCGGGATGTCTTTTAAGATATATGCCGTTGCGGGTGCCGGGACCGGAAGTATACCGTGTGCGCAGTGTACGTGACCGCTTCCAACGTTAACGGGCGATGCCACAACCTTATCGGGGTTTATCTCTTCCATGAGTATGCAGACGAGTGTTACATCCGCGACAGCATCCATGGTGCCGACTTCGTGGAAATGGATCTCGCTTACGGGCACGCCGTGTGCATTGCTCTCTGCTTCGGCAATGAAAGCATAAACTTTCTTTGCATCGTCTTTAACCTTGTCGCTTACGTTAAGGCCGTCGATGATATCTTCTATATCTTTCATCGAAGAATGCTGATGCGAATGTCCGTGGTCGTGGTCATGATGATGGTGTTCGTGATCGTGATCATGATGATGCTCATGCGAATCCATGATATCTTCCTCGCTAACACCGTCAACAAAAACATCCATATGCGTACCGAGTATCCCGCATTTGCTCATGGCTCGGGGTGCGACCGATACTTTATCAAGGCCCAGATCTTTTGTTTTTTCAATGAATGCCTGCTTATCGTCAAGCAGTTCGTACAAAGCAGCCGAGAGCATGTCACCCGCAGCTCCCATAGCACAATCAAGATAAAGTGTTTTCATCGTGCCCTCCCATGTGATTTATTCGGCTTGCGGAAAAGCCCGCGCCGAAACCGTTGTCGATATTTACGACCGTAACTCCCGACGCGCAGGAATTAAGCATGGATAAAAGTGCCGAGATCCCTTCGAATGAAGCACCGTATCCGACACTTGTCGGAACCGCTATCACGGGGCAGTCGGCAAGACCGCCGACAACGCTCGCCAGAGCACCCTCCATTCCTGCTATCGCAATGATGACCGAAGCATTGACTATCGAATCCATATGTGAAAAGAGCCTGTGGATACCCGCTACCCCGACATCATAGATACGCTCTACTTCATTGCCTAAGAATTCCGCTGTAAGCGCCGCCTCTTCTGCAACCGGTATATCGCTCGTGCCGCCGGTAAGAACGAGGATCTTACCAAGACCGTCGGGCTTTTTCATGTTTCCGACAAGTCCGATCTTTGCATCCTCATGATACTTATACTTTTCGCCAAACGCTTCTTTTATTACATCAGAACTCTCTTTTGAAAGTCTGGTGATCAGAATTCCGTCATCGGATCCCTCAAGCATTTTTTCAACAATGCTTTTTATCTGAGCGGAAGTCTTTCCGGCTCCGTATATAACTTCGCCCGCGCCCTGTCTGTTTTTTCTCTGAAGATCGATCTTTGCAAAATCGAGATCAGCAAAAGGTTCTGTCTTTATGAGTGCTTCTGCTTCTTTAACAGATATGTTTTTGTTTTTTACATCTTCAAGTATCTTTATAAGATCGCTGTTCATTCGATCTCCTTTATATCGATTTCCATCTGGGTGTAGGATCAAGGCTGACATTCTTATAATACTTCTTAAGTTCAGCCTCTACCTTATCCTTAACTTCAGCGTAATGTTCGTGCTGTTCGCCGACTAACTGAATTAGCGCATCCCCGTCCCTGTATCTCACGCGATAATCCGTAAATCCGAGTGATGATAAAAGGCTTTCCGCTTTTTCGGTACTGTTTAATATATCACCGGTTATCTTTGTCTCGGCAGGAACTCTCGTGGCAAGACATGCGTAAGCCGGTTTATCCCATGTGAAAAGTCCCGCTTCCTTGGCCAGTTCCCTGACATCGTTTTTCGTGATGCCGCACATGCGTAGCGGTGACAGGATATTCATTTCCGATAAAGCTTTCATTCCCGGGCGGTCCGTATCGTCATCCGATGCATTCGTTCCGTCAAGGATGACATCGAATCCGTCTTTTAATGCCTGTTCCTTTATCTTTGCAAAGATGTTCTGCTTGCAGTAATAACATCTGTTTGCGGGATTGTCGGTCACTTCTTTTGTATGAAGGATATCGCTTTCGATCACGGTAAGGTCGATCGAATATTCTTTTGCAAAACGAAGTGCATCCTCGTATTCGGATTCGGGCTGAAACTGCGTCTTCACAAAATATGTCTTTACGCACTTTGCATACTGCGTGGCCGCATAAGAAAGATATGCGGAATCACTTCCTCCGGAAAAAGCTATCGCTACTTTGGGATTTTCTTTAAAAAACTCTTCTAAGTCCATTACGACCTCCGATTAAAATTTCTAATCGAGCCTGGCGATTTATCGCATCAGGCTCGTCGCGCCGCCCGCATGCTGCGAAGCAGCAAATTTCATTATGCGGGCGTGTGCATATAAAACACAAAAAACCTCACTGGGAGGTTTTTGTTTTAGTTGTATGTAGGAAAATCAAACGCTTTTCTTTAAAAGTGTCTTTCTGATAATACCTTTGGGATCTTTGATAAACAAAGAAACAAGCCAGATGATAAGGCCGAGCGCAACAACACAAAGTCCGAGATATGAATCGTTTAACATATCTGCTGCTTCGGGTGTAAAGAATTCGGCACCGAGCTCTGCATATTCAAATATCGCATCGACAAGCCACATCAATGACGCACCCCAGTACATAAGGGCAAGTGTTCCGTATCTCATGGAATTGTCGGGTGCTTTCTTATACCATACAAGGGTTGCCACAATGGCAGCAAAAACAGTGATCAGAAGTGTCATGCTTTTACCTCCCCTGTATTCTCGTTTTCTGCCTGGCGTTTCTCGATAGCATTGGAAACGATGACCATTCCGATCCATACTGCCGTAACGAGCACTGCCATCGTAACACCGGCAGTACCCATCTCAGAGAGCATTCCGCCGACTTCGCCTTCCTTTACCGCAGTAAGAAAAGGAAATACGGGGATAACTTCGCCGTGCCAGATATGCTCAAAAGCAAGGAGAGCACTTCCGCCCCAAAGCATTTTGTTGAGCCATCCGAGTTTTGTCGAAAACTTTGTTCCGATCTTTTCGGAAATATCCTTACTCTCAACGTTTGCCTTCTTTAAATTATTTTCTTTATGCTTTACAACCGCGGTCACTATCGTGGTTACGATCGCTTCAGTACCGGGTACCAAAAAACATGCCATTCTTTTTTCCTCCGTATTTTAAACAGTAATGTCTATCGCCTGACCGAGTGAAGGATTAACGCTTCTTTCCATTGCTGCCGAATCGATCATCTCAACAACTTCGGCACCGACATCTTCCTGCATGTCAAGTGCTTTTGCAAGCATCGCGGTTCCGACATCATCCATTGTTTTCTGCTGTGCCATTGCCATAGATAATGCAGCTATATCCATACTCACTCCTCCTTCTTATCCGATCAGGCTTTACGGTATCCTGTAAAGCGATCTTAAATCATTTATCATCGCTTTTTATTATACCATAAAAGAGTTATCAAAAGTACTATTTATCGAGTATTTCCGCCGCTTCTTTAAGAAGTTCGATAATGGGCAGATGCTGAGGGCAGACTCCTTCGCACTGACCGCATCCGATGCAGTCTGAAGCTTTGCCTCCTCTGCTTGCAACTCCCTGATAGAAGTTCTTCGATCTCCAGTCATCGGGATAACGGCGAAGCGTATTTATGGTTCTGAAAACATCCGGTATGCTTATTCTCATCGGGCAGCCGTCGCAGCAGTATTTGCATGCCGTACAGCCGATCTGCGGGACACTTAAGATATCACTTGTGACTTCATCCACAACCTTGAACTCTTCTTCTGAAAGAGGCTCGAAATTCTTAAACGTCTCAATGTTATCCTTCATCTGATCTTCATTGGACATACCGGAGAGGATCGTCATCACTCCGGGAAGAGAACCTACAAATCTGAGTGCCCACGAAGCAATGGACTTATCCGGCTGAACTTTCTTCATCTTTTCCTCGATATCGGGTGTGAACGAAGCAAGCATTCCTCCGCGGATGGGTTCCATTACTATAATGGGAATATTTCTTTCGTGTAAAATATCATATAATTCCTGCGATCTGACAACCGGGTTGGTCCTGTCAAGATAGTTTAACTGAATCTGAACAAATTCCATCTCGGGATGTTTGTCGAGAACCTGAACTAAAAGTTCCGGACTTCCGTGATAGGAAAAACCTATATGCTTTATCTTTCCTTCGGCCTTTTTCTGAAGCCCCCAGGAGAAGCAGTCGTATTTTTCATATGTTTCATAATTTGAGCCGTCTTCAATGGAATGCAGGAGATAAAGATCGAAATAATCGACTCCCGCTCTTTCAAGCTGCTCTTCAAAGATCCTGTCGACATCCTCAGCCTTCTTGATCTCCCATGCGGGAAGCTTCGTAGCTATCATAAAGCTGTCTCTCGGATATCTTTTTACAAGTGCTTCTCTTGCCGCTACTTCGGATCTTCCGCCATGATAGACATATGCGGTATCAAAATAATTCATACCGGCCTTCATATAATCGTCTACCATTCGGCAAACCTGCTCGTGATCGATCACGCCGTCATTTTCAGGCAGACGCATAAGTCCGAATCCGAGTTTGGGCATCGTGCTCAAATCAATGCTCATATATCACCCTCCTATAAACAAGTTGCGGTATTCTCCGGGAGCCATACCCTTTTCATCCCTGAATACTCTGTTAAAACTGGGAATACTCTGAAAACCCGAAAGCATCGCAACTTCCGTTAACGTCATATCGTTCTGTGTAAGAAGTTCGGTGGCTTTTTCAAGTCTTATCATATTCAGCCATTTGCTGTAATTCATACCTGTTAAGTTCTTAAAGATCCTCGAAAAATAATCTTTGCTAATATCGGCCTTTTCAGCCATCGCTCCCTGAGAAAGATCGTCGGCCGTAAGATTGTTCTTTATATAATCCGTAACCATCATCATTCTTCTCATGACGTCATCCGTATAACCGTTAACGGCATTCGGATCGAGTTCAGGAACAAATTCGTTTCTGTGTTCATCCAGAGTCTGCATAAATTTCATAAGAAGCATGCAGCAGCGAAGTTCCCGATCGCTTTCTTCCGAAAAGAATATTTTCTTCATTTCTTCGGTTATCTTTTTCAATTCGGCAGCCAGTTCCGGATGCGAATTGATGCAAACAATATGAAGGTTTCTGTAGAAATGCATGATCCTTTGCAGATCAAAAAGCGAATTCATAAAAGAATTGCTAAACTGTATGACCACAGCCTTTTCTCTGTCGGCATCTTCGATCCCGTGCATTTCCATAGGCCAGACAAGAACGAAATCTCCTTCTACGAGACTGTATCTTTTCTGGTTTACCGTATAAATGTTTGTCTTGCCGGGTCCGACAAGGATAAACTCACCGTATGAATGCCAGTGCATCTTATAATTTCTTTCCTTATATCCCGTAGACATATTAAATGCACTGTAGTTTTCGAATCCATAGGATTCATAATGACTCATATCCATATAAATTTCCCCTATTTTAACACTGTTAACAATTCTAATCTTCTTATATTTCGTACTGCAGAATATCAAATTTTGTCCTGATCGAAAAACCGGAAAAATTGCAAAATTTGATAAATCAAAAGACGGATTTTAAGAAGATTCACCCCTTAATCAGAAGTATATTACATTTGTTTCAATCACACAAACTGATTCTTTTCAATTTCGACATGAAAGGAGTTTTATGAAAGATCTTACAAGAGACATGACATCGGGAAATGCGGTAAAACACATACTTTTATTCTCGCTCCCCGCTTTAATAGGAAATATTTTTCAGCAGATCTATAATCTCGCCGATTCGATCATCGTAGGGCGTATCGTCGGAGCGGATGCACTTGCAGCCGTAGGCGCATCGGGATCCATCACTTTTCTCTTTTTCGCGCTCTGCAACGGAATAGGCAGCGGCGGCGGAATAATCGCATCCCAGTACTACGGTGCACATGACGAAGGAAAGGTTAAAAACTGCATCGTAAATACGGGACTTATAATGCTGCTCGTTCCGGTCATCTTCGGTACCATAGGCTTTATAAGTGCACCTGCTCTGCTTAGCCTTTTAAGCACTCCCGCAGATATCATCGCAGATGCGACAATGTACGTACGTTTTATGTGCTTCGGCCTTCTTTTCGTATCAATGTACAACTACATCGCATCGATGCTCCGCGCTCTCGGTGATTCCGTGTCGCCTCTTATCTTTTTGATAGTTTCGACGGTCATTAACATCGTTCTCGACCTGCTCTTTATCTACAACTTAAATATGGGAATAAAGGGCGCAGCGATCGCAACGGTCATCGCACAGTTCGCATCGGTTGTCGGAAGCGGAATCTATGCGATAAAGATGAATTCCTACTTTAAATTAAAAAAAGAAGATTTCTTTATCTCTTCTTCCATGATATCAAAGGTTATTAAGCTCGGTGTTCCGATGTCACTTCAGTTCGCTCTTATCGCCGTATCTACAATGGCTTTACAGCGCGTCGTAAACGCATACGGAACAGTCGTAGTCGCAGCCTTCACCGCAACAAGCAGGATCGAGCAGATCGTTCACCAGCCTTACCAGACACTCTGTGCTTCGCTTGCAACTTTCTGCGGTCAGAATTACGGAGCAAACAAAAAAGACCGTGTTCTCGACGGTCACAGAAAGGGTATGATCATTATGGTCATCATTTCACTTGTTATGCTCGCAGTAATGCAGCTTTTCGGAAAAGCACTTACAGGTCTTTTCGTATCCGATCCCGAAGTTATCAGACTCGGTGCAATGGGACTTAAGGTCACAAGTCTCTTCTATGTTCTGCTCGGTACGATCTATGTCGTAAGAGGAACACTCACGGGTGTCGGCGATGCATTCTTCGCTTTGTTTAACGGCGTTATCGAGGTTATCGGAAGATTCGTATTCCCCATCGTGCTCACAAGTTTACTCGGAATGGGCGTAAACGGCATCTGGTTATCCACAGGCTTCGTATGGGCAATAAGCGGCGTGACCGCATGGATGAGATATTATGCCCGTCTTCACAATGACAGATCCGAAGTTAACGAACTTCCTGAAAAGATCTTGGGAAGGCATCAAAAGAAAGTGATCACACATTAAAATCCAGAAGCATTTTTACTCTGTTAAAAATTGTCACTTCCGAACTGCTCGAATCGAAGTCTACACTTACGATCCTGCCTTCGGGAAACAGTCTTGATAAATGGGGATACATTCCTCTTCCGCATGTATGATTGGGCATACAGCCGAAAGGCTGCATTGCAAGAACCTTCTTACAGTCGTGAAGGATATGCGCGGTGATCTCTCCTCCTATAAGCCAGCCGTCAGCTATAATGTATCCCTGATTTACATATTTGTTCACTTCTTTTTTGAAATCCGAAAATACATCAAGGGAATAAAAACCATGCTTTCTCATAGTCTTTATCATAGTCTTTTGCATGGAATTAAGGATATTGAATCCAAGTCTTATAAAAGGTCTCGCGATCCCCTTATATTCATTAAGCAAATGTGAATCCATATAGTAGAGCATATACCAGGTAAATCCGTTGGTATGTGTCTCAAACCCCTGCTCTTCTATAAACTTAACCACATTTCTGTTTCCGAGATGACAGTATTTTATATATAATTCTCCTACAAGTCCTATTCTTTCTTTTTTCTCACCTGTCTTTTCGATCGCCTCAAAATCGGCGCACATTTTTTCAAAATTACTCTTTATCGAAAGAAGCTTTACGAATCTGTCTTTTTTCAGATATTCGGAGATCTTTTCGATCCATTTCTGCCAGAATTCGTCTGCCTCACCCTTGTTTTTTTCATAGGGTCTTACCTGATTGACAAGGAGCATTAATATGTCGCCGTAAAGAAGCGCATATAAAGCTTTTACGAGCATGGGAAGCGAGAAAACGAGCTGATTGTCGGGGTCGATGCCTACCGCATTAAGCGTGAGCACTTTGACCTTATCGTCCATGCCTTCGATCTCAACCGCCTTTTTCAAAGCCGAAACGTAATTTGAGCCTCTGCATGCATCTCCTGCGGAAGGCATTAATAGTTTTACTCTGCTCAGATCATACGGACAGCTTCTTAAGGCCGATATGAACTGGCCTATATTAAGAACCGACGGGTAACACATATCGTTATGGACATGCTTTAATCCTATATCCGTGATACCCTCTTCGCAGTCTAAGAACTGAGGATGATAGTTTTTCGAAAAAAGGGCATACTTAAGAAGCGGAAAATGCGCATCGAGCATTGCCGGAACCATAAGTATGTACTTTTCCTTAAATTCGTCCTCATTGATCCTGTACATACATTCATTATAACTCAGGCGGCAAAAAACAGAAATATATGATATAATTATTTAAATATGCGCTAATGCAAACTTAATTGTTCGGAAAGGGTATTAAAGAACATGGAAAAAAACAGGTATGACGCGTTTATAAGTTACAGACACGCGGAACTCGACAAATATGTCGCAATAACACTTCAGAAAAAACTCGAAGCCTTCAAACTTCCCAAGGGTGTAGTTTCCCCCACAGGCAAAAAGAAGATCGAGCGAGTATTCAGAGATCAGGACGAGCTTCCTCTTTCTGCCAACTTAAGCGACCCTATCACAGAAGCTTTACAGAGTTCCGATTATCTTATAGTTATCTGTACTCCCAGACTTCCCGAGTCGGAATGGTGTAAAAGGGAGATCGAAACCTTTATAAGCCTTCACGGAAGAGAAAGAATTCTTGCCGTTTTGGCTGAAGGCGAACCCGAAGAGTCTTTCCCCGAAGCACTCACAAAAGAAGCATACGAAGTAAAGAATCCCGACGGTTCCATCGAAACCAAATACCATTATTTCGAGCCTCTTGCTGCAGATGTCAGAGGTAAAAACAATAAAGAGATCAACAAGGCCATGCATGATGCGGTATTAAGACTTGCCGCTTCCATCTTCGGTCTTAATTATGATGCACTTAAGCAGCGTCACAAAGAGCGTGCCATGAGAAGAACGCTCTCCATCGTAAGCGGTGTTGCAGCAGCCATGATGCTCTTCTCCGCTGTCTGTATAGCTTTGATGTTTAAGATCATGAGCCAGTCGGAAATGATCATGGACCAGAATACCGAGATAAAGAAACAAAACGATGAAATAAAGGCTCAATCCGCGCAGATACAGGCCCAGAGCGAACAGATACAGGAGCAGTATACCCAGGCTCAGCTTTCTCTTGCAAAAGCCACTGTATTAAATGCACAGGACCTGCTTGACAGCGGAAGAAAATTCGATGCCATTTATGCCTTAAGAAAAGTAATGCCCACATCTTCATCCGATACAAGCTACCCTTATTCATACGAGACCGAATCGGCGTTAACAGAGGCACTTGATCTTTATGCCGATTCAGGATTATATATCGGCGATATGATATTTGAATCAGAGTCTTCAATAAGAGCAACCAAAATATCCGATGATGAAACCGAAATGGTCACACTGGATTCAACCAATAATCTTTTGGTTTGGGATTTAGCCACCGGAGATCAGATCCTTTCAAAGAAACTTATAGGAAATTTTAATTACAGAGAATTCCGCAGTTTTATAATCACTGACAAAAACACTCTCATATATAACGACAACGATGAGATAAAAATATATAATCTTGAAAGCAACACCGAATCCGTACTTCCAAATCCCCTCAACACACCAACTCACAAAGGAGAGCTTTACCGTTACCCTTATTTGAACAAATTTGTTCTCTTTACAAATGACGGTTTTGAAATATATGATATGGCAAATAAATCATGTATCGCCGCTCATCTTTATTCCGATACGGGATTAGCCATGTCTCCTTATCTTCACGCTTTGGATTTCTCCGCAGACGGTAACGAAATGTATTTTGCCTGCGCATCAGGTCCTACGGATTTTATACCCATTTATAAATACGATATAGCTTCCGACACATTTACTTCTTACGAAACCGGACTTATGGATGTTTCTTCTCTCTGCGTGAATAACGATGAGCTGCTTTATTCCGGAAACACGGATTTTATGAGTCAGACAGGAACCGACTATATAATATCGATCGATAAAAACACGGGAAAAGAAAACTGGAGCGTAAAAACAATTTCAACGGTAAAGGAAATATATTTAAGTTCCGAATCCAATTACATTTATGCTCATGGATATGATTATCTGTATACCCTTACTTCTGACGGTACACTTTTGAGCAGTTTAAGCACCCCGGAAGGAATATGCAATATGTTCCCGACAGAAGGCAACGGTGTGATCATTTACTTAAATAATTGTAAAAAGCATGTTCTTATCGGAGATACTCCTGACATGCTGTTTTCATATGATGTGTTTTACAATGCCCCTGCGATCAAAGCAGCATCATTCAACCTTTTAGATGAAAATATAATTGTTTCTTTTGAAGAGAAGAATTATGTCTCTTTGTTTAAAAAGAAAACTTCTTCGGCAGAGCTCCTTTTAAACTGCCCCAGTTCAATGGTTAACTGCTTCAACAGTGAAGACCAGATCCTTTTGAGGAATTCTATCGAAAGCACTTACGAAATATACTCTTTAGGCTCCGACACACCCACAGTTTCAGTTGATTATGATAATTACAACTACTCTTTTGTAGGGGACGGAAAAGATCTATTTGCCCAATTCGGCGCCGGAATAAAGATTTATAATGTATCAGACGGTTCGCTGTTTAAAGAAGTTCCCAGCACTCAGGCTCCTACTTTTACTGCTAAAGGTGTTACATACGATCAAAACTACCTTTTAAGCACCAAATCGCCTAAAGGACAGTTATACCTTTATTCCCTTTTAACCGGAGAAGTGGAAAACATTTCAAAGCCCGATATCCCGGAGGACGAAGATTACGATGTTTACGGCATTGACAAAGATAATTATGCGATAAAGAGAGAAACCGGCCTGATAGAAATCTATAAAAGTGACAAAGCTCAGCCGTATTTGACATTGAGCAGAGCATTTAGTCAAAGCGATAATTTTACAGTTTGTCACGGAGCAAAGATCATCTGTGCTTCATACTTTGACGGCACTGTTGAATTATACCGTTTCGGCGAAAATACAGAGCTGGTCAAAACACTGCATCTTCCCGATTCTCATGCTGTGGAAGGTTTATATTACTATCCCGAGCAAAAGATATATGTAGTAAAATATGGTTATGATTCATATATATTAAACGAGGATCTGGACGTATTGTCTCATATACCTGCAGATGTTTATTATCTTCCCTCTCTGGATGTATTTGCCTTCTATTCAAAGGACGGATTCTATTCACTTCCTCATTACAGATATGATGATCTGATGAGGATCTCCGATGAATTATTAGGCGATTACCTGCCGTCCAAATCCACAATGGAGCAGTACGGTATATTGGATTAAAATGAAGATATATAGGGATACAAAAAACTTCGGGGCGATGCCCCGAAGTTTTTTATGTTTTCACATTAATTCTACTTTTCAAATCTGATTATCGTTCCGTTACGAAGATTATAATCCTTTAACATCGTATTGCCTTTGATCAGTGCTATAGGATTCTCCGTACAAAGATAACACTGACTTGAATCCTCAAGATTCAACCCAAGACGTAACCCCTGATTAAGCCCGTTCAAAAGATCATTGGCTGTAATATCCAAAGGAACTTCTATATCTATTTTTTCTTTGGTCTTTGCACGTTCAAAAACCATAATGATCGTATCGTCCATAGTATATATCCCCCAAATTATTAATCTATGAAGAACTTAAGTTCCACATCTGCCAGTTTGATAACATCTTCGTTCTTAATTGCTACTTCTTCCTGAGGATTGATCTTTTCTCCGTTTACAAACGAACCGTTAAGAGAACTCAAGTCCTTGGCGAAATAATTTCCGTCTTTGCGAATAATGGCTAAGTGTGCACGGCTGACTGATTTACTGTCGATCGCATAGTCCGCTTTTTGAATACTCTTCCCGAGAACAAACTCATCCTTATCGATATCTATTCTTACATCATCACTTGTAAGAAGATGGGAATGCGCCTTGGCTGCCTCTTTATTATCGTTTTCAATCACTGATAAAACGGTAGTATCTTCTTCGTTAAATGTTATCGACTTGCTGGATGGTGCAAATCCGGTAAGACTTGTCAGTTTTTCACTTGTAGCGATCTTTTCCGAATTTCCGCCTTTATCAAGTTGAGCAGACATCCTAACTTTAGTTAAGTATTCCGATTTGTCCGAAGCAGCAGAGTTTGACTTTTTACTCTTGGAATTCGAAGGAACAAAAGGTCCGTTATTAGTCGGTGCCCTTTTTGCATCAATTTCTGCTTTTTCTCTTTCTTTTTTCTTCTTCCTTTTATTGATAATGATCAAAACGATCACAAAGATAATGATAGCAAGAAGCAGAACTCCTGATACAATGATAAATACCAAAGTCATAGTATCCATTTTATCTTCAATAACAAGACCGTCCTGTGCTTCCGTCAGTAATCTGTATGCCTCATCTACTTCTTCCTGTGTAGCTTCTTCACTGATGATCACACTTCTTGCATTCTGGATCTGCTCTTTCATCGCAGCAGCGGTTTCTTCCGTATACATATCAAAATCAAGTTTTTCTGCTATGTCTGTGGCTGCGATCAAAACTTGCTTTTCGACCGGTTTGACTGTATGGTCTGCTACTTCGATAGCTATACCAAGAGTTTTTAATGCTACGGCTATCTCTTTTGAACTGAGAGCGTTCTTATGTGTTCCGTCAACACTGTTCTGGATCATTCCGACAAACTCTTCATTCTCGTTGAATACAGCCTCTCCTCTTTGTTCCCAGTCAAGCGGTGAATCAAACTGAATGTACTTTATTCCATTGATCTGATTTTCGTTTACCGCAAATCCCGTATGAACATTTGATTCATAATTAAGGATATACAGTTCCTGTGCGGATTTGATATTCTCTTCATCGATATCGAAAACTACACTGTTGTGATTAAATATTCTTCCTGACAGATCCAATACCGCCAGATTCATTGATTCGCTTATATTATTGATCGATGCAGTGATCTGAATATCTTTTTCTACGGTAACCTTAATGATTTGTTTAACGTTATCCCTTTTATCTTCCTCAATAGCAAGTTCATCATAGAAAACCTGTAATTCCTCACCTGTTGCACGTACGTCATAAGCATTGGTTACTATATTTGATGCACCGCCTTCATCATCCATACCCACAAGTATTCCGTATGAAGAACGAAGCATCTTTTCATTTCCGTCATATTCAAGATACAAATCATAAGGAATTACGCATTTGTTATTTTTAAATTTATCTCCGTCTGCTTTTGCAGTAATCGGGATCAATAATAAAACAGCAAATACCACAAAAAAGCTTAATAACTTTTTTTTCACGACCATGTCACCTCTGTCTAATTATTTTTATTTACAATCATTTTAACTCTGCTGAGTTCATTGCCAAGCGACATAAATGCATCGCCAAACAACGGCTTCTTATTGTTTTCTTTAAAGAACGCCAAAGGCATGTCTAATATCTTCTGATCTGCCGCGCTGTCAAATACAAATAAGTATCTGTCGTCTCTCATGGACTTGAGAACCTGGGACATTGAATATGTCGGCGATTGATTCTCCAGATCCGACAGGATCACAAACACTTTCAAATTCTTGAATTTTCCTACAATATCATTATACTGAGCAAGAACATTCCTATCCGAATCGATGACTCCCTGTGCTTCTTTGGCATTTAACATCAGCACAATAAACGGCTCATTATTAACCGCATCAGTGTCACCTTTTAACATCAGTTCGTAACGACTCTGTAAGCTTCCAAGTATCTCTTCTATATATGTTTTTACATCCTCAGTATTCCAGGAATACGAAACATTATCCTTATCCTGAACCAGTTTTTCAACTTCACGGCTGACTTTATCTATTACATATAACTTAGCTCTGTTTTCAAGACACTTATTAAGAATCTCATTAACAAGAAACGCAATAAATTCGTTCTTTCCGAGATCTTCTTTTCCGGAAATACCAAGTTTATGAACCTGATCCATAGAAATGCGCACAGGAGAAACATCCGAATATCCGATACCGACGGGAAGATCAAATTCACCGTATTTTTTTTTTTTTTTAGACATCACATAATCCTTTGTGACAACATCAGGTACTTCGGGAATAAGACCGATATTTCTGTAGTCTGCATATTTCGCATTCATTTCCCTTATGAATGAACGCATCATTTCAACTTTTTCGAATTCCTTCTCAGCATCAAAAGGAACATACATCTGGCACTCATAAAAGCTTTTATTTAACTCTATTACAGTACGTCCGGGAACCTCTTTGGGTGTAACCTTACATCTGTCAAATAACGCCGAATAATCCATCGTGTTATTACAGGTAAATGTCATTCTGGTCGCAAAGTTGGTCAAATACCTGAATCCTATTCCACCCGCCTGGGAATTGGTAATAACAACCGTAATACCAAGAGAAAGTCCGTCTCGACAGATATTCAGGAAAGCATCTTCGAGATTTCCTCTGAGTTCCTTAAATGCGGTCAGATTTTCAAGGAAAATGACGATACTGGGTAAATCCTTATATCCGGCTTCCACATACGAAGAATATGATGTCACTCCGAGTTTGGCGAATGTTTCTCTTCTTACGACCATACTCTCCTGCATCATCTTCATAAAGTTCTTGATCTTTTCATCATCAAATGCAGTGATAACGCCACCGACATGTTTCAAATTCGAAAAGTTTTTAAGGAACATTGATGCAAAATCAAGGATATAAATACACACTTCGGAAGGAGTGTAATTTACAGCGATCTGCTTTATCATTGTCTGCAAAAGCGTAGTCTTACCATACTGCGAAGATCCGAGTATAAAAACGTTGCCCTGCATCAGGTCTATGCTGTATTCACTCTGAAACTGTCTCGAAGGATCATCATAAAATCCGATAGGAATAACAATACCTTTTTCTTTTCTTTCGTATGCTTTTTCCGGTATGCCGATATTTTCGGGTAACGGAGGTAAGCAAATATTTGGAAGTCTTTCGATTCCATTCTTTTCGCAGTAATCTTTTACATACTCTACTACAGCATCCAGCTGCGTTGCCGATGCATCAAGGCTTTTAGGTTTCTGTTCAAAGAATACTTCTCTTCTTCCGCAAAGGTTGACTTTCGAAAGTTTAAACTTTCTTGAATTGCCTAATGTATCAAATTGAGCGGGTGCACCACTGTATGCGGACTGGAACAACTGGAATATTTCATTGTTACCAACCTGCAGATATGCACGGCCGGGTTCTCTGATCTCAGCTGCAAGCGGTGACTTTAATACTTCATTACTGTCTTCTTTATTCTGAACTTTCAAACAGAGTTTAAATTTTGAGTTACTCCAGATCTGATCGTTAACGACACCTGAAGGCTTCTGCGTTGCAAGGATCAGATGAATACCAAGGCTTCGACCGATACGTGCAGCGGAAATAAGCTCTTTCATAAACTCAGGCTGATCAGTCTTAAGTTCGGCAAACTCGTCGACTATCAGGATCAGATGAGGAAGTGCCGTTTCGACTTCACCCTTTTTAAAGAGCTTGATATAATCGTCAATTTTATTAACATTTGCTTTGGCAAAAAGTTCCTGTCTCTTGATCAGCTCCGCCTTGATCGAAAGAAGCGATCTGTCAATTTCTCTTCCGTCAATATTTGTAATGGCACCATTTAAGTGAGGCAAATCCCTGAACTGGTTTACCATACCACCACCCTTAAAGTCGATGATGATAAATCCGACTTCATAAGGATGGAATAATGTCGCCATAGAGCATATATAAGATTGAAGGATCTCACTCTTACCTGAACCTGTTGTACCTGCAACCAGACCATGCGGTCCGTGGAACTTTTCATGAAGATCCAGGCTTACGATCTCATTACCGGTTTTAACGCCAAGAGGTGCTGCCATACTTTCATATATTTTTGAAGTATTCCATCTTTTTTCCAATTCCAGGTCATGAATATTCATTATTCCCAAAAGTTCGAATAACGAAATATTCTTGGTAAGAGATCCTGCAAGGCTCGCTTCATCAACATATACACATCCAAGTTTCAAAGCAGCCTGAGCAGCAATATCACCGGGAATATGCTCATATTCGAATCTCTGTGTTATCTCTCCGTCTTCAACATTTCTTATCAAGCCTTCGTTGCTGTCATCTTCAAGGAATATCAGTTTGGTACAGTTATCATTTACCATTTCCTCATATTCCTCAAAAAACAGGAATGAAAATCCAAGTTCTCCTGCTTTGTCGAAATATTTCTTTAAAGGATGCGATGTTAGTTTTTCCGACCTGTAAGCAAAGACCACAAAATGAGGCAGTTCTGAAATCTGTTCCTTCTTCATCTCATCTCTGCGGGATAGTTCGCCATAGAGATATTCCAAGAGAACCTTTGAACTGTCATCATCATACATAAAATTCCTGAGAATTCCGGCAGGCGAAGTAGTATTATGAAGCCATCTTGCCCAGTCAAACAACTGCGTCTCATCTTCATTAATGACAAACATGATCTGAACATCCTGGTAAAAATGTTCTATCGCAATACTGAGTGACAGATTTTTTACCATCTGATACAGTTTTGTTCTGGATCCGACAAAACCCATAGCATTACAATTTTTGATATCCAGCAATACAGGCATTCCCTGGATATATTCATATTTTTCCCTTATGCTTTTCGGATAATCCATAAGATAATCATCAGTATCCACGTATTCATGAGTATTATATCTGACCGGATTTTTAGTTTTTACGATACCTGTTCCAATCCTGACCATAAGGAAATCATCATGCTCTTTTTTCCTCGAAAACAGTCTGGAATCAAAGTCAGCAACCAACTGGATCTCTTCGTCTAAAGAAGGATTCTTCTGGCATGACAACTCATATTCTTTCTCACGAATACCGACAATGTATTCTTCACGTTCTTTTAAATAATCAAAGTAGTCTTTTTCTCTCTTTATCTCATCTTTTTTTGCTTTTTTCGAAGAAGAAACAAATGAAAAGATTGTTGTAGCAACACCTGCTACCATCATTCCGGCACTCATAAAGATCATTCTTTTTCCTGTGCCGCCCATGGTTCTCATAAGCATCATTATTCCTGTTGTCATTAACGTAGGAAGAAGAGAAACGACTACATTCTGCTTTTCCGGTTCTTTGCAGGGCTTGGGATCCAATACCTCAATCTCACCTTCGGGAATAACGTATTGCTGTCTTACATTTTTAATATACTTGGGATATTCAAAATGATTTTGCTGATAAACAACTTTAGAATTTGAAAGTCTTGTAGTAACAGAACCGTCACTCGTAGTGAAAAGTTCATTATTGTATAAATAAAACTGGTATCCTACAATTGAAAAGAAACTTCCGTTTTTCACGACGGATTTATCATTTCTGACGGGAGACCCATTTATTGTAACCATATTTCTAACAGCAGATGAATCTATAACCAGACTGTCATTCTGCTTTACAGCGACCAAACTGCTGTCATTAAGCAAATTGCTTGAAATCAATATATCACAATTCTTTTCGCCGATCTTAATAGTGTTATCGGAAGACAGATTGATCTTAAGATCGTAATCTGCATTCTTTAATCCATAGTCGATAAAGAAATCCAGTGTGAATAATTCTCTGTCGGAAGTCTTTGATTTTACGATTATTTTCTCTCCGGGTTTTGCTGACAATTCACTTATTTCATTTTCGTCACAGACAAAAATAACACCCGAAGTGGCAAAGAATTTCCAATTGTTTTTTTCGTTAATCAGATCTAACTGAAACTCATCTCCCAGACGTTTCGGATCAAAACGAATAATGCAGCCTTTATTAGTACCAATTGAATGCTTTGTATCGTTTTCCTTTAATTCCAGTTCCTGTAAAAAACCAACTCCACATAACACCAATTTGTAGTTCATGTTGTCCCCCTGATTTGCCATTCTATCCCGATTTGGAATATATCCATTCATTCGGATTTCTATATAAAAACCCTAACTTAAATTATCTTATTTAAAGGCTTATAAGTCAACTAAATTCCTATAATATTACCGTCTTTAAAAGAATATTATGGGCATAAAAAAAGATTCTGCAAAAGCAGAACCTTTTTTTATACTTATAAAATTTTTATCCTTCGTATCCTGTAGCTGTATCATTATCAAGATTTTCAAGATTAGTTGCTACGGAAGTGAGTTCCTGAGCCATAAGATGGCTGAAATCGCCCATTTTATTGATTGACTGGCAACCCTGTGTCTCAAGAATCTCAGTAAACTTCTGAGAAGCTGCACCGTACCATACGTCTCTGATACTATCGCACATATCATCTAATTCTTTAGATATAGCATATAATGAAGAATATACATCATCGCAAATACTTGCTTCATCCCTAAGCTTCGCAGGGTCTAAACTTAATAATTCTGTACCATTAGGCATTATTTTTCCCTCCTGTGGTTTTGTTGGTAAACGTTCTTAAACTGTTAGCTCATAATTGCCTTTGCCAAATCACTGTCAACACTGACAAAGTTAGCATGAGTCTGAAGCATTGCATCTGAAAATCTCTGGATGTACTCATTTGTAGCTTCATATGCTGTTTTGATCTGAGAATACTGAATGCTGTACTGTTCATAAGCCTCGCCGGCCCATTCCTCTGATAATCTAGCCATGCACTCGTCCAATCTCTTAAGAAGTTCTTCCAACTGTTCTTTCATCTGAACCAAACGCTTTGCGTAAAAAGCCATTTGTTCAGCATCCAAACGAATTGTTCCTGCTGCCATTTTTTTGCCCCCTTTTCTGGAAAATACAATTGTAAAACAATAAATGTTTCGAGTTTGAATTAATTATATCGCATTAGTCCGTTTTTAGTCAACCAAATTGTTGCATTAACCGTAGTTATAGATTAAAATAGAGTTGTACCGATGTTATTTTACTTTAGGGGGTTTATATGGCTTTATGGGATGGTTTGGCTGTTGATCCGAACGCAGCAGCAGAATGCGGTAATATTCTTAAAGATACCGCAAGCACAGTGGGCGAACAGAAATCATTTTCTACAGATGATAAATACACCACTATAAGTGCAAACTCTAATTGTTCGCTTGCCCTTGATAGCGTTAATGAAGTATGTGGCAAAATCGGAGATTATTTAAATATCGATAAATCCAATTTGGCAACCATTGCAGCCGCATTGGCTGAAAGAGATACTTCAGAAGCAACTTCTTATTCATCAGAGGGCTAGTCTATGAACGAAAAACCCAGTTTAGAAGAAATCAAAAGAAACGGAAATAATTTGGAGAACATCCGAGCCGGAATTGTTCAGAGTTATTCACAAATAAATTCCGATATCGAAGAAAGAGACTATGAACTTAAGAGGATTCTTGAGTCAGGTATGCTTTCCGAAGACGACATAGCCTATTTCCAAGACAAAAGACATGCTTTATATAAGATCGCCGAAGAAAACGATGAAAAAATGCATGAATCATTAAAGTCGATCGATAAGGTTATTTCAGAAAATGAACAGGCCATCAAGGAATACGACAAAGAGTCTGTCGATGAAAAAGATAACAATATTGACAAAGAGGAAGAGAACAAAGAACAGTAAACCAGAGCAGAAATTTTTAGTAGAAGGGGCATTATGGAAGGAAATTGGTATCTTTATTCAGATATAATCAAAGCTAAATGTGAAAGTTTTAAAACCATTCTCAGTACCGACATCGAGAATCAGGAAAACGCTTTAACTCAATTAAAGAAAATTGTAGATGAAAATCGTTTAAAAGGTCAGGCACTTGAAACATTCAGAAATCAATTGACCGATTATTATGCAACTATGGAATTGTGTAAATCTGCGGACGAAAAGGATATTGCAGATTGCAATACCTTAATGGGGGCTGCTGACGAAACATTTGACGGCGATTTTATTAGTCTCATGTATAATAACGCCAAGAAAAATAGAGATATTTATAGAGCTAAAGCAATCGCCGAATGGGCATTGGCTGCAGCTTTCGTTACTACTGCCTATTCATTTAATCCTATTTTAGGAATATGGGTTGCTTATGAAATCGCAAACCCCCATATTTCTACAGCACAATATTATGACAGCACAGCCGATTCATATCAGCAGGATATGGACAAATGGCAAGCCAAAAGGGATAAATACGATAAAATAAATTCAGATACAGCAAGTCTTTTCACTGCCGGAAAAGAAATCAGAACTTCCGCCGATTCTTTGCTTGCTGAAATGAACAAACATAGTATAGCCGGAACTTATAATTCAAATATATCCACCACTTTTTTGGGCGAGTTAGATTCCTTAAGCGAAGGTTTCAAAGTATTAAAAAAGATTACTCATGACAAAGATTTCTATAAACTTTCCATGGAGAATTTCAAAAACGATCATCCCGAATATGCCGAAATGGTCGATCTTCAAGCTGACATATATTATCTGGAAGAGCAAATTGAAAATTGTCCCAATGGTACAGCCAAGTCTGAAATGATCAAACAGTTAGCAATTTTGCGAAACAGAATGGATTCTTTGTTTATGCAAAATGCATGTAATTATGATGTGGATGGAAACATCATCGGTAATCGCTTAGAGGAATTTTATTATAATGGAGATACAGATGTTATAGCCTTCTTTGTTGATATATATGAGATAAATCATCCTAACGCACAGGCAAATATGGATCATATGCTTCATGATCCCGATCCTAACCTTACAAGTCAGTTGGATTCCAAATATTATCAGGATTTTTTAAACATTAAATTCATTACATATACAGCACCAGAACCCGAGCGAAGTGTTGTTATTGAATATGCCGGAATAATCGAAGTTGCAACTTTTGATAAAGGCTCTACGCAATGGTATGATAGTTCCGATCATAAACTCTATCTGGATTTAGATGGTTACGGCGGAAGAGATAAAGGAATGAAAGATGAATTCGGTCCCTATCGTTCTGTATTTCATGAAATCGGTCATGCTATCGATGATTTATCCGTCGAGGATAAAAAACCTAATACAATGGTTAATGGCCAAGCTTGGCTTTCTTATCAACCGGATTCCAATGGTAAAAGTTTACAAGACTATACCCGAGAAGATGTCGAGTTCAGTTTTAAAATCAGTATATCAACCGCTTGTTATGAAACTAGAAACTATACTATGTCACTGGAAGATCGAAAAGAACTACTAGACTACATTGTTGGTCCTGACGACGGAAGTATTACCTTAAATGCCACTCAGCAAGCTGTTTACAATCACTTGCTTGGCTACTATGACCATAAAGATTCTTCAGGAGTATTCCATCAGGGTACAGTGTATTCAAGATATAATTATACTAAGGTTACCGATCCTTATACTGGTAAGACCTATCCTGCCACAGAAACATACTTGGACGTTTGCCAAGGTTTTTTAGAGAACAAGTTGGGAGATATGGGATTAAACCATACGGATACAGGCTACTGGTATAAACGCGGAAAAGAGACATACGCTCAAAGCAAAGAATTTTTTGCTGAAACTCTTAGTGAAAGGATGACCTATTCTCAATATCATCAATATGAGGCAACAAGCGATTTCTTCCCCAATGGCGTCAGCAGATACGAAGATATGATTGTCCAATTATGTTTAAACTAAAACGAAGGGTATATAAATGAAAAGTAAGAAGATTTTTCTTTCTGCACTATTTTTTATGATTACCGTAGCTTGCACAAATGGTAAGGAGAATATAAGCAATAATACGATTGACGAAAACAAAATATCAACACCGGATATAGTAGGAGAAGAAATTATGAGCACTACAGTCACAAAAGAATGGATTAAAGATAGATTCAACTTTACAGATGAAGACTTGGAAGGAATTAATGTTGAAGAAGTAGCTGATGCTCTTTGGTGGGATCAAGACTCCGTTATTCAGGAATTTGGAAATGACTCCGATACAAAAAGACTGCTTGCTGTTTTAAAATCCTCTCAGAAGCAATTATCTTTAGTACAAAATCCGAATGAGCACACTGCAACGTATGAATCATTAACTGGCAACGCTTCTTCCGACGAGATAAGTGACTTCAGTAACTTAAAAACCATCGAAATCATCGGCGAAATAAAAGATAATGAATATTGGAACTGTGTTTCAGGACTAATGGATATTACAAGCAAAAAGATTTATTATACCGTCAATGATGATGTTGCATTCTTAGTTGGCAGCGACATTCAGGGTGCCGAAGAAGCTATTGAAAGTTATGAATTAACTGATGAGGACATCAATACTGTTATTCTATCATTGAACAAAGATTTATTCGTACCTAAGAACAGTTCGGATATTTGGACTGTTGTAGTTGAATGTAATGATGGTTCTGTATTCAGATACTCAATGAATATCGATGATAACACAGCCGCAAAACAAGAATTATTATATAAATTCTTTTCAAAGATGAACGACAAAACAGCGAACGGATTTCTTGAAGAGCAACAATAAGAATCCACCAAATTTTTGTTTTTTATAACCTCATAAACATATAAAAAGTACTGCCATGGTTTTCACCTCGGCAGTACTTTTCTTTTTTCAAATATAGTATTTTTCTATCTTGTTAAATTCTCTTTCTAAAGAGTCTCAATGACAGGAATATTCCTCCGCCTACAACCAACGATCCGCCTGTTGCAGATGTGATGATTATCGCAAGTTTATTATGAAGGAATCTGACAATGAAGTTACCTGCAATAAGAAGTCCTTCGTAACTCTCTATTGCTTCATTTCCGGCCACATCCCTGGCTACAACTTTTACTTCCTGTCTTCTGTTGGATTCATCAATATGGAATGTATAAATTTCTCCGTCCTGAGTGCAGGATACGGGCTGTCCGTCAATATAAACGGTTACAGAATCAAGGATCATGTTATCCTTTACCGAAACGCTTAAATCCATACCGTTTGAATCATAGTACTTATTTGCTTCGAAGTTTACGGGAGCAACGATAGGTGCTGTGGCATCTACACCGAACTTAACTTCCGCTTCCTTTGTTTCGTTGCCGTTGTTATTCTTGTTTCCTGCTTCATCTTCTGATACAACTGCAAGGATATAACTTCCGTCTTTAACGAACAAACTGTCTTCGAATCTGTATTTATACTGCTTCCAATCGCCTTCGCTCTCTTCTGCATCGATCTTATAATCCGTTCCTTCAACAAGTGTGTTCGGAACACCGTTTACAGTAAGTGTGATTACAACCGAATCCTTTTTGATCTTGTTGACGTTGATCTCGGTAATATCGATTCCTTTTACGGATTGAACATACTTATCATTGATCTTCTTAAGATTATCACCAAGGATATAGATCGATCCGAATCTGTTAACACTGAACTTGATCTCTTCTATCGTAACATTTCCTGCCAGGTCTTTTGCCGAAGCACGAAGTGTATAAAGATCATCATTTTCTTTTTTGCTCTCAATGTTCTTGAATGTATACTGCAAACCATCTTCTGATACCAGGTATTTATCTGTAAGATCGACTCTGCCATTATTAGCTCCGCTTAATTCTACGCTTAAGGAGTTCTTGTCTATATTTGTATCCTTAAATGTGATCTTGGGAGCTACGATTCCGTTGTTGGCTGATTTGTCAGCAACACCTTCGATTATGATCTCGGGTTTTTCAAGGTCGATCGTAAACTTGTTCTCATGAACACTGTTACTCTGATTTCCGGCTTTATCCTTAGCAGATACATCAAATGTGAATACACCGTCAGTTGAGAATGTCATCAACGCCGAGAATGTATTGTCTTTTCTGGTCCAGTTAGACAATGTATAAGACTGACCGTTCACACCTGTGATCGACACTCTTCCCGCATCAAAGTTAACATCCTTTACTGAAATCGTTGCCGTTCTTGCATTTGCATAGTATCCGTTTACTCCGTTTGCGTTATCGAAAGTTACCGTAACTACAGGAACTGTCTTATCGATAACGAACTCCTGAGTTGTTACGGCATCAGCTGCATTGCCTGCACGGTCCGAACACTGGAATGTAAGATTGTATCTGTCATCCTTATCAAATGTAACAGTTGCGGTATATGTGCTGTTATCAGGATTTGCGTCGTCTCTCTTTTCTGTCCATCCGGAAAGAGTTCCTTTATTTCCTGTCGAGTTGGAAATAATGGCATTTGCGGAATCCTGGTTAAAGTTACGTTCTTTAACTACGATAGTTGCTGTTCTGTTGTCAGCAAAATAATCCTTAAAGTCAGGATCACCTGTCTGGTTGCCGTATGTAACACTGATGGTGGGTTTAACTTTATCAATGCTGAATGAAATGCTCTTTTCAGATGCGTTTCCGGCATTGTCGACCATTCTTACATAAAGAACACAGTCATCACTGTTTCCGTCTACTGAAATATTCTTGGATACTGCAGTAACGATGTTCTTTTCGGCTCCGTTTTTACTCCAAGTTCCGTCACTGAGATTTCCTTCGTTGATATTCAATGAACCTGATCCGTTTATCGATTTATCGTTAGGTGCCGATACTCTCCATTCAACGGATTTGATTCCGGAGAAATTATCATAAACCTTGATCGAAAACGTAGTTGCACCGCTGTAAAGAGGATTACCCTTTCTATCCTTTGAACCACTGTCGGGAACGCCGATATCAATGTGATTGTCGGCATTGTGCTTATCACCCGTTTCAATAATTACACCACCGAAAGTAGCATAATTTTCAGGCTTATTGCCAACAGTATCTTCAGCACTTGCATATAAAAATCCTTTGAACGAAGAATCTTTGGTAGCCTTGGTGCTTGCATTCTCGGGATGATCTTCAAATGCCTGAGTGGTTTCCTGAGACTTGTTTCCGCTTGTTTCTTCCCAGTAATACTTAATATCCTTAAGTCCGCCTGAACCGGTATCACTTGCTTTGATCTCAGCTTCGATCTTCTGGCTGGTTATATAAGTATATTTGCCGGTATCGCCTTCGGAAGACATCTCTTTTCCGTTTACAACAAATCCGGTGATCTTCGGTTTGTTGTCATCGACTTCCAATACCAGATTGTTTTCTGCAATATTTTTCTGCTTATTTGTTGCTTTGATGTGGATATTGTATTTACCGTCCGCAGCATCCTTGATAAGCGAATTTGAAATATTGATAGTTTCTTTAACTTCCGAAAGATTCTTATCAGTGTAATCTCTGTTAAGGATTTCTGTTCCGTTTACTTCAACTATCAGAGTTGCCATTTCAGACTCGTCATCATCCGATGAAGTCATTTCATTCTTTTTAGCCACGATCTCAAAACTTTCGTTTCTTGTATCGGATGTGTAATAATCCTTCTGGCCGAAGTTTTCCAGTTCTCTGACAGGCTTAACAGTTAAATCAGGCTTGTTCGCAAAGAGCCCCGTATATACTGTCTCTCTTCCGCTAAAATTCCTTACGGTTATATTGATATACTTATCATCAGTATTCTTGATACCCGTTAATGTTTTATCTATTTTTACGCTCTGGTTGGGAGCATATTTGTTGTTGTCATCAACATAGTATAATTTCTCGGTAAGTGTCTGATTATCCTTTCTGTAAGAAATTTCGATTTCTTTTACACCGGTATCAATATCATTGGCTGTTAATGAAATAAAGATGTCCTTGATCGAATTCTCTGTATTATCAAAGTAATAATTTGTCTTGGAAGTCACCGAAGTCAACTCAGGTGCATGTGCTTTCTGTAAGATCACTTCCCCTAACTTCGTAAAGCTGTAATTTCCGCCACCTATATTTCTTCTTAAGAAAATCTGAATGGTTTTGGGAGTCTCTCCTACAAGAGAAATTTCATCAACATTAATTTCATATGTGTAGTATCTCTGAATATGCTCTGTTTGATATCTGTTGTTCGAATAATTCTTTCCTATAACATTGATAGCCTCATTTGCATCCCATTCCTGCAATCCGGCATCATCTATCTCTGAATCGGTCCAAGCCAGTTCATCGCTAGCCAAACCGCCCTCATAATAACCAAAAATCTTATGAGCCTGGCTATCCTGCAGTGCTCCTACAAAGTAATAGTTTGTATTGGAAATATTGTATATTCTGTTATCATAAGGCAATGAATAATATAAAAGTCCGAAATTATGAGTTATTGCTTTATAACGGATAGGGTAATTGCCAAGAGATATTACTTCTGTATCGGTACCGTCACTTCTTATGATATAGAAAAAGCAATCGCTGTCGGTCAATGGTAATTCACTGACATTGAAGCTGACTGAATTATCGTCAGCCACAGTATATTTCTTGGTACCTTCATCTTCTGCCCAAGCAACAAGATCTGCTTCAGCTATAGTCTGAGTAGTCCAAGCAACAACATCGCCATCTTTCTTTCCGGATACAACCGCATCAATTGTATCTTCGTAAATAGGAAGCGGAATTGTATCAGTTATTCTGTTGTCCTGCCAGTTTAATTCAGGAATCTCATCCTTAACAGTGAAAGTGATACTCTTGTCAATCTTAACATCATTGCATTTAAGATAAGCTTCATATACTCTGGGTAATGAGCCTGATCTGTTTATTGTTTCCGTCTTACTGTAATTGTATTTGTTTTGAGCTGATTCTCTGGTCCATCTCGTATCAGTCTGTTTAATAACGTTATAACCATTGTTTGTTATATCCACGATAACCACACTATACGGATTGGAAGAATTCCAGCCATTTGAGTAATAATCCATATTATCCATTCTGAAAGTAGCACCAACGCTGTTTTCGTCAACTTTCATGTAGATAACATTTGTATCTCTTCCGTAAGAATCTACAAGCTTAAATGAAGAAGAATCTATGTCCAAAGCTGCTCTCTTTACAGTAATTGATTCAACATCAAAGATATCTGAACCCTTGTATAAATATATATATACCGTAGTTCCGGTTGTCGTTAACTCGTCTAAAGAAATTGTAACAGTTGAATTGTATTGATTATCGTTAATTCCTCTTATCCCATTTAAAGAACCGATCACCGTATCAGAAGATACAGTATCTAAGTCATAATCATTGGTGGTATAACCAACTTGAACCCCGGTTTTGTATCCGGTTACTCCGAATGTAATATCTTTGCTCGAACTGCTTGATAAATCTATCTCTTCTTCAGAGTTACCAATATGTAATTCAGGAATCTCACGTAATTTTATGATCTTCTTGGCAACATCCGGAAAAGAAATATTACCGGGTACAGTAACTGTAAAAGAATCATCTGTTCCGTTTATATTGCCTGTAGCATCCGTATCAAAGCTGTCCCCTTTATTTTTTGAGGTATCTTCACTACAAACAACTACTTCCGCACCATCATTGTAGTTAATATTTCCGGATACCGAGAAACTTGTACCATCATAGAAAAATTTCTCAACATTGTTAGTCATTACGATACTGGAATCAGCCTTGGTAAATCCTAAAGTACAAGATATATATTGAGGACTGTTAAAATAATCCAAATAGTGAACATTAAAATATACAGTTTTGGTGCCGGTACTCAGGTTAAGTGCATCTAAATCAACAGTAAAATTAAATAATTTATTAGGTTTACCGCTAAAGTCCCATGTAACTATTGGTTGTCCTCCATATTGAGGATTCACATAATACATCGTAATATCAAGAACATCATCAGTGGCGGTACCGGATATCGGATATGAATCCCCATCGGCTGTATAAACTATTACAGTATCATTGGTAATACCATCCCAGGTTATTTTTTCACCTTCCGCAAAAGCTCTTTTTGCAAACAATAAAACCCCTGCAAAAACTAAAAGTGCAAGTAATACATAAATAGCTGTTCTTTGATTAGACTTAGTGTTTTTCATCTCTTTTTTTACCCCTCGCATGTCACACAACAGTTAAACAGTCCTCAGATTCATTTACTATAATTTCCCTGATAACAGTACATTTCTTTCTGTTATCATTGGCATTTGTTTCTTCATTAAGAAGTGTCGTTCCTTCATCTTCTTCGGATAAAAGCGTGGTTCCTTCAAAATCCTGTCCCACTCCGAGTACCGAAGTTCCTTCGTCCCATCCGGGTTCGCCTGAAGGCTCGCTTAATACCACCGTTCCTCCCGAATTATCCACGATCTCGTCGAGTTTTTCCATCGTATCCTCTTTGGATAATTTTGAGGTTCCGCGCTTGAGTTTCCTGCTGCCTCCGTCCGATAATGAACTTGTTGTTCTGTCGTTTCTGTCTTTAAAGATCCCGGGAACATATCCCCTGCTCTTCGTCGAAGCGTTTTCCTTCTGGATCTCGGCTACCTGTTTCCTTGATTTCTTTCCGGAAAGTTCATCTATAGCCGATTTGATCTTCAGTTTAAAAAACAGGATCACCGCAACGATCAGGAATGCACCGCTTAAAGCAAACGACACGATCATCAGTATATTGTATGTTGTCGCATTCATTTTCCTAATACGCCTTTTCTATCGAGTCTCTTGCCGACTCGGTTCTTTTAAGGATTTCTTCTTTCATTTCGTTGGTCTTGTCGGAAGATGTTTCCATTCCCTCAACCATCGAAACTATGCTGTCAAGCATCTGTGTCTGGCTCTCTTTGCTAACGCCGTCTGTGCCGATCTTATACGCATACGTTTCAAGCGAGTTCATACAAAGCTTGCAGACCTCAAGTTTGAGCATTTCACTCTGCTCATCCCCCATTCCGGAAAGGAGCGCAGATAAGCTGTTAAAGTACTCGATATACATTCCCTTATCGGATGCCTCGTTGACTCTTACCGTTATCTCTTTATAAAAGGTTCCGATCTGCTCATATGTATTTGCAAGCTGGTAATTATCGCTTCCGGGAGTTCCATACTTAACTGCATCGTGGAACCACTGGATAGAACTTGTCATTCTGGTAATCTGATTATCGTCATTTTCCGTCTTGCCGTATTCGTAATAATACCAGTATGTTTTTCCTATCTCGTAAGCCAGCTCATCATACCCTTCGCTTTCTCTTAATAAAAGCAGATTAGGATTGATGATCTTCTTTAAGCTGTTTTCTTCTTCTATCGTAAAAGAAGCATCGCTCTTATATGTATCCACTATACCTATATAGGGGTCAACCGAATCGGGTTTTATTTCGATGGCTCTTACATAATTCTCAACCTTCTCTTCATCAACAACGGAAGTCTGAGCTACTGCCATAAAATTATCGTAGTTGGAATTATTGGTTTCGGTTTTTAAATAATTAAAAACAAATCCACCTGCCAAGAAGACTGCCGATGCGGCAAACATACCCGCAACGAACCCGATCTTTCTTTTTTGTTTTTTTCTGTATCCTTCATCCGATTCATCAAGGTGTCTTAAAGCATACAAAAGTTCGGCACATGAATCGAATCTGTCAGCGGGATTTAACTGAGTACATTTAATGATGATGTTCTCAAGACCTGCGGAGAGATTAGGATTATACTGTCTTATCGGATAAAGCTCGTAGGGCGGATCGCAGGGATTCTGGCCTGTTAACAAATGGTAAAGTGTTACGCCAAGGCAGTATATGTCGGTCCTTGCATCTGTCTGACCTCTGCCACCGAACTGTTCGGGGGCGGCGTATCCTTTGGTACCGAGCGATACCGTATCCTCGAGATTCTGCTCCTTGTATTCACGTGCAATACCAAAGTCAATAAGCTTAACGTTTCCGTTAGGCTGAAGCATGACATTGGCAGGCTTCATATCTCTGTAGATAATGGGCGGATTCTGACTGTGGAGATATTCAAGAACGCCGCACAGACTTTCTGCCCATTCAAGGACTACTTCCTGAGGCTGGGCACCATCCTCCTGAAGAACTTTGCTTAACGGTTCACCTTCAATGTAGTCCATTACTACATAAATAACATTATCACGATTGATGATGTCGACTATTCTCGGAAGGCAGGGATGATCAAGTTTTTTCATCATGTTTGCTTCCGCGATGGCGCTCTGGACGAT
>CADARM010000003.1 GCA_902790275.1 uncultured Lachnospiraceae bacterium
GAGTAATTCCTTATGCTCGTTCTCAAGCTTTTCTCTTTCCAATCCGGTAAGAGTCTTAAGTCTCATATCGACGATAGCCTGGGACTGTGCATCGGAAAGTTCGAATCTCTCGATCAGTCTCTGCTTTGCTTCCTGAGTATTTGCACTGGATCTGATGATATTGATCACTTCGTCGATATTATCGAGTGCGATAAGGAGACCCTGTAAAATGTGATCTCTTTCTTCGGCTTTGTTAAGATCGTATTTTGTTCTTCTTGTAACAACTTCCTTCTGATGATCGAGGTAATGCTCAAGCATTTCAAGGATATTAAGAACCTTGGGCTCGTTGTTAACAAGAGCAAGCATGATAACACCGAAAGTATCCTGGAGCTGTGTATGCTTGAAAAGATTGTTAAGCATGATGTTGGGGTTAACATCTTTTCTGAGTTCTATTACAACTCTCATACCTTCACGGTTTGTCTCATCGCGAAGATCCGTGATACCGTCGAGTTTTTTATCTTTTACAAGCTCGGCTATCTTTTCGATAAGTCTTGCTTTATTTACCATGTAAGGAAGTTCGGTAACGATGATCCTGTTCTTTCCGTTGGGAAGAGCTTCGATATCAGTTACGGCACGAACTCTGATCTTTCCGCGGCCTGTTCTGTATGCTTCTTCGATACCTCTTGTACCAAGGATCATTGCTCCCGTAGGGAAGTCCGGTCCTTTGATTATATCTATGATCTCATCGATATCGGTCTTTCTGTCTTCTTCAACCTGGTTGTCGATGATCTTTACAACGGCATCGACAGTCTCACGAAGGTTGTGAGGAGGAATATTGGTAGCCATACCTACGGCGATACCTGTTGTTCCGTTTACAAGAAGGTTGGGATATCTGGAAGGAAGAACGGTAGGTTCTTTTTCGGTCTCATCAAAGTTGGGAACGAAATCAACCGTATCTTTATAGATATCCGCAAGAAGTTCCATCGAGATCTTGGAAAGTCTTGCTTCCGTATAACGCATCGCAGCTGCACCGTCGCCGTCGACCGAACCGAAGTTTCCGTGTCCGTCTACCAAAGGTGCTCTCATTGACCAGTCCTGAGCCATGTTTACCAAAGCGCCGTAGATCGACGAGTCGCCGTGAGGGTGATATTTACCCATTGTATCACCGACGATACGGGCCGACTTACGATGAGGCTTATCCGGTCCGTTGTTGAGTTCTACCATTGAGTAAAGAACTCTTCTCTGAACAGGCTTAAGACCGTCTCTGACATCGGGAAGCGCACGCGCAGCGATTACGCTCATCGCATAATCGATATAGCAGTCTTCCATCGTCTTTTTAAGGTCAACTTCTTCAATTTTGTCAAATATTGTATCTTCCATTTTGCCTCCGTGTTGTTAACACTTCATCATAAATAATTAATTCTTCAAAAATCTGGATATCTGGATAAACAGTATAGTTCCCAGCGATCCAAAAACCAAAACGACTATTCCGAATATTATCAGTAATTTTATCGTTTGTTTTTTATTCTTGTCGGCTATGCTCAATATAAGAGCCCAAAGCCAGAACGCAAATAACAGAAAAAGAATAATTTTCATCTATTAAATATCGAGATTCTTAACAAACTTGGCGTTTTCTTCGATGAATTCACGTCTGGGTTCTACCTTGTCACCCATAAGTACGGTGAATGTAAGATCTGTTTCTGACTCAACTTCGCCTTCCATCGTAACTCTCTTAAGGATTCTGTGCTCGGGATCCATTGTTGTTTCCCAAAGCTGATCTGCATCCATTTCACCAAGACCTTTGTAACGCTGGATCTTGTTGTTCTGATCTCTTCCGACTTCTTCAAGTATGCTGTTCAATTCTTCATCCGAATATGCATACCATACTTTCTTGTTCTTCTCGAGCTTATAAAGAGGAGGTGTTGCAAGATATACATGACCTTCTTTGATAAGTTCGGGCATAAATCTGTAGATAAATGTTAAAAGCAGAGTCGAGATGTGAGCACCGTCGACATCGGCATCGGTCATAAGGATGATCTTGTGATATCTTAATTTGGAAATATCGAAATCATCATGGATACCTGTACCGAAAGCAGTGATCATTGCCTTGATCTCGGCATTTGCATAAATCTTATCAAGTCTTGCTTTTTCTACGTTAAGGATCTTACCTCTAAGAGGAAGGATAGCCTGAGTTGCTCTGTCTCTGGCAGTCTTTGCGGATCCGCCCGCGGAATCTCCCTCGACTATGTAGATCTCACACTTCTTGGGATCTTTATCCGAACAGTCAGCAAGTTTTCCGGGTAAAGCCATTCCCTCAAGAGCAGTCTTTCTTCTTGCCATATCTCTGGCTTTTCTTGCTGCATCTCTTGCTCTCTGTGCAAGCAATGATTTTTCACAGATTATCTTTGCAATCGTAGGATTCTGTTCAAGATAATATGTGAGCTGTTCACTTACTACGCTGTCAACTGCTACTCTTGCTTCAGCATTTCCGAGCTTCTGTTTTGTCTGACCTTCGAACTGAGGCTCTTCGATACGAACCGAAATGATGGCGGTCAGACCTTCTCTTATGTCTTCACCCGAAAGGTTGGGATCGGAATCCTTTAAGATCTTATTGGATCTTGCATAATCGTTGAAAGTCTTGGTGATCGCATTTCTGAAACCTGTTAAATGCATACCGCCTTCGGGAGTATTGATATTGTTAACGAAGCTGTAAACGCTTTCGTTGAATCCGTCGTTATGCTGAACTGCTACTTCAACCTGGATATTGTTCTTTGTTCCTTCGAAATAAAGGATATCGTTGTAAAGAGGTGTGTTTCCTCTGTTTAAGTAAGAAACAAATTCTTTGATACCGCCTTCGTAATGGAAGGTTCTTTCCTTTGCTTCCTCACATCTGTTGTCGATAAGTACGATCTTTAAGCCTTTTGTAAGGAATGCTGTTTCTCTGAATCTGTTCTTTAATGTATCAAAATCAAAGACGGTTTCATCAAAGATCCTGTCATCGGGAAGGAATGTAACCTTTGTACCGGTTTTTGATTCATCACATTTTCCGAGAACTTTTAATTCACCGGCATTTTTACCGCCGTCTTCGTACTTCTGGAAATAGATCTGTCCTTCTCTGCATATCTCAACTTCGAGCCATCTTGATAAAGCATTAACAACCGAAGCACCAACACCGTGAAGACCGCCGGATACTTTGTATCCTCCACCGCCGAATTTTCCGCCGGCATGAAGTTTTGTAAATACAAGTTCAACAGCCGAAACACCGGTTTTATGGTTAATACCTACGGGAATACCTCTTCCGTCATCTTCTACAGTAACGGAATTGTCACTGTTCAATGTGATCGTGATATTTTTACAATAACCTGCAAGAGCTTCGTCTACAGAGTTATCCACGATTTCATATACAAGATGATGAAGACCTCTTATTGATGTACTTCCGATGTACATACCTGGTCTTTTTCTTACTGCCTGCAAACCTTCAAGTACCTGAATCTGATCCGCACCGTATTCCTGTTCTTTGTTTTTGTTTTCCATATATACCTCTGTAATAATTAAAAATTATTATTTATTATCCCACTACTTCAACTATTCCGTCATGTACATCAAATACTCTGTCTATCTTGAATCTTTCGTTTACAAAATCATCAAGTCCGGTACATGTAATGATAGTCTGTATATTGCTTATGCTTTCAAGAAGCATGTTCTGTCTGTTTGAATCAAGTTCCGATAAAACATCATCGAGCAAAAATATAGGATTATCGTTTGTATTTCTTTTGATTATCTCGATCTCAGCAAGTTTTAATGATAAAGCTGCTGTTCTCTGCTGACCCTGAGATCCGTATTTTCTGGCATCTATTCCGTTTATGTTTATTACATAATCGTCTCTGTGAGGACCACATGATGTCATTTTACTCTTTAAATCTCTTTCGGCATTCTGTTTAAGAGTACTTTCTATCTTATCTTCCGGAGTATCGGGCTCATATCTTATATCAAGAAATTCCTTTTGTCCGGTAAGTTTGTAATGTATCTCTTTAACAATGACGTTTAATTCATCAACAAATTCTTTTCTCTTTTTTATAACCTGGCTTCCGTAACTCTGAAGCTGCGAATCCCAGATAAAAAGAGTTTCTTTTAAAGCAGGTTCGAAATAAATGTCTTTTAAAAGTTTATTTCTCTGATCTATGATCTTGTTGTAATTGCTTAAATTGAAAACATAAGAAGAATCAAGTCTGCAAATCTGCATATCTATAAAAGATCTTCTGTAAGAAGGACCGCCTTTTATAATATTAAGATCTTCAGGAGAAAATAAAACTACATTAAGAATACCTATCAATTCAGAAGTTTTTTTAAGTTTTTCAAGATTAAGAGCTATGATCTTGGATTTTGATTTTCTTAAGTGTATATCTATTCTGATTTCTTCTTCTTTTTTATTTATTTTTGTTCTTAAATGACCTTCGTCACTTTCGAAATTTATAATCTCACTGTCTTTACTGCCTTTATGAGATTTTGTTGTTGAACTCAAATAAATCGCTTCCAGGATATTTGTTTTTCCCTGAGCATTTTCACCGGTTAAAATATTTGTACCTTCATCAAATTCGATACAAAGATTTTTATAATTTCTGTAATTTTCCAGTTCCAGTGATTTTATGATCATCTTGTTTCAACTTTTCTTAAAAATATCCAAAAGTTATATTTTATTAATAATAACTTCAGTACCGTTATAAAAGACTTTGTCGCCTTTATATAATTTTTTTCCTCTCTGATATTCGACTTCGCCGTTGACTTTTACTTTTCCTTCCTGAATTTCAAATTTTGCATCGGCTCCGTTTTCAACCAGAGATGCAGCTTTTAAAAGCTGGCCTAATTTAATAAAATCGTCTTTTAAATAAAAATCCATTTTTTTCTAAATAAATATTCTTAAAATTATCCCAAAATAGGAAGAACAACGTAGTTATAAACATCTTCTTTTCTGATAAAGCAGGGGAATTTCTTTCCAAGAAGATAAATAGATACATTTTCATCATCTATTGCTTTTAATGCATCTATAAATAACTTGGGATTGAAGTTAATCTCAATATCATCGCCTTCTTTTGAAATCTCGATGTTTTCATTGATACTTCCGATCTGGGAAATAACACTTACATTTAAATTATTGTTTGAAATCGTAAATTTAACCGATTTTTTATCTCCGTCTTTTGCAAAAAGAGTTGTTCTGTCCAGACATTCATATAAACTCTTTTTATTGATATCTACTTTTGTAATGTAATCTTTATATTTAAGATTTGAAGAATCAAAGAAATTACCTTCGATAAGTCTCATAACGATAATGTTCTGATCAAATTCAAATACAACATTATCATTCATAAAATACATATCGATCATGGCATCTGTATCATCAGATATTATTTTGATAAGTTCATTAAGACTGGTACCTTTTATGATAACTCTTTCATTGATCTCATTATTGTTGATCTCAATCTGTCTTATTGCAACACGGCTCTGTTCAACAGCTTCAACTCTTAAGATACCGTCTTTAATAACAAATAATTCACCTTCAAGGATCTTATTAACAGAATTTAAAGATGTACAGAAAATAGTTCTTCTTATTATATCTTTTAAAGCATACTGACTTATTTCAAGTTTTGTATCTCTTTCGATCTCAGGAAGATCACTGAATAAATATCCCATCTTTCCGGGAATGGAAGCTTTTATATTATTGCTTTCAATAAGAACATTTATAGCATCTTCATCTTCTTTTTCATTGTAAAATACATTGATGTTTCCATCAGGGATCTTTCTGATAAGATCGGTAAGCTGTCTTGCATCTACACCAACCATACCTTCCTCAATTATCTCACCTTCAACTATTCCCTGGATCGCCATATCTTCATTATTGGCAAGAAGTCTTATATAACCTTTGGTTGCATCAATAAGAATACATCCGCTTGTATTTAAATTAGGTTTATTAGATATAGCTTTTCCTACTATTGATACAGAATTGATAAATTTTTCCTTATCGATGGAAATTCGCATTTTCCGGTCTCCTTAAATAAATAATTTTATATATTTTAATAAAAATAATAATAGTAGCTGTTGATATGTTGATAACTTATTAATTATACCATAAAATAAAGGTTTTTTCTATTCAAAACTGTGTTTATAAAGAGGTGATAGTTTTTATTAAAGAGTCGATATTTTTTTCAAAAGAAGGATCGTTTTCTATCATTTCTCTTACTTTATTAATACCGGAAATAACAGTTGAATGATCTCTGTTAAGTTTACTTCCTATATTACTCTTTGTATCTTCGGTAAGTTTATCGCAAAGATACATGATTATCTGTCTGGGAACAGCAATATCCTTATTTCTTTTTGTGGATAAAATATCATTTATTGAAACATTATAATGTTTTGAAACTTCATCCATAATGATATCGATGTTGATAACTTTGGTCTTATTGGGATTAATGATATCTTTTAAGCTGTTTTTAGCCATTTCCAGAGTTATAACATCAGAAGAGATCCTGGATAAAGCGATAAGTTTATTGTAAGCTCCTTCAAGTTCTCTTATATTTGAACTTATATTCTCGGTAATATAAATTAAAATATCATCATTTATCTTATTTCCGTGTTTCTGGTTTAACTGATCAAGGATAGCTTTTCTTGTTTCATAGTTAGGCGGCTGAACATCAACCTGAAGTCCCATCTGGAATCTCGTTAAATATCTTTCATCAAGGATTTCCATATATTTGGGATGTTTATCGGAAGAAATTATTATTGATTTTCCGTTTTCATATAAAGAATTGAAAGTATGGAAAAATTCTTCCTGGGTTGCATCTTTTCCTATAATAAACTGAATATCATCTATTAAAAGAACATCGATATTTCTGTATTTTTCCCTTAAAACGGTCATGGATTCGGTATTATCCTTTTTACCGCTTCTGATGGACTTGATAACTTCATTGGTAAAATTCTCACTGTTAACATAGAGGATCTTTAATGAAGGATTGTTTTCATTTATATAATTACCGATCGCATGCATTAAATGAGTTTTACCGAGTCCGGAGCCTCCGTAAATATATAGAGGATTGTAGGTATTATTATCCGTACCTGCAGTTTCGGCCACAGCAAGACATGCGCTTACGGCAAAAGAGTTATTGCCGGTAACGAAATTATCAAAAGTATATTTCTTTATTAAACTTGTATTTGAAGATTCTTTTTCGGGAATATTGTTCTGATTATTGCTTACTTCCTGAGGTTTTTCTTCATTAACTATAAAACTTACGTCATATTCGTTGTTTAAAGTCTCGGAAATGGCAATTATAAAGATGTCTTTGTATTTATCTGTAATAAGATCAATGACATTGGCTTTATCGTTGGGTAACATTATGGTTACGGTATCATTGGTTTCACTGTAATATTCCATCGGATCGATCCAGATCTTTACAGCTATAGGGGATATTCCGTAATCGCTTACAACCGATTTCTTGATAATATCCCATTTCTCTTGTACCGGTTTCATAATTAAGCCTCCTTCACTCATTCTATTATATTTAATTTGTTCCATAAAATCAAATTTTTAAGGACAAAAATAGGTTAGATTTGCTTAATTCCTTATGTTAACTTTTTGTTAAGTTATGATACTTATAAAGGCAAAATTTGTTATTAAAAATAACTAACATGAAAAATATCGGTTTTATGGGAAAGAATAAACTTTGGATTTTTTAATAAACAGGTAAAAAACGATGAATAAACTTAAAAAATAAAGTTATCAACAATTTATCCACAATTAGTTGATATTTTTATGTAAATTCATTATTTTAACTGGAAATTTTCGGATTTTCCATATCTAGTTGTATATTAAATATATATTTCTATATGTTGCATAATTAAAAAAATTCAGTTTTTTCCTATATATAAAGAGTTTTTTTTTCTTGACTTGAAATTTTTCTTCCTATATAATTTATGATGTTTTCGACGTATAGGAAATGGAGGTATGCTTTTATGAAAATGACATTTCAGCCTAAGAAGAGACAAAGATCTAAAGTTCACGGCTTCAGAGCAAGAATGAGTACTCCCGGCGGAAGAAAAGTATTACAGGCTAGAAGAGCTAAGGGAAGAAAAGTTTTATCCGCATAGTTGAGATAGACAGGCCGCATTATATGTGGCCTTTTTTTCGCTAAGAAGAAAATATGATATTTACTGATTCTTTAAAAAGTAACCAGGATTTTGGGAATGTTTATAAGTCCGGCAGATCATATGCTAACAAATATTTGGTAATATATACGTTGAAAAACAATACGGACAGAAACAGACTTGGAATATCGGTTAGTAAAAAAGTAGGAAACAGTGTCGTAAGACACAGAATAAAAAGACTTGTAAAAGAAAGTTACAGACTACACGAAAAAATGTTTAATAGTGGTTTAGACATTGTAGTCATCGCGCGTAAAGGATCTGACGCCTGTGACTATGCAGGTATTGAGAGCGCATTATTACATTTATTTAAATTAAACGGTACACTAGTTGGTAAATAAAGGTAATTTATATACATATAGATCTAATTAATGAAACAAATATTTATATTTATCATAAAGTTATATCAGAAATATTTATCACCTTTAAAATCTACACGCTGCCCTTATTATCCGTGCTGCAGCCAGTATGGCCTTGAAGCGATTCAGAAGTACGGAGCGATAAAAGGCGGTTTTTTGGCTGCCTGGAGAATCTTAAGATGTAATCCATTTTCGAAAGGCGGTTATGATCCTGTACCGTAACAGGAGGCAGAATTGTACGAATTATTATTGACTAAAAATTCTACATTAATTATCGGCCAGGTTGCCTGGGTTCTCGGTAAATTAATGGAAGGAATCTTTTTTGTTCTTGATAAGATCGCTTCCTTATATGGAGGAACACCCAATATCGGTGTTGCGATCATTATCTTCACAGTTATCATCTATCTTTTAATGTTACCCTTAACAATCAAACAGCAGAAATTCTCAAAGATGTCTGCGATCATGAATCCTGAGATCCAGGCAATTCAGGCTAAGTATAAAGGTACAAAAGATCCTGATCTTATGCAGCAGATGCAGCAGGAAACAAGTGCCGTTTACGCAAAATACGGAGTATCACCTTCCGGCAGCTGCGTACAGTTACTTATCCAGATGCCTATCTTGTTTGCACTTTACCGTGTTATCTATGCCATTCCCGCATATGTTCCCATGGTAAAGAACGAATTCATGGGACTTGTTAATGCCATGATGGGTATTGACGGCGGTGTAATGACAGATGCCAATACTTTCAAGAATTCGGCAACATTTATCCAGACACTTTCATCCGCAGCAGCATACAAAAAGCAGTTTAAACCTGAATTTTTAAATACTAGTACGATCTCGATCGACAATATCACTGCTAATCTTATAAGCAGTCCCGATGCTGCAGCAAATATCGAAACAACAAGAAATACATTTATCGATGTATTAAACAGAGCAAGTTCAAAGGACTGGACAGCTTTGGCAACACAGTTCCCCGATTTTTCGACACTTGTTCATAACACCAATGCAGCATTGGAAAAATATAATTCATTCCTCGGTATCAATATCGGATATTCTCCCCTTGATACCATCAAGAGTTACTGGGCAGAAAAACCCGAAGGTTGGATTCTTGTAGTTCTTGTAGCTGTAATGATACCTCTTCTTGCAGCACTTACACAGTGGATCGGTATCAAACTTGCACCTACTGCTCAGAATCAGCAGACTCCCGGCCAGGAAGAAAACCCCATGATGTCTTCAATGAAGATGATGAACACATTCATGCCGATCATGTCAGCAGTTTTCTGTTTCTCTCTTCCCGCAGGTATGGGTATCTACTGGATCGTCGGTGCAGTAGTACGTAGTGTTCAGCAGATCGCGATCAACAAGTACATCGACAAGATGGATGTTGATAAAGTCATCGAAAAGAACACAGCCAAGTACGAAGAAAAGCTTAAGAAAAAAGGAGTTCTCGCTCAGGGAATCAACAACAAAGCAAAGAGCAATACAAAGTATGTTAATCCCTACGCAAGAAACAACAACAATGCTTCTGCAAAGAGCAATACTCCCGCAAAGCCCGTAAACAATGCAAAGAACGATAAGATCTCTTCATCGGGAAGCATTGCGGCAAAGGCAAGAATGGTTAAAGATTTTAACGAAAAGAATAACAAGTAATCGGAGGGTTATAGATAATCATGGAATATATGGAATTCAGTGCAAAGACCGTACAGGATGCGATTACGGAAGCATGCACACATTTTGTTGTAACAAGCAGTTCACTTGAATATGAAGTAATAGAAGAGGGTTCAACAGGATTTTTAGGAATCGGTTCAAAGCCCGCTGTTATCAAGGCAAGAGCTAAGAGTGAAGAGATGGAAGAAGCTAAGGCCGTATTCACTCAGGAAGAAGAAAAGAAAGAAGCCAAAAAAGAATTCAAGAAAGAAAAGAAAGAATTCAAAGATAACAAAAAAGAAGTAAAGAAGGAAGAAAAAGCCGAAGTTAAGAAAGAAGAGCCTGCAAAGAAACGTGAGATCAACGTTGATGCAAAAGAAGTAGAAAAGAAAGCTACTGATTTCTTAAAAGACGTTCTTTCCAAGATGGAGATCGAGAACGAAGTTAAGGCTAAATATGATTCCGAAGAAAACTGCTTAAACATCGAGATCTCAGGTGAGGATATGGGTGTTCTTATCGGTAAGAGAGGACAGACACTCGATTCACTTCAGTACCTTGTATCACTCGTAGTTAACAAAGGAACAAAAGAATACATCAGAGTTAAAGTCGATACCGAAAACTACAGAGAGAGAAGAAACAAAACTCTCGAAAACCTCGCAAAGAACATGGCATTCAAAGTTAAGAGAACAAGAAGAAGCGTTACTCTTGAACCCATGAATCCTTATGAGAGAAGAGTAATTCATTCGGCACTTCAGAATGATTCTTATGTAACTACTCATTCCGAAGGAGAAGAGCCTTACCGCAAGGTCGTAATTACCTTAAAGAAATAAGGACTAAGGCTGCTGAAAGGCAGCCTTTTGTTTTCTTAATGGCTTCCCCTTGAGGGCGAACGTCGTCCAGGGGACGACATGCTTGTGAGCCGACCGAGCCGGAAGGCGAGACAAGCTGTCAGCGAAGCTGACTGATGAGGTGTAGATATGGATACGATTGCAGCTATTTGTACGGCATTATCACCTTCGGGAATCGGTATTATCAGAGTTTCCGGAGAAGATGCGATCACAATTTCAGATAAGATTTTCAAGGGTGCGGATAAGAAGACACTTAAGGATTCTGATTCGCATACGATTCATTACGGTCATATTGTTGACGGTGATGAGATCGTGGATGAAGTTCTTGTGATGCTTATGAAGGCTCCGAGGTCATACACGATGGAAGATGTGGTTGAGATAGACTGTCATGGCGGAATCCTTGTATTAAGGAAAGTTTTTAATCTGCTTATTGATAACGGCTGCAGACCGTCAGAGCCCGGAGAGTTTACAAAGAGGGCATTTTTAAACGGAAGGATCGATCTTACAAGTGCGGAAGCGGTAATGGATCTCATCTCTTCCAAAAGTGAAATGGCAAGAAAAAATTCCGTTTCGATGTTAAACGGAAAGATGTATGAACTGATCAGGAAATTAAGAGAAGAAATTCTTTATTATATAGCTAAAATTGAAGCTGCTTTGGATGATCCCGAGCATATGTCACTTGACGGATTTGAAGAAGAACTTTCAGGAAAGATAAATGATATACAGGATAAGATAGATCATTTGATCAAATCCTATGATAACGGAAAGATCTTAAAAGAGGGTATCCATACCGCGATAGTAGGAAAACCCAATGCAGGAAAATCTTCCATCCTTAATATGATCTTAAATGAAGAAAGAGCGATCGTTACAGAGATAGAAGGTACTACAAGAGATACTCTTGAAGAGTCTTATGATATAGGCGGGATCACTCTTAACTTAATCGATACCGCAGGGATCCATGAGAGTGATGATGTGGTTGAAAAGATAGGTATAGAGAGAGCAAAATCCGCGATCGAAAAAGCCGACCTTGTTTTATATGTTGCGGATTCTTCAACGGAAACAGATCTTTTTGACGATCAGATAATCGCTTTGATCAACGGTAAAAAATCGATATGTCTTTTGAACAAATCGGATCTTCAGAGAGAGACAACAAAACAGGAACTTAATGCACATTTTGAAGGAAGCACGACAAGACCTGTATTCCTTTATACCAGTGCAAAAACAGGTGAAGGGAAAGAAGAATTGTTCAACGCGATAAAGGACATGTTCTTTGCCGGAGAGATCTCATTTAATGATGAAGTAATGGTTTCAAATCTGAGACAGAAAAACGATCTTGTTATTGCGAGTGACAGTCTTAAAAAAGTTACGGAATCCATTGAAAACTCAATGCCTGAAGACTTTCTTTCAATAGACTTAATGAGTGCTTATGCCGCACTCGGTGAGATAATAGGTGAAGAAGTCAGTGACGATCTTGTAGATAAAATCTTCTCTGAATTCTGTATGGGAAAATAATCAATGGAATATACAATAAGAAAAGCAGACAGAAACGATGAAAAAAGAATAGGTGAATTGTTCATTGAAATGCTTCAGACAATTTACAATACAAGAGACGTAAAAGGCTACGAAGAAGGTGACCTTGATCATTATTTTGAAGACAATGAAAACGTTATCTTTGTGGCCGAATCTGACAATGAAGTGATCGGTTTTCTTTCCGTGGAAGTTCATCGCGAAGACAGAGATTATCTATATCTGGATGACTTCAGTGTTTCGACAGATTGCAGAGGAAAAGGTATCGGAAACGCACTTTTAAAAGAAGCTGAAAAGTACGGAAGATCACTAAACATTCCCGCAAGTTTACTGCATGTTGAAAAGTCAAATGAGAGAGCTTTTAAGTTTTATGAAAGAAACGGATATTCAGTATTTGAAGATCAGGAAAACAGACTTTTACTTTTAAAAGAATTTAAATAAAGAAATAAAGAACAAAATGGAAAACAATAAGAATAATCTTACAATTGAAACCGATGTATGTGTAATAGGTGCAGGTCACGCGGGATGCGAGGCTGCTTTGGCATGTGCAAGACTGGGACTGCAGACTGTTATATTCACAGTGTCGGTTGAAAGCATCGCTCTTATGCCCTGCAATCCCAATGTCGGAGGCACAAGTAAAGGTCATCTTGTAAGAGAACTCGATGCACTCGGCGGAGAGATGGGTAAAAACATCGATAAGACTTTTATCCAGTCGAAGATGCTCAATCTTTCAAAAGGACCTGCAGTTCATTCTTTAAGAGCTCAGGCAGACAAAGCAGATTATTCCCACTCGATGAGAGAAACACTTGAGAATCAGGAGAACCTGACCATCAAACAGGGTGAAGTCTGCGAGATACTTTTTGACGAAGACGGCGATAACAAAATTATAAAAGGTGTAAGGATCTTTACGGGAACAACCTATCTTTGCAAGGCTGTTATAATTTGTTCCGGAACATATCTTAATGCAAGATGTTTATGCGGTGAAGCCATTACTTATACAGGTCCCAATGGTCTTCAGGCAGCAACTCATTTGTCTGAATCATTGAATGCAATGGGTGTAACTCTCAGAAGATTTAAAACAGGAACTCCTGCAAGAATGGATAAAAGAAGCCTTGATTTTTCCAAGATGGAAGAGCAGAAAGGTGATGAAAGAATAGTACCTTTTTCCTTCTCGACAAATCCCGAAGATATACAGAAAGAACAGGTTTCCTGTTACTTAACATATACAAACGAAGAGACACATAAGATCATCAGAGCAAATCTCGACCGTTCTCCCATTTATGCGGGGATCATCGAAGGTACGGGTCCCAGATACTGTCCTTCGATCGAAGACAAAGTCGTTAAATTCGCAGATAAAGAAAGACACCAGGTTTTCATCGAACCCGAAGGTTTATATACAAATGAAATGTATGTCGGAGGAATGAGTTCTTCGCTTCCCGAAGACGTACAGCTTGCAATGTATCGAACAGTTCCCGGACTTGAGAACTGCAGGATCGTAAGAAATGCATATGCGATCGAATACGATTGTCTGACACCCGGACTTTTAACTTTATCACTTGAGATAAAAGGTGTGAGCGGTCTCTTTTCGGCAGGTCAGTTTAACGGATCTTCCGGATACGAAGAAGCAGCTGCACAGGGTCTTATCGCGGGTATCAATGCTGCAAGAAAGATACAGGGAAAAGAACCGGTCATTCTGGATAGAAGCGAAGCATACATCGGAGTTCTTATCGATGATCTTGTTACAAAAGAAAATCTCGAGCCTTACAGAATGATGACTTCAAGAGCCGAGTACAGACTTTTGTTAAGACAGGATAACGCTGATTTCAGGTTAAGAAAAATAGGATATGAAGTCGGCCTTGTAACAAAGAAACAATATGATTATGTTTTATATAAAGATAAAGAGATCACCGCAGAAGTTGAAAGATTAAAAAATACTTTTGTCGGAAGTGCGACAAAGAATCAGGAGTATCTTGAATCGCTTGGTTCTGCACCTCTTAGAACAGGAACTTCACTTGCGGAACTTCTTTGCAGACCTGAGATCACATATGAGAATCTTTCGTTCTTTGATAAAGAAAGACAGCCTCTTTCGGATGACATCATCGAACAGGTCTGTATCAGGATAAAATACGAAGGTTACATTGAAAGACAGGAGCGTCAGGTAGCTGCATTTAAAAAGATGGAAAAGAAATTAATACCTGATGATATCGATTATGATGATGTATCTTCATTAAGACTTGAAGCAAGACAGAAATTAAAATTATTCAAACCGAGATCTGTAGGCCAGGCTTCACGAATAAGCGGTGTTACACCTGCAGATGTTTCAGTTCTTCTTATCTATCTTGCATCGATCGGAAGATAATTTATATGTCCAATTTATTGTACATATAAAATGATATAATAAAAAATGAGGAAATGAAAAAAATGATCAGACAGATTTTAGAGATCGAGGAAAAAATGCGCATAGCAAGACTTATCCTCGAGTCACTTTTTGACTGGTTTGAGATTCCCGAAACCAGAGAAAAATATATCAAGGACAGCGCAGATCAGATCATGGTCGCAGCTTTCGAAGACGATAAGCCCATGGGTTTCATCTGCTTGAAAGAAACCGGAAAAGAAACTGTAGAACTTTCAGTTATGGGTGTATTAAAAGAATATCATCGTAAAGGTGTAGGCAAATCTTTATTTAAATTTGCTAAAGAGATCGCTATAGAAAAAGGATATTCTTTCATGCAGGTTAAGACTGTAAAGATGGGTGTATACGATGACTATGATAAAACAAACAAGTTCTATCTTGCACTCGGCTTTAAAGAGTTTGAAGTCTTTCCCGATTTCTGGGATGAAGCAAACCCCTGCCAGGTCTATGTTATGTCTTTGAAATAATCATTTGTTTATATGTCCCATTTATTGGACAGGTAAGATTTTATGGAACACTTCGTTAATGATTTAAAAGAATGGAATATTAAAATATCCGATGAGCAGTTAAATCTTTTTGAAAAGTATACAGCTCTTCTTCTTGAATGGAATGAAAAGATAAATCTTACCGCGATAACGGATATAAATGATATCTATAAAAAACACTATCTTGATTCTTTATCTCTGGTTAAATGTATAGAAGACCTGGGTGATAAAGAATATACATTGCTTGATCTTGGAACCGGTGCAGGTTTTCCCGGTATTCCCTTAAAGATCATGTTTCCGAATCTTAAGATAACACTGGTAGATTCATTAAGAAAAAGAGTTGATTATCTTAATCTTGTAATAGATGAATTAGGCCTTGAGAATATTCATGCTATTCATTCAAGAGCCGAGGTACTCGCACATGATGAAGTTTATCGTGAAAAATATGATATAGTCGTATCGCGTGCGGTCGCCAATCTTTCCGTACTTAGTGAATACTGTATTCCGTTTGTAAAGTTAGGCGGAGTATTTGTTTCATATAAAGCCGCAGACTCAAATGCGGAATTATCCTCTGCATCAAATGCGATCGGAATGCTCGGAGGAAAGAAAGCAAAAACTTTCGAATTCGTTCTTCCCGATTCCGATTATTCCAGATGCAACATTCTTATCGAAAAAAAGAAAAATACAGAAGACAGATTTCCGAGAAAGGAAGGTGTACCTTCCAAACGTCCTTTGTGATTTTTTGAAAAATTTTTGATTTTTCACTGGGGTATATTTATACCCTTGAAAAAATGCAAATTTTTTTGGAGAACGATATGAACATTCTTGTTATCGGCGGAACAAGATTTTTTGGCATACATATGGTCGATGAACTTTTGTCACTCGGTCATGAAGTTACGATCGCTAGCCGCGGTCTTGCCAGAGATCCTTTCGGTGAAAAAGTTAAGCGGATCATTTTGGACAGAACGGATCCTGAAAGTATAAAAGATGCTTTGTCGGGAAAACATTTTGATGTTGTGATAGACAAGATCGCATATTGTTCAAATGATATAAAGAATATTATCGATTTTCTTGATTGCGAAAAATATATTTATATGTCTACGACTGCAGTCTATGATCCCAAACATCCGGATACAGTTGAAGAAGATTTTGATCCATCAGAAAAAGAATTGGTCTGGTGTGACAGAGGGGATTTTCCTTATGATGTCATAAAAAGATCTGCCGAAGCTGCACTTTCTAAAACCTATGATAAGAACTGGGTCGCAGTAAGATACCCGGTCGTTCTCGGAAAAGATGATTATACGAAAAGACTTATGTTCTACGTGGAACATACCTTAAAAGGAATTCCAATGAACATTGATAATCCTGATCATCAAATGTCTTATATCCGTTCCGATGAAGCCGGAAAGTTTATGGCATTTCTTGTTTCAAATGATTTTTCGGGACCGGTCAATGGAGCTTCTTCGGGAACAGTATCTTTAAAAGAGATACTCAGGTTTATAGAAGAGAGGACCGGAAAGAAAGCTTTGCTTGATCCGACCGGTGACCCTGCTCCTTATAATGGCGATCCTGAATTTTCCATTAACACAAAAAAAGCTGAATCTTTAGGATTTAGATTTACAAATATCAATGACTGGATTTATGATTTGATTGATCATTACATAGAACTTTGTCAGAAAAATTTCTGATTTTTTCTCAGGGTATATTTATATGTTCGGAAAAAAGAAAAATTTTTTGAATAATGAGATCACTTTTGATCCCGAAAAACAGTATGCGGTTATCCGTTCTTCAATATGCACGGGTGAAAAAGTTGCCGGTTTTAAGAATTTCGATGACGGTCATTTTACGGAAGTCATGCTCATTAACTCCGTAAAAGATGAAGAATTATTTAAAGAAACTTTCGGGATCACGGAAATTAAGACCGAATATTAATATGTACTTACCTATATATTGATTTGAGCGGTTGATTTTTCGGTACTATATCTTGTTGTTTCACGTGAAACATTTTCCGGGATAAATATCGGAAAAGAACAAGATAATGTTTCACGTGAAACATATGATACAATATTTTGACAAAAAATGTGAAACATAAAAAAGTCATGTTATACATATTGTATGTTTCATGTGAAACATAAATGAATAGTTTTACTAGATGTAGAGACAGATATGGAGGGATAATATGGCAAAGGACATTGCGATCCACATGGAAAAAGACTGGTTCCGATACAGAACGGGAGCTTTTGTTGAACACGACGGAAAGTATCTTTTTATAAAAAGTAACTTCGGAGACTATGATTATATGATGGGCGGAGCCGTTCACATGGGTGAAACTTCGGCCGAATGTATCGAGAGAGAAGTCTATGAGGAATCCGGGATCAAAGCAAAAGCTGTTCTTCTTTGTGCGGTAGTCGAAAACTTCTTTGACGGCAAAGGCGGAAACATTGAAGGAAAAGACTGCCACGTCCTGGAATATTATTACATTATGAAGGTTGAAGACTTCGGATCGGCCAGAGAGATTACCGACGACGGTGAGAAACTCGTATGGTTAAGCGTGGAAGAAATAAAGAAATCGAACATTAAACCCAGCTTTATCCCCGAAAGGATCGATGAAATTCTGACGACGAAACATACGATCCATATCATTGAAGACAGGGATTGCAGTAAAAGAAAATAGAAAATCGAGAATTTTTAATAACTTTTTTGGAAGTATTTTATATGGATAAAGGTAACCAATAATGTTATTATGAATAAGCGACTTGAAAAATTTCATGTGAAACATACATAGATTTGTGTAGACAGAGGAGAAAAAAATGGGAAGAGTTATTGCGATTGCCAATCAAAAAGGCGGAGTAGGAAAAACAACAACAGCGATAAACTTATCGGCAGCGATTGCCAAAAAGGGTAAGAAAGTTCTTGTTATAGATATGGATCCCCAGGGAAATACGACCAGCGGATTCGGTATCGAGAAGAACGAACTTGATAATACCGTATATGAACTGATGCTCGGAGAGTGTCCTATCAAGCAGTGCATTATTCCCGATGTTTTCGAAAATCTTTCCATCATTCCTTCAAATGTAAATCTTGCCGCAGCTGAGATCGAACTCCTCGATACCGACAAGAAAGAATTTGTATTAAAGAACGAAGTAGACTGGATCAAAGATCAGTATGATTATATTTTCATCGACTGTCCTCCTTCACTCAGCATGCTTACCATTAATGCGATGACCACCGCCGGAAGCGTACTCGTTCCTATTCAGTGTGAGTTCTATGCAATGGAAGGTCTGAGCCAGTTGATCCACACAGTCAACCTTGTAAAGGTTAAACTTAATCCGACACTTGCAATGGAAGGTGTGGTATTTACCATGTACGATTCCAGAACAAATCTTTCCCAGGATGTAGTCGACAGTGTTAAGGAAGCTTTGGAAGAGAGGATCTTCGAGACAACGATCCCGAGAAACGTTCGTCTTGCCGAAGCACCCAGCTACGGAAAGCCCATCATCGAATACGATCCCAAGTCTGCAGGTGCCGAAAGTTACAACAAGCTTGCCGACGAACTTATAAAGATAAGATAATTTTACGTGAAACCATAGAAAAAAATTAATCAACAGAGTCAAAACTCATAATGCAAAATACTTTAAAATATAGTATAATGCAAAAAGTATGATTTAAGGGGAGAACACTAATGGCCGGTCTTAATAAAAGCAAAGGTTTAAACAAGGGAAAAGGACTTAAGAAACTTATTGATACAAATGTAGAGAAGCCTAAGATAAACGAAAAAGTCAAAGGCAGTATCGTCATGGTGAACATTTCCAAGGTCGAGCCCAACAAGAACCAGCCGCGTACTTATTTTGATGAAGACGCATTGAATGAACTTGCGGATTCCATTAAGGAACACGGTATCATTCAGCCCTTAGTTGTTCAGGACAGACAGACATACTATGAGATAATCGCAGGTGAAAGAAGATGGAGAGCAGCAAACATTGCCGGCCTCACAGAAGTGCCTGTGATCATAAAAGATCTTACAGAACAGGAAATAGTTGAGATCGCTCTCATCGAGAACATTCAGAGAAAAGACTTGAACTGTATCGAAGAAGCGAGAGCATATAAAAGACTTATTGAAGAGTTTAACTTAAAGCAGGACGAAGTAGCAGAGAAAGTTTCAAAGAGCCGTACAACGATCACAAACACAATGAGACTTTTGAAACTCTGCGACGAAGTTCAGCAGATGCTCATCGACGAGATGATCTCCGAAGGACATGCGAGAGCGATCCTCGGAGTTGAAGATGCAGAGCTTCAGGCAAACATCGCTCAGCAGGTCTTCGACCAGAAGATGAGTGTAAGAGAAGTTGAGAATATCGTAAGAAACATCGGAAAAGAAAAGAAGAAATACAACAAGCAGAAAACTCAGATCTCCGATTCATACAAGAGCTTCGAGACCAAGTTAAAGGAAAAACTCGAAACAAAGGTAAGTATCAGCCTTAAGGAAAACGGTTCCGGAAAGATCGAGATCGAATTCTATTCTAATGATGACTTCGAAAGAATCATTGACCACATCAAATAATGGTTTACATAACTAGACACGAGGTAATGGATGAACAGCGCATTTTTAAGTAAAATTGGGCTTGGAAATATAGATATCGGATACCTGTTTTTGATAATGATCATCCTCTGGGTGATATTGATGGCCGGAGTCGGATATATCATTTACGAGAACGTCAAATTCAGGAAAGCATATAAAAAATTCATGAAAGGTTCAACGGCTGACAGCCTGGAAGAAAAGATCTTCCAGATGTGCGAAGAACAGGATTCCTTAAGAAAACTCGGGATCAAACATTCAAGAGAGATCAAGGAACTCTACGCAAAACATCAGTCGGCATTCCAGAAAGTCGGATTGGTTAAATACGACGCATTCAAGGAAATGGGCGGAAAGCTCAGTTTCTGTCTGGTACTTTTGGACGAGAACGACACAGGAATTTTAATTAATTCCATTCACAATACATCGGGATGCTTCTGCTACTCAAAGAAGATCAAGAACGGTAAATGCGATATAGTTCTTGGTGAAGAAGAGCAGCTTGCGGTAGATAAGGCGACCAGAAGAAAGATGAAGATCGCCAAGGCCGAACCCGATAATGTTGAGTCGGACAAAGAATAACTCTTAAATATAAAGATAATTTTCAAAGGAGATGAAAATATGATAGACATTAAGTTTTTAAGAGAAAATCCTGAAGTAGTAAAGAAAAACATCGAAAACAAATTCCAGTTTGACAAGCTTCCCCTTGTAGACAAGGTTATCGAACTTGACGAATTAAGAAGAAAGACACAGCAGGAAGCAGACAACCTTAAAGCAAGCAGAAATACTATCTCAAAGCAGATCGGTGCACTGATGGCTCAGGGCAAGAAAGAAGAAGCTGAAGAAGTAAAGAAGCAGGTTGCCGAGAACGCTAAGAAGCTCGAAGAACTTGATGCTAAGCAGAAGGAACTCGAAGAAGAGACAACAAAGATCATGATGGTGATCCCCAATATCATCGATCCTTCGGTTCCCATCGGTAAAGATGATACAGAGAACGTAGAAGTTACAAAGTACGGCGATCCCGTTGTTCCCGATTTTGAGATCCCTTATCATACAGAGATCATGGAAAAATTCAACGGTATCGATCTTGATTCCGCAAGAAAGGTAGCCGGAAACGGATTCTACTATTTACAGGGCGATATCGCAAGACTTCACTCTGCAGTAATTTCCTACGCAAGAGACTTCATGATCAACAGAGGATTTACATACTGCGTACCTCCTTTCATGATCAGAAGCAACGTAGTTACAGGCGTTATGAGTTTTGCCGAAATGGATGCGATGATGTACAAGATTGAAGGTGAAGACCTTTATCTTATCGGTACTTCCGAGCATTCGATGATCGGTAAATTTATCGATACTATCATTCCTGAGGAAGAACTTCCCAAGACTCTCACAAGTTACTCACCCTGCTTCAGAAAAGAAAAAGGTGCTCACGGTATCGAAGAGAGAGGTGTATACAGAATTCACCAGTTCGAGAAACAGGAAATGATCGTTGTCTGCCATCCCGACGATTCCAAGATGTGGTTCGACAAATTATGGCAGAACACAGTTGATCTTTTCAGATCGATGGATATTCCCGTAAGAACACTCGAGTGCTGCTCGGGAGATCTTGCAGATCTTAAGGTTAAGTCATTCGACGTAGAAGCATGGTCACCCAGACAGCAGAAGTACTTCGAAGTCGGAAGCTGCTCCAACTTAGGCGACGCTCAGGCAAGAAGACTTAAGATCAGAGTAAACGGCAAGGACGGTAACAAGTTCTTCGCTCATACATTAAACAACACTGTTGTTGCTCCTCCCAGAATGCTTATCGCATTCCTTGAAAACAACCTTCAGGCAGACGGTTCTGTAAGAATCCCTGAGGTTCTTCGTCCTTACATGGGAGGAATGACAGAGATCAGATAACTACATCGGAAGCGGTGGTTGCATGAACAGATATTTCAGAGCCGTTGGCTTTTTGAACAATTTCTCAATACAGGAATACGAAAAACTGGTCGAAGATATCGTTTTTCGTCCGGAAGGCTCCGTGATAGCCGATAATCCCAAGGCAAAGTATTTTATCATCGATAAAAACCTGGATTGCGGCGAAAACATCGGCATCTGCGTAAGGATCATAAAAGACGCAAAAGGCAATATTCACAGAGATTGCGTATTTCCGTATTTAAGAAATGACGAATATACGAAACATGAAGTGTGTTCTTTTGAAAAGAAAATAAGCGGCGAAGAATTTCTTGGTGTATACGAGGATTTAAACCTGGGAGAAAACATTTTCTTCTATGTTCAGAATGTGGATGAACTCTACAAGAAGAACAACCTTAAATCCGCAAAGTGCTCGGTAGCGATAGCCGGTCTTTCAATAGCCGGAAACGTAATCCTTCCGATCAAAAAAGATGAGACGCAGAGAGAGAACGCAAAAGAATACAACAAAAAGCGTATCAATCTTTTGAACAGGGCAAATGACGGAGATCATAATGCTTTTGCGACTGTCAGATATGATGATATCATGACAAATGTTATGGTTTCCGAACAGGTATTTGTCGAATCGATGGATATCTATACGGTTGTCGATTCATCATTTATTCCCTGCGGAGCTGAATGCGATCTGTATTCGGTGCTCGGCGAGATCGTGGAATTTAAAATGATCCGGAATGCCTTAAGCGGCGAAAACATTTACATTTTGAAAGTTTCCGTAAAGGGAGTAGTTCTTACGATCGGTATAAATGAGAAAGATTTATTCGGTGAACCGCAGATCGGATTCAGATTTAAAGGAACTGTATGGTTACAGGGCCGGGTAAATATGCTATAATCTTTGATGTACGATTTGGGGCGAAAGCCCATAATCGGTTCCTATAGTTAAGTGGATATAATAAGCCCCTCCTAAGGGCTAGTCCCCAGTTCGACTCTGGGTGGGAACGTAAAAAAAGACTGAAGTGAAATTTCACCTCAGTCTTTTCTTTTTATGCGTATATCTTTTTTACTCAACTTTATTGTTTGCAACGAGTGTTTCGAGTTCGCCGCTTACGTATTCGATGATCTCAGAGATCATATCGGCATGTGTTGCGATCTCGTTAGTGGAAGATGCAAGAGAGTGGATCCTGTTGTTGACGTTTTCAACGATCGTGATGAGTTCTTTCGATTCGGTTTCGATAACATCAACGGCATTCTTAATATGCGTATTTGCATTTCCGCTGTTTTCCGCGGTGATCTTCGAATCTGCGGCAAGGGTATTGATCTCACCCGCAACGACAGCGAATCCGCGGCCCGCATCACCGGCTCTGGCAGCTTCGATGGAAGCGTTGAGGGCTAAGAGGTTGGTCTGGTTGGCGATGTCAACGACTCTTACGTTATTGTCGGTAAGTTCTCCGAGGTATTCCGTGATCTGATCGATGGATTCGTCCAGAGTGTTACAGAAATCGGAAACATTTGCCATCTCGTTTGAGATTACCGAACTTTCGTCTGCATTGCTCGAGTTTCCTGCAAGCATGTTCTTTATTGATTCACGAAGTGTATTGAACTTCTCGTTGATATCTCCGATCGTTGAAAGGATCTCGGCACGCTGCTTATCAAGTAAAGCTTTTTCATGCTCGACCATATCCTGAGCTTCGTGTTTTTCGATCTCAACGAGATCTTTTAAGTAGTGAACACAGTTCGAATTGTGGTTAAAGCCGTTATAGATGGCGATCGCCATTTCTTTACATGTATCATAACCGCAGCTTGAACAGTTGACCTTTCTGGATTCGGCAGTGGTCTTGTTCATCGAATTAAAGATCCGATCAAGTTCGGCTTCCGAAGGAATCTTTACCATGCACTGTCTTGAGCGGTCGGTATATGATCTTAAATAATCGCTTAAATTAAGATTTGCAAACTGTTTGTTTAATGCGGCGAGACGTTTCTCGGGAGTCGCATTTTTGGACCATGCACTTTTTTTGGTTGTTTTCTTTACGCTCTGCCGGATCTTCTGGATGTTGTAGTAAGGTGTGTCATCGCCTGTAACATCGGGATCCGTTCCGGTACCGCAGATACATCCGTTCTCGCAGTTTAAGGCATCAAAGAAAAGGTAAGGAGTCTTTGTTCCTTTGATCTTGTCGGCATTTGCTTTAAGGAAATGATACATTCTCTTTTCGCCTTCGATCTGACGGATGAATACGTCCTGACCGAGAAGCCAGTAAACATTTTCCTTAAGACCGCCGGGCATGGGATAAATGGAACCGAGACCGTACTCGATCTCATCTTTGATAGGCTCGCCCATAAGGTTATGTTTTTTAACATATTCCATCAGGTGATCGAAAGTCACGTTGTAATTAACATATCCGTGAGTGTTCGGATCGTCGATCTCAAGTTTTTTAGAGATACAGGGGCTGATGAATGCGAGTTTATCTTTTATATGTAATTCTTTTCTTGCGTAAATGGCAGAGCATAAAAGAGGACTCTGTACCGGGAAGAGTTTGGGCAGAACTTCGGGAAGATATCTTTCAATGTATCCGACCACTGCGGGGCAGGGCTGGGAGATACCGCCGAAAAAGTTGTTTTTCTGAATATAGTTAATGTATGCCCAGGTTGTGATGTCGGCACCGAAAGATACGTTGATCATACGGTTTGCGCCGAGTTTTTTAAGACCGCCGAGAACCCTTTCGTATTCGTTCGGATAATCGGCACGGAATGCGGGAGCGATAAGAAGTGAGATCCTTTCTCCGCGTTTTAAGTCATTAAAGAATCTTTCGGTATCGTCACGGTATGCTCTTGCACCATGTTCGCAGGCATCAAAACAAGCCGCACAGGCGATGCATTTGGAGCCGTCGACCTCGATGCGGGAGTTTCCGTTTTCGTCGGGATCCGTGGAAATACACGCGCCGATGCATGAGCAGGCACGGATACATCTGTTACATCCCACACAGTCATCTGTTGTGTAAACCAGTGATTGTGATTGTTTTAAATCGGACATATTATTTACCCCTAAATTAATATTTTCCGAAATATTTCCCCTAAAATTTAAGTATATATATTATGTCACATTTTTTTGGAAATTAAAGCATAAAATTTTTTAAGTTCTTCCTGAGAGAAAACTCTTTTGTCGATGACCTGGCCGTGTGCGATTATTCCCTTTTTTGACACGGTAAGAATGGTCATGTCGTCAAGATCGATTATATCCGATATATCCGAATATAAAAAATCGTAATTGTCTTTCGAACCGACAACCCTGAAAAACTTTGAATAAAAGATCACATGCATTTCGACGGGATTGCCGCAATAAAGCTTCATCTGGCTGTAGTTGACCGCAGCCTGATAAAGATATCCGAACCAGGACATAAAGAAAACGTAGAGTCCGAGCAGGATAAATACCGCAAAAAGGACCGGCAGTCTTAAAAATACAAAGACAAATCCGATCGCGAATAAAACCACTGAAGCGATGAAAGTCATTATCTGCCATTTGGAATGAAACTTCTGATAAGTAACTTTTGCGTATCTTCGATTCATGGATTTTGTGAGTATGAACTTGTTTTCAATGATCGGAATCAGATCCGGATTGACTGAATCGGAATGTTTCATGGTTTCTTTATTATATATTTATTGATGGGATTTCCCATGGCCGAAAACTTGGCTTCATATTCGGTCATGATGTTTCCTTCGCAAAGTTCCTTATTGTTATGAAGGTCTCTGGTAAATGCGATCATCTCCCAGCCCGCTTCTTTTACTTCTTCGAGAGCAAAATCAAAAAGGTCGTTATTGTCGGTCTTAAATTCTATAAGCCCGCCGTCCTTTAAAATGGACTTGTATCTTTCGAGAAACTGTCTGCTCTCAAGTCTTCTCTTGGCGTGTCTGTCCTTGGGCCAGGGGTCCGAAAAATTAAGATAGATCCTGTCGACTTCGCCTTCTTCAAAAACCTCGGTAATATCTTCGGCATCCATTCTTATAAATATCAGATTGTCCAGGGGTTCTTCCTCCATTTTTTGAATGGCGCGCAAAAGCACCGAAGAATATTTTTCGATTCCGACAAAATTTATTTCAGGGTGTTTTTGTGCCATCGCATAGATAAACTGCCCTTTCCCCATTCCTATTTCTATTTGGATGGGTTTGTCGTTCGCAAAGTATTCTCTGACTTTTCCTTTTCTTTCGGTTTCATCATGTATTACAAATTTGCTTTCGGCTATATATTCTTTGGAGCCGGGTACGTTTTTTAGTCTCATATTATATCCTTATGGTTTTATTGAAAATTAAAGTCATCATAAGAAGACTTCAACAGGAATATTGTATCATATTCCGCCATTATCATAAATTACCATCTGCCAAAACCGTAGAATTTTATACAATTTGCTTATTTTTCATTGATTTTATAATCCTCAGATGTTACGATACAATCAAATCAGGACTTCTTTTCGTCGGATTCCCGACAACGGAGTTGTTTATACAACTTTCCCGGAAAATTTCCTGCATTAAAACTAAATAAAGAGCAGGAGAGATTCCTGCGGAAAGGATTAAGTATGGGTTTAGACTCAAATGAAAAGATTCTTGCCGATCACAATGATGTTTTTGCCGACATTTTTAATGTGTTTTTATATGACGGTAAACGCGTGATCAGGGAAGAACAATTGGAGAATTCCAAAGACAGAAGTCAGTACAAGGTTGACGGAAAACTGCACGAACAGGAGAGGGATGTATCAAAGTTCTATAACGGAAAAGAAATGCGAATAGCGTTTCTTGGAATAGAACATCAAAGCAGGGATGAGGCATATATGCCTTTGAGAGTAATATCTTATGACGGAAGTGCTTACAGAGCGCAGCTTTTAAAGAATGAAACTTTTCAAAAACCTTATCCAGTAATAACACTTGTTTTGTATTTTGGAACAAAGCATTGGTCGTACGGGAAATCACTTCATGAAGTGCTGGATATACCGGATGACATCAAAAAATATGTTAATGATTACAAAATCAATCTGGTAGAGGTGGCATTTCTCGAAGATGAACAGATAGAAAAATTCCAAAGTGATTTTAAGATAATTGCAGACTATTTTGTTCAAAAGAGAAGAGGAGCGAATTATATACCGATAGATAAAACCATAGAACATACCGATGAGTTGTTAAAGACACTTAAAGTATTGACGAAGGACGAGAGATACGAAACGGTATTGGACGAATTAAATGAAAAGAAGATGAAAGGAGAAGTTAATATGTGTGAAATATATGATCAGATAGAAGGACAGGGAATTAAGAAAGGAATTCAAAAAGGAATTCAACAGGAAAGGGTTAATACCGAACGGGAGAGAAAGCGCGCAGAGGAAGCAGAAAAAGAACTCGCCCGTCTTAAAAAGATTTTGGATGAGCATAATATAACGGTATACAATAGTTAAACCCCTTTCGCCGGGCAAATCCGACGAAGGGGGTTTTTAGCAGTTTCCTGTATATACAAAATCAAGTTTTTCTCTTGCGATATCGGCCAGATGGTAAATTAAAGAAACATCTGTCGGATTCTTGTCTCGCATATGAAAGCGAGGGAAGAAGCGGGAGATGTGAAGCGGGATGCTTTTGCCGATTTCGGTACCGGAAGCGTCCTTAAGTGAACGAATCCAGGAAGAGATTTGCCGCATTTCTTCTTCGGTATCATTTTCTCCCGGAACGATTAAGGTTGTTAATTCGACATGGCAGTGCTTTACGGCTTCTTCGATGAAACGAAGAGTCATATCAAAACTGCCACCAAGAGTTTTGTCATAGTATTCTTTGGTAAAGCCCTTTAAATCTATGTTCATGGCATCGATGTAAGGTTCAAGTTCTTTTAATACGGAAAGTTCTGCTGTTCCGTTTGTGACAAGCACATTTAAGAGTCCCGCTTCATGTGAAAGCTTTGCCAAGTCGCGAACAAATTCATAACCGATTAAAGGTTCATTGTATGTAAAAGCAATGCCGATGTTGTCACGTGTTTTAGCCGAGATCGCAATTTCAACCAGTTCTTCGGGAGTTATTTTTTTTGCTTCTTTTTCCCACAGATAAACTTCGTCGGCCCAGGAAATATCTGAGTTCTGGCAGAAAGGGCAGCGAAGGTTGCAGCCGTAACTTCCGACGGAAAGTATCATCTTTCCGGGGTGAAAAAGGTTTAGCGGTTTCTTCTCGATCGGGTCGAGTGCAAGCCCTGTTATCTTACCGTAATTGGCCGCAAAAACTTTACCGTCTTTTGCACTTCTTGCACCGCAAAAACCGATTGAACCGTCTTTAATTTCACAATGTCTGAAACAGACTTCGCATTTTGCCATAAATCCCACCGATATTCATAAAAAAGACACAATAAGTATACCAATTATTAACAAATATTTACATCTTTTTACATATGTTATGATAAAATTTATATGGTAGAAAAATCAGGGACAGAAACAGGTTTTTCAAAAAACGAATGATTGCTTTGAGGAATTAAAAAATGTTAACCGCCCTTTTATTTATAATTTTACCGATGTTTACACCGCAGACGGACGAAGAGTTCGTTGCATGGCTTATGGTGTTCATTTTAGGAATGATTATCTGTGCTAATTTAGACGTCATTTTGATCGGACTGACAATATACGGAATTTATTCCGCGGTAAAGGCGACGGCGATAATAATCCTGGTCCTTCTCCTCATAGGAATAATAATTCTGATAACAAAAAATACCTCTAAGAAAAAACCGGATAACAGAGCACCTGCGGTTTTGTAAAACGCAAAGCATAATAAGGTGAATAATGAAAACAGTAAAAGTAGTTGCGGCGATGATCTTTGCCAAACGACAAAACCCCGAGACTAAAGCCGAAGAAAAAGCGGTCTTTGCGACACAGAGGGGATACGGCGAAAATAAAGACGGATGGGAATTTCCCGGAGGAAAAGTCGAAGAAGGCGAAACCCCGAGGGAAGCATTAAAAAGAGAGATCAGGGAAGAACTTGATACACTTATCGAAGTCGGTGATCTCATCGGGACCATAGAATACGATTATCCCGAATTCCATTTGTCGATGGATTGTTTCGAATGTGAGATAGTCAAAGGTGAGCTAAAATTAATGGAACATGAGGCAGCAAAATGGCTCACAAAAAAGACCCTTTACAGTGTCGAATGGCTGCCGGCGGACCTGACTATATTGGATAAGGTTTCCGAGAGGTTAAAAGAGGGGTAGATAATTCCTTTAAAAAGCCCGTAAATACGTGTGAAAACTTGACTGAATTTACGTCAGTTGATAAGATTCATATAGGTGTAAGAAACGTTGTTTTTTACTTGTGAAAAAGAGGGAAAAATGAACGACAACTTATCAAAGATTTTGGAACTTGAAAAAAGAGTCCAGGCAGAGAGAAACGAACTGGATCGCCTCTCCGAATTCTACGGAAGCAGCAATGACTATTTTGTGAAAAACAAACTTCAGTTTCTTCAGGCCGAACTGGATTATCTTAATAACCAGTGCAGGCTTTTGAATGAATCTGTTGAGGAAAAAGCTCCCGCAAAGGCACCGACATATGTTAAGCCTTCGGTAAGACCCGTACCGGTAAAAACACCTGTTGCAGAAAAACCTGCAGCTGCACCTGCAGCGGAAGAAAAACCCGTTGCAGCTTCGGTTACGATTCCCGAAGAAAAGAAAGAGACAATAGAACCCGCAAAACCCATAGAGCCCGCAAAGCCCATCGTGCCTGCAAAACCTATGGGATATAAGCCCGTGGTTCAGAAACCTGAAATAGAAGAATTACCCGACGTGGTCGTTGCACCCGAAGATACTTCATTCTTCGAAAAGAAAGAAGCAGAAGAGAATAAGGCTGCCGAACCCGTTGTTGAAAAAACTGTCGAACCTGTTATCGAAAAGGCAGCTGAGCCTGTTGTTGAAAAGAAGCAGGAAGACACTCATAAAAATCCCGTCAGAGAATGGACGAGAGATTCAAGTTCTGTTACAGCTGAAAACGAAAGCAAAAAAGCTGATAATAATATACCTTCCAATATACCTACGGTTGAAGAGATCTTAAAAGAGAATATCGAAGAAAAGACAGAATCCGTAAAAGAGATCTTCAAGGAAGAAACCAAGCCGGTTGAAAAAACCGTTGCCAAGCCCGAGACAAAAGAAGCAGCACCTGAACCCGTTAAAGTTCAGGAACCTGTTAAGCCTGTGGCAGAAGCGAAAAAAGAAGAGGTTAAGGCAGAAGCTCCCAAGAATGAGGAGTTTGTTGTCGAAGAACCCATTGAGATCAAAATTCCCGCATCCGTTAAGAAAGAGGAAAAGAAAAAAGGTACTCTCGAAAACAGGATCGGTCTCTGGGTTATGCCTATTTTGGCTGCAACCCTCATATTCATAAGTGTTATCTTATTGGCCAGTGCACTTCCCGAGTATATCGGCGATATCTTAAAGCAGATCACGATGGTTGTTGCAGGTCTTTCATTTGCCGGAATCGGCGTTGTCCTTAAGAGAAAGAATAAAGGCGGAGCGTTCGGTCAGGTTCTTATGGCTATCGGTGTCGGAGAACTGTTTGTCACGCTGGCCGTCTGCAGATTTGTATTCCAGTCGATAGGCGATCTGATGCTGTTCGTACTGATATTCCTATGGTCCGTCGCGCTGATAATACTGAAACGGTTTTCAAGTATCCTGTTCCAGACCATCGGTGAGATCGGTGTTTCGATCGCGGTTATCTTCGGAGTTTGTTACTCCGTAGCTGCAAACAATCACAACGGACTTGTTGTAGTTCTTGCATTTTATGCATTCAGTGCATTTGTATATTATTTCCTTTTCAAGTTCAAAGGAAGCATGGCAAATGTCATCATGTTCCATGTTTTCAATATGGCCAAACTCCTCGTATTGTCGGTTGGCGTATTCCTTGGAACGGATAACGGACTTGTACTTTCCGGAATCCTGGGCCTCATCTGTGTAGGACTCGGATTCCTTTCGGCGATCGATATCATCTTTACATTCAAGAGCGAATCCACTCTTGATGAGATATTCGGACCCATTACACTTTTCTTATATTCGATACAGGTATTTATTTCATCCGCTATCGCAGTAATGTACTTTATCCTTGTAGGCGGCGGATTTACTCAGGAAATATTTAACGAAGGATTTGATACGGTATTTAATGCCGTTAAGGATTCGAGATGGCTCATGGCTGCGGTCGGAGCAACTCTTATCTGTATGATCTTCCTTCTTGTAGAGTTTGTCTGGAAAGAAATATTACCCAAGTACTGGGCAGAGATCATGCTTCTCTTTGTATTGTTCGGCTCGCTGATCTGTGCACATGAGACATTCAAAGTCGGCTTCATCGTAATGATGGTCCTTCTCACGATCCTCGGATACGCAAGAAGAAATCATCTGTTAAAGATCGCAGCACTCTGCTTCTATGTAGGATATGCATTTATCCCCGGCGAAGTTGTTTTAAGAATGATCGTCGGACTCGGCATGGGAATCGCGGTACTTGCACTTCTTTATGCAACAGAACAGTACTTCTTCGCATACAAGATCAGTATTTACTTCTCACTTATCTTATATGCGGTAACGGTAGCATTTGCGTCATTCGAGACAAGCAACCTTGTCGGAATAAGACTGGTAGTGATCCTTGCATTCGTTTCACTGCTCGACCTTGTAATGATGTTCTCGTTCCTTTCAAAGAACAAGCAGAAGGAACTGGATTTTGCGATAGTTCCGGAGATAATGAATCTTCTTCTTACACCTTCGGCACTTATCCTTTCCATGGCCATCGTTTTATTAAAAGGAACGATCGGATTTGTTCCTCTTCTGATAGGATTTGTACTCATTATCGTTTCAACTTTCAGAGGATACCTCCAGAACAGGATCCTTTGCAGAGTTACAGCCGTCGGTTCGCTTTTTGTCGGAGTTGTAACCCTTGCGGTATTTGATTATTCCGCTTTCTGGTTCGCACCGATCGCGATCGTACTCGGAATCGTTTTAATGTATATCAAAAAGGAAAGATATACATTTATCGAAAAGCTTTTGTATTACATCCTGATCCTGGCTTACTCGGGAACATGCATTTACTATTTCTACGAGACACTTCTGGATATTCCCGCACTCGGCGTGGCAAACGTATGGTTAATCGCAGCGACAGTAACGGCACTTATCTTTAAGTTTACGGGACTTGCAAAAACAGCGGATCAGACAAGTGATGATTTTGAGTGGGTAACATTTGTTACTTCCGGAATACTCACAATATTGTCGGTTGCTCTTATCAACACCGCTGACATCGAAGCAAAATACATTCCTTTCGTGATAGTTTCACTGCTTACGCTTGTATGGCTCATCCACGGTTTCGCAGTCAACAAACATCCGGAGAAGATCGCAGTACTCTTAACGCTTTTACTTATGTTTGTCACGGCGATCGAATTCAGTGATCTGTTCGCGGTATTCGAGATCGTGATCACATCTTTGTTTATCGTACTTCTGTACTTAAAGAAAGATTCGTATCATGTTTTATACAAAGCTTCGGCTTACATCATACTGCTTATAAACAGTGCGGTCATTCCTTTCCTTTATGCGGATTCGCTCGAGAATATCAGATTCGTATGGACGGCGGGAATCATACTCATTGCACTTATGTTTGTGACGCTTCTCTTTAAGTTTACCGGTCTTGCAAAGAACCCGAACACAAAAGAGAACGATATCTGGGTACTCACATTTATTGCTGATATACTGACGGTTGTATATGCCGCAGTATTAATGTTCATCTACAAGGATGACGGAAACTATCTTCCTACGGCAGCGATCGCAGTTATCACATGTATCTGGATGATCCATGGATTTACGGCAAAGAAAGTATTCTACAAGCTTGCATTCCTTGCTTCCATGGTCTTGATGGCATGTATTTCCTGGACATTTGTTCCGACACTTTACACGATCATCACAACGGGACTTACGATCATATTCGTAATGCTGCTTTATACAAGCGAAGAAGCATACTCGGTATGGTTCAAACTTGCAATATATGTGATCGCAATGGTCAATACGATCATCTGCCCGGTACTTTACTACGATACGCTTTCGAAAGTCGAATGGCTCGGCGTGACCAGAGTTATCCTTCTCGCAGCACTTGCTGTAGCTCTTCTCTTTAAGTTTACGGTTCTTGCAAAGAATCCCGAGACGGAAGAGGAAGATTTCTACTGGCCGACATTTGCCACACTCGGACTTGTTGCGATATATGCATACGCACTGATCCCCATCTACAAGAACGACAATATCATTCAGAGTGCGATACTCCTTATCATCGCCATGATCTGGATGGTACACGGATTCTTAAAAGACAGATTATCCGAAAAGTTGTGCGTTCTCGCGGTGGCATTCGCGATCATGTGTATCTCGTACTTCTATATCCCTGCGGCTTATATGGTCACCGCTGCAGCGATAATCGTCGGATACCTCTTCTTCATGTACAGAGCGGATGGCGGATATTCATTTATACAGAAACTGTTTATGTACGGCATTGCGATCTTAAATTCGATCATTTGTCCGTCACTCATAAACGACAAATTGATGAATCTGGATGTATTTGTTACCGCAAATGTGGTATTCTTACTCCTGTTCACGGTTAACACACTATTCAGATTTACTCCTCTTTCGAAGAATCCCGAAACGGACGAAAGAGATATGAGATTCATAACTATAGTTGCAAGCCACGTCCTTGTACTTATAGGAATCATGATAACATTTGTTCTTAAGGCACCTGCTGATATCCTTACAGGACTTATCACACTTGCATCGGTTCCTATCGGAACGGCATGGATCTGGACCGAGGAAGATCTCGATTCGGAATCTATGCTCACGGTCGGAAAGTATTTTGCGATAACGGAATATGTATTTGTGCCTTTCGTATTATGTTACGCAATGTCGGCACCCGCATACGTTTCCAGTATCGTCGGAATGGTTCTTGCAGTAGGATGTATAGTCCTCGGCTTTGCAATGAAGATGACGGGCGTACGTATTTACGGTCTTGTCGTTTCAATGATAATGATATTCAAGCTTTCGCTTGTCGATTTCGAGAGATCGTCGCTTCTTGCGTATGCACTTAGCTTCTTTATCGCAGGTATCGCGTGTCTCGTTATCAGTATGCTGTATTACTTCGTAAATGCGGCTATGGCAGAAAGAGAATAGTGATTTGACCGGGGGAAAAATATGAACGAAAATATGGTAAAAAGAAATAAGCTTCTGGCAGAAAAAGTTATAAAAGGTCTCGAGTCCAGAAACATGACCGGCTACTATGCAGAGAGTAAGGAAGAAGCATTAAAGATCGCTCTTTCACTTATTCCCGAAGGCAGCAGTATCGGAATGGGCGGCGCGATGAGCGTACACGAGATCGGACTTTCCGAAGCTTTAAAGAGCGATAAGTATAACTTTATCGACAGAGATGCGACAGATGATAAAAGGGCAGCAATGCTTGCAACATATGATGCAGACTTTTTCTTATCGAGTGTCAATGCGATGAGCGATGACGGTGTACTTGTAAATATCGACGGTAATTCCAACAGGGTTTCGGCTATCGCACAGGGACCTAAGAAGGTGATCTTTATCGTGGGTATGAACAAGGTTTGCCCCGATACGGATTCGGCTTTAAAAAGAGCGAGAAATGTTGCGGCACCCATCAATGCACAGAGATTCGGTCTTTCAACGCCGTGCTCGCAAAAAGGCACCTGCTTTGACTGCAAGTCTCCCGACACCATCTGCTGTCAATTCTTGATTACCAGATATTCTCGTCATAAAGACAGGATCCACGTCATTTTAGTAAATGACAATCTGGGATTTTAGAGGTTTTAATGAAAAAACAGAATTTGTTTAAAAGAATACTTGCGTCGGTATTGATGGCAGGTCTTATATTTGCGATACCAATGAATGTCTTGGCGGACGATCCTCCCGATTACGAGGCGGAAGCCGAAGCGAGAAAGGCGCTCCCCATCCAGTCGAATGCGATAACCGACTGGCCGCAGGGACCCGAGGTGTCGGCACAGGCCGCGATCTTAATGGAAGCCAAAACCGGCGCGATTCTTTATGCCAAAAATATAGACGAGCGTCTTTATCCCGCGAGTACCACAAAGATCCTTACATGTACTCTTGCGATGGAAAACTGCGACCTCGATGAGATGGTAACATTTTCCTACGAAGCGGTTCACGACGTACCCTGGGACGGATCCAAGGTAGGTATGGATGCGGGCGAGGCGATCCCGATGCAGCAGGCACTCGAAGCGATCTTAGTCGGAAGTGCGAACGAAGTTTCAAATGCGGTTGCCGAGCATGTTGCGGGAAGCATGGATGAGTTCGTGAATATGATGAACAAAAGGGTTGAGGAACTCGGACTTGAGAATACGCATTTTATGAATGCGAACGGTCTGTATGACGATAACCACTATACTTCGGCATATGACCTGGCGATCATAGCAAGGGATTTCTTCAGCTACGAGCTTCTGGCAAAGATGGCAAGAACTCCGAAGATGGAATTCACGCCGACACCGACACAGCCCGATGAGTTTGAAGTCAATTCCAAGAATATGCTTCTGGAAGGAAAGAAATACCACTACGAATACCTTGTGGGTTCCAAGACCGGATATACGGACAAGGCAAGACAGACACTTGTATCCTGTGCCAGAAAAGACGGTATGGAACTTATCTGCGTGGTGTTAAAAGATGAATCGCCCTTACAGTTTACGGATACGATCGCACTCTTTGATTACGGATTTAACAATTTCACGATCGAATCCATTGAGGGAAAAGAGTTCAGCTTCGATTCGAACAAAAGCGGTTTCTTTAAGACCGGAACGGATATCTTCGGTGATTCGGAAGACATCCTTATGCTTAACGACAGTGCGAAGATCATTTTACCGAACAATGCGATATTCGACGATCTTAAGATGAATGTCGTATACGATACGGACAATGTTAACGCCGTAGCCAAGGCGGTATACATGTTTAACGGAAATGCGGTCGGATATGCGGATATCCTTCTTAATTCGCAAAAGACAACGCTCTTTGAGAATTCCGAGAGCACGGTCACAAGCGAAGAGGTTCCGTACGTATCCAACAAAGACGGAAAGTCCGTTTTCGTTAACATCAAGATAGTACTTATCTCACTGGTAGTTTTCGTATTCCTTGTAACCGTAGTGCTTATCGTTTACAAAAAGATCATTATGGCAAAGAGGGATATCCGAAAGAAAAAGGCCAACAAAAACAAAGAAAAAGAACGCGTCTACAGAGATGCGTCCAAACATAAGAGTTTTAAATTATAAAAAGAGGCGTTACCGCCTCTTTTTAATTTTCGTCTTCAGCTTCTTCAGCTTTCTTTGCTTTTTTCTTTTTATTGAATACAAGGAATTTACTGAATACGTAATTGGCTATCGTAACGAGTACGGCCGAGATGAAGATCTTTACGAACCAGTAGTAAACCTTGTCCTGGGTTTCGATATCGTTAAATGTAAGATTTATGAAAGAGAGAAGCTTTAAGAGTGCGTTCTCAAACGATACGATGTTGATAAAGAACCACATTATCAGAACATCGAGTACCCAGGTCGAAACTCTGGATGCGGCGAATCCGCCAAATTCCTTTAAGATGTGTTTGTTTTTGCTCTTAAACACCCATGCTCTGTTTAAGGGATAGGCGAAGCTTACGCCGACAACCCATGAGATGGTGTTAATGAGGAAATTCTGAAAGGATATGTTTGAATCCAGAAAGAATTTTGCCACAAAGCAGGCGAGCCAGGATACGATGGTCGTAAGGACACCCACTATCAAATAAATGATTATCTCTTCGTATTTTTTATAAAGTTCTTTTATCTTTTCCATTTCTTTTCTTCTTTATTCGGTTTCTTTTGTGGTTGCGATCATATCTGCGATGCACCAGTGAGGATTGTCGACGCCGTCGTCCGAATCGTCATAGTATACGAAGAAGACGGTTGAGTCGTAATCGTTGGAGATCTTTTCCTTGGTCCTCGTAAGGATCATGTTCTTGGAGAACGCGATGTGAAGCGAGTAGCAGATATCCGAATATTCGCAATAATTGTCAACGACCACGTTTGTGTACTTGGGATCGTCAAACGTGTGAGCCGAAGTAAATGTGATGTCTACGCCGGTAGCCCACTGCTTGGCCATGTTCCAGTAGTCCGAATCCTTGATAAAGAATGCCTGGACTGTCGCAAGACCGTGGTTGGGACCCGAAAGATCTGAAGTGTTGAAATCTTCGTAGGTCTGAACCATTGAAAGGGCTTCGTTTCTTCTCTCGTCGCTCAAAGTATTGGAAGAGGCCGAATAGGAAGCACGTACCTTGGTGCCGTTTATCTCGATGGGTACTTCTTCGCCTGCGGCATTAAGAACCTTGATCGTAGCACCGTTTATAACGTTGTCGACTTTGTATTCCACGTAGGAAGGCATATCGACATAGTTTGATACATAAGCAAATTCGGGGATCTCCTCAACATTGCCTGTCATGTATTCTTCGCTTACGTGAAGACCGTCGATGACGGGTGAATATCCTTCGGGAACCGAGAATGTGTAATTTACCACGTCGATGCTGCAGACGGGTTCGATCGTATCAACATCCCAGTCCATGATGGTGAGGATAGCGAAGATCTTTGTCTGGCTTACAGCCTTAAGTGTTACTTTTGCAACGGTCTCGCCGTCCGAGATGATGTTGTAGACGGGAGCTTCAGTAATATAGCTTGTCGGATCTTTTTCCGCGGTGAACGAAGAATGTGATTCGAGCGTAGCGATATAATTCTCAAGAAGCGTATTGCTGTCTACAAATGTAAGATCCAGATCCTTGAAAGTAAAATCTGCGGGAGTGAAAGCTCCGGTGTTTACATTGCTTTCAAATTCCTTGATGTATTCAGCCATGTAATTTTCTGACTGTGAATTCTCGTATTTCTTAAGGCATGAATCCGTATACTTTAAAAATACAAATGAAAGAATAAGTAAGATTACGGTATATATTCCGAGGCCTATCCAGAAAACGGGAGTCTTTTTCTTTTTGGGAGCGCTCTTTTTTGAAGGAGCGGTGTTTCTTCTTGCTGCGCCTGAACTCTGGCTTGTTCTTCTTTCGGTCTCGATAGCATCCCTTGCTGCGGGACGTCTTGAAGTGTTATTTCCTGAACGTCTTGCCGTATCGGATCTTTGTTCTCCCGAACGTCTTGCCACATCCGGTCTTCTTGCTTCGCCTGAAGAGGAACGCTTAACCGCTTCTCTTTCCGCAGAGGGTCTTCTTTCTCCGCCCTCGCGTCTTGCAGCCTCTCTCTCAGCCGAAGGTCTCTGAGTTCTCTGTTCGCCTGAAGCACTGCGTCTTGCGGCTTCTCTGTCAGCAGAAGGTCTTGCGACTCTTTCCTCGGGGTTTCTTCTCTCAGGTCTTGCTTCGGATGAACCGGTGCGTTCCGCACGCATCTGTCTCATTCTCTCGTTGGCAAGTTCTCTCATGGAGGGCTGACGTTTATTCTGATTGTTTGTACTGTTTTCGTTTGCCATGTCGCTACCTCCTTAATTCTTGGGCATTACCGCAAAAGCTGTCGGTAATTTCCATGATGAATTTTTATAATAGAAGGTTACGCTCGACATTTCATATTCGCCGTTGTAAACCATCGAAGACGAACTTCCGCCGTCAAGATTGGCAGCATTGACTGCACCGTATTCCTGCATGATACCGATAAGATCGGATGCTGTGGCACCAAGGTGACCGCTCGCACCGCGTCCGTCGGTTACGAGGAAAAGAACTGCACCGTCGGCACGCTGACCGATGGCTGTTCTGGGGTTGGCACCCGAACCCGTTCCGTTGAGAACACGTGCTTCGCCGTTTGAGATAAGGGATACGAAGTGGTTGTTGGCATCGGAAGATTCTTCCTGGAAGCAGTGAGCATCGCGGATGCCTTCTTCCTGTACGTATCTTTCAAAATCTGCTGCCGACATTCCTGTCAGATCCTTGATGATAAGGATGTTGTCGTTGTTAAATCCGATCATGTAAAGACCTGTAAGTCCGCCGGGCTGATTGTAAGTGATCTGACCGTTCTCGACTACTACACCGAGAGGCTGGCCGCCCTTGTTACCTACGGAAACATAGATACCTGCGTTTACGCCGCCGATGGCACCTCTGTCGGAGATGATCTCGTCGAGGTTCTTACCGTACTCGCCCCAGCTTCCGTTAGTGCTTGTGGTTGCCATTACAACCTGTGAAGGATCCTTGATGATCATCATCTTTGCAAAGAAAGTACGGCCGGAGATCTCTTCGATACGGATTCCGTTTTCGTCGAATTCCTCATCTGCGTAAGGATTGTCTTCACCCGCTTCGGGATCGTCAGCGCCTGTATTTATTGAGATAAGGGAAGTATCGACTGTTGTGTCGACCATTTCCATTGAGTTCATGTCTACGATCTTCTGGATCTCTTCATCACTGCATACCCAGTTCGCAAGGAACTTAAGCTGTCCGGTCTCAAGGATCGTGGTGATGAAAAGTGTTCTTGCAGCTTCCGAAGGGCCGTTACAGCACTTCTGGAGCATGATGTAAAGTGTTCCGGTTACGATTAAAAGAGTTACAAGGATCACAAGCAGTACCTTACCTGCGATTCCCATTATTTTTTTAAGCATGAAAATAAAAACCTCCGATGTGATAAAACTTTATTGTTTCTTCTTTGATGCGAATACCCAGGTCTGCTGGATCCTGAAACTCAAGAAGAAAAGGAAGGTGTCTACGACGATCTTGATAAGCGTATCGAAAAGGCTTCCGTCGCTTAATTTAAAGATAATGGTCGAGAACAGATAAACAAGGCCGGTCGATGCGGCGAGCTGGCATGCACAGAGAATGTAGTATCTGAGCATTGTCCTGCCGTAGTTTTCTTTTGATTTGAAAACGACCTTTCTGTTTAATGAGAAGTTCACGAACGAACTTACAAGACGTGCGATCGCTTCCGCAAGGATGATCCTCAATTCGTTTGAAAAGCCGAGCTTTCCGAAAACGAGATTAAGTATCGTAAAGAGCGTAACATCCACGAGAGTCGAAGCAAGAGAGCTTGCGATATAGCGGATGATCACGCCGTAGATACGGATCGAGTCGCGGATCGGTCTGAAATGTGAAGTCTGATTTTCTTCTATATAAACGGTGTTGATGACCGTTTCTTTAAATTCTATACCTGCCTGCTTTACGGCGAAGAGCTGGTTTGTCTCGTATTCGTATCTGTCGCCGTCGATCTGAGTCATTAAAGGAAGATGCTCAAACGGGATCGCACGAAGGCCTGTCTGCGTATCGCTTACCTTTATTCCGCAGAGGAGTCTGAACACGGTCCTTGTGATCTTGTTTCCGAATCTCGATCTGGCGGGAACGCTTTCGTCATTGAAGTTACGTACGCCGAGTACGAAAGCGCTCGGGTTTGCTTCAAGAAGTTCGATACATTTTTTTACATCCACTGCGAGATGCTGTCCGTCGCCGTCAACTGTGATAACGTTTGGTTTGTTGGGGCGGTTTGCAAGAATGTATTCGAACGCCGTTTTCATGGCACGTCCCTTACCGCGGTTGACTTCGTGAACGAGCACGGTCACGCCGGGAAAAGATTTGGCTTCTTCAAAAGGAGCCTTACATTCTTCCTTGCTTCCGTCGTCAACGAGGATTATATCCTCAAAGCCGGCATCAACAAGACTCTGTACGGTCGTTATTATTTTCTCATCCGGGTTTAAACTCGGGATAATTACGGTTGCATTCATTTATAAATCCTTCCGGTCAATAGTATTTTCAGGTTGTTTTTCTTCGACTTTAACTTTCTTCGGATGTTTCTCAAGCCATTTCTTTATCACGAACTCTCCGAGAAGACATGCAAGGACGCCGAGAGCCGCACCGGTGATCGCACCTGCGATAACGTCGGTGGGATAGTGGATACCTACGTAAAGTCTTGAAAGGCTTATGAGTATTGCCACGATAAATGTCGGGATCGAGATCTTTTTGGGAAGTTTCATAAGATATACGGTTGCCGCGGCAAACGATGAACCCGTGTGCCCCGAAGGGAAAGATGCATCGTGAGCATGTTTTATGATACATTCCAGTCCTGCGATTATCTCGTACGGTCGGATACGGCCGATGATGTTCTTAAGAAGCGCGTTATTCACGATAACCGAGAAAAGAAGTGCAACAAGTGCGAAGATCCCGGCTTTTCTCGTTTTTTTGAAAACGCAGAGAAGTAATGAGAGGCCGATCCAGAAGTATCCGTTGTCTCCGAGATGGGTAATAAATTTGAAAATAACATCACAAACAGGGTTTCTTAAAGTATCCTGAATCCACAAAAGTATTGTGGCATCGAAATTTAAAATCATAAAATGCCTCGTTTTTTCACATAATCCAATAAATTATATCAAAATAAGGAAACGATTACAACAGAGTCAACAAATAAGAGGCGGGCTGTGATATAATATTCAGGGGAAAAAGACTGATGTATGCAGTCTGATCATACGGAATAAATTATGAGAGTCGAATACAAAATAATCAGAAGCTCGCGAAAAACCATGGCCATCGAGATAAAGCCCGACGGCAGGGTCTATGTCAGGATCCCGAACAGGGTCAGCGACAGACAGGCCAGAAGCTTTGTCGAAAGCAAGGCTGACTGGTTAAAAAAGAACCTCGAAAAGATCGAGGAAAGGCGCGAAGCAAACGAAGCGGTCGAAAAATTTACGGAGACCGAACTTAAGATAATAAAGAAGAAAGCAAAAAGGGAGATCCCTATACTCGTGGATTATTACGCTCCCCTGATAGGCGTGACCTATAACCGCATTTCGATAAGGGCCCAGAGGACACTCTGGGGAAGCTGCACGGCGGACGGCAATCTTAACTTTAACTGTCTCCTCGTTCTGTCACGAACTCTGCCACCGGAAAGAGATGAATCATTCGAAGAGGTTCTGGAGTGAAGTTTCAAAGATACTTCCTGATTACAAAGAACTCAGAAAACAGTTAAAAGACAACGGAAACATTTACCTCGAAAGACTGTAAAAAAGACTAAAGAATGACAAATATCGGCATTTTTAAGGTAGCGATCATCAAAAATACTGAAAAATCACTATATTATGTGGTAAAAGTATGAAAAAATACGCATATTTAGGCATTTTTCCTTGACAAATGGCCGAAAAAACACTATAAATAGTATAGTGCTAGATGAAGCACACAAATAATGTAAAAAATGGTATAGGAGGAGTTCATAATGAACAAGACAGAATTAGTTGCAGCTATGGCTGACAAGGCTGGTTTATCAAAGAAAGATGCTGATAAGGCTCTCGCTGCTTTTATCGACGTAGTTGGTACAGAGTTAACAAAGAAGGGTGGAAAGGTTCAGTTAGTTGGATTCGGTACATTCGAAGTTGCTGAAAGAGCTGCCAGAACAGGTCTTAATCCTTTAACAAAAGAAAAGATCAAAATCAAAGCTTCCAAGGCTCCTAAGTTCAAAGCTGGTAAGGCTTTAAAGGACAAAGTAAACAAGAAGAAATAATTAACATTTCTACTATAGAAGGACAGCTTTTCGAAGCTGTCCTTTTTTTGCACAGAGGAAACATTATGAGACTCGACAAATATTTAAAAATATCCAGACTTATAAAAAGAAGAACGGTCGCAAACGAGGCATGCGATGCCGGAAGGGTTACCGTTAACGACAAGGTTGCAAAGGCATCGACGGATGTTAATGTCGGCGATGTGATCGGGATAAAATTCGGTGAGAAAACCGTCACTGTAAAAGTTTTAAGCTTAAACGAGACGATCCATAAGGAAGATGCCAAAGATATGTATGAACTTATGTAACCTCATACCATATTTTGAGGTTAACATAAGACCACGATGCAATTTTAATAATACATGCCGGAAATGCCCGTAAAATCTACACAAAACGAATGTTCGATTTAAAAAATTTTTTTGAAAAAGGTTACATAATTTGCCAAAAAACATTTGACAGAGAATTCCGAAAACAGTAAACTATTTATGTCAACTGTGGTGGACATGGATGTTTATTCGGTTGATATATTTGGTTTACAGGGGATAATCTGATGAAGTGGTGGCATGTGCCGGCGTACAGAATTCAAAAATTTAAGAAGAGTTCTCTGATCACTCCTATAGTGGTTTTATTTTTGATAATAGCTATGGTCGGTGCGGTAAGCATAGGATGTGCTTCCTTAAGAAACAGACAGAGAGCATATGACGCCGAGATAGAAAAATATCAGAACCTCATAGCAGCCGAGGAACTTCGAAGCGATGAGATCGCGGAGTACGCAATGTACACTAAGACAACGGCTTACTACGAAGAGGTTGCGAGAGAAAAATACAGACTGGTTCACGATAACGAAATATTGTTTGTTACACAGTAAAGCTTAATGGGGCAGTTCAAAATGAATTGCCTCTTTTTTATTCGTAAGGATTTGTTTATTGACTGAATTGCCGGATTGCAGAAAGCGTTAGTTTTCGCTAATATAGATACATATGAAAGCAGTGCGTGAATATATAAAAAAGAATGAACTCCTGTCGCGTGGCGACAATCTGATCCTCGGCGTTTCCGGCGGGGCTGATTCGGTTTGTCTTCTTTATATAATGAACGGACTGAAAAAAGAGTATGACTTAAAGATCACCGCGGTCCATATAAATCATATGATAAGGGAGACCGCAGTAAGGGACGAGGAGTTCGTAAAAAAACTCTGCACCGGACTCGGTGTTGAATGTATTGCCTTTAAGGCTGACTGCCCCGCTGTTTCAAAAAGAGACGGCATTTCCTTAGAGGAAGCGGGCCGAAACGAAAGATACAGACTTTTTAAGAAGGCCGGCGACGAAACATACGGTGAGGGAAACTATAAGATCGCGGTCGCACACCATATGGACGATCTTGCGGAAACGCTTATCTTTAATATGGCAAGAGGCACCGGTATCGCAGGACTCTCTTCTGTCAAAGCCGCAAAAGACAATATAATAAGGCCTCTTCTTTGTGTCACAAGGGCGCAGATCGAGGATCATTTAAAAGAAAAAGGTATCCCGCATGTTGATGATGAGACCAATTTTACGGATGATTACGCAAGAAACAAGATCCGACACAAGATCATCCCGACGATGAACGACATTACGGAAAAGGCCGTAAATCATATGGCATCCTGTGCCGGTCAGCTTGCGGAGATCGAGGATTATTTAAAGATAAAGACGGATGAGCTCTGGGAAAAGTACGTTTGTGAAAAAGACGGGCGCATCCTTATAAAAGAAGGTATCAAAAACGAGCACCCGGCTCTTTTAAAAAGAGTTGTGCACCGGGCTTTAACGAAGGCTGCGGGAAGAGCGAGGGATATTTCCGGGGTCCAGATCGAGGCGGTTCTTTTTCTTTTCGACTCACAGACAGGGCGTAAAAGAGACCTTATCTACAATATGGAAGCGCTTCGCGAATACGAAGGAGTATCCGTTATAATGAAGAGTGAGGAAAAGGAAAGCCTTAAAGAAGAGAAACTCGGGAAACTGACTTTTGAGGTTAAGGACAGAGACTTTTCACAAAATATTCCCACGGATCTGTACACTAAATGGTTTGACTATGATAAAATAAAATATTGTCCGACAGTGCGTTTCAGACAGGACGGCGATTATCTGACGATAAACAAAGACGATCAGAAAAAGCTTTTGTCTGATTACATGACCAACGAAAAGATACCGCTTTCGGAAAGAGACGAAATACCGCTTCTCGCCGACGGTGAGCATGTTTTATGGGTGGTCGGACACAGGATTAGCAACTACTATAAGGTAGGAAGCGAAACGAAAAAAGTATTGATAGCTAAGTATTGCGTGTAGAGCCTCGGATCGCAAAAGGCTCTAAAGGAGTTTTGTATGGAGAAAATATCGGTAATGATTTCCGAAGAGGAAGTCAATAAAAGGATCCGTGAGATCGGAGAACAGATCACAAAGGATTATGCGGGAAAAGACATTCTTCTTATCTGCATCTTAAGAGGCGGAAGCTTCTTTATGTGTGAACTCGCAAAGAGAATAGACCTTGGCGTAAAGATAGACTTCATGTCGGTCTCAAGCTACGGCAAGGGAACGGAATCGAGCGGTCACATCAAGATCATCAAAGACCTTGAGGAAGAGATCGAAGGAAAGAATGTTATCGTGGTTGAAGATATCATCGATTCGGGAAGAACTTTAAGTCACCTTATGGATCTTTTGAAATCGAGACAGCCCGCAAGTCTTGCACTCTGCACACTTCTCGACAAGCCCGACAGAAGAGTCGTAGAAGTTCCGGTTGATTACACGGGATTCAAGATCCCCGATTATTTTGTAGTCGGATACGGACTCGACTACGATCAGAGATACAGAAACCTTCCTTTTATAGGAAAGGTTGAGATTGACAACGAAGTACTTAAATAATTTTTTTAGGAGGCATCAGTGAACAACAACAGAGGACCGAGACTTTTCGGTGCATTGGTACTGATAGCGGTTTTATTGATAATCGGAATCTTTATTTCCAGATTGGATACCAACGCCCTTATGGGTATAAAGCCGTACACCAGGGGAATGCTCGAAAAACAGCTTGAAGAAAATATGGTTATGAGTGCTCAGATCGAGCAGAAACTCAATTCCAACGGCGGTTCGGTATATGTTACGTTAAAGGACGGACAGGAAAAAGTATTAAACGTAACCAATACCGCAGAAGCGGAAGAATGGATCAGAAGCTACGGAATAGACCCTTCGGTAAGCGAAGTACCCGGAGAAAACTGGTTTATCTCACTTCTCCCCACCATCATTATGGCAGTTGTCTGCGTATTCTTCTTCGTGATCATGCTTAACATGATGTCGGGAATATCCGGAGGAGGAAGCGGCGGAAAGCTTATGGATTTCGGCAAGAGCCGTGCCAAAATGATCAAAGACAATCACAAGAGACTTACGGACGTAGCCGGACTTGATGAAGAAAAAGAAGACTTAAGCGAAATAGTCGATTTCTTAAAGAACCCCGGAAAATACGCAAAGATGGGTGCAAGGATCCCCAAAGGTATCCTTCTTGAGGGCCCTCCCGGAACAGGTAAGACTCTCCTTGCAAAAGCCATCGCAGGCGAAGCAGGAGTGCCTTTCTACAGCATTTCGGGTTCCGATTTCGTGGAAATGTTCGTCGGTGTCGGCGCATCCAGAGTAAGAGACCTTTTCGAAGAAGCAAATGCAAACAAGCCCTGTATCGTATTTATCGATGAGATCGATGCCGTTGCAAGACGAAGAGGTACAGGTATGGGCGGCGGTCATGACGAAAGAGAGCAGACATTGAACCAGATGCTCGTTGAAATGGACGGTTTCTCGGAAAACAGCGGTATCATCGTGCTCGCAGCCACCAACCGTGTGGACATCCTCGATCCCGCGATCCTTCGTCCCGGACGTTTTGACAGAAAGATCATGGTCGGAAGACCTGACGTTAAGGGAAGAAAAGAGATCCTTGAAGTTCATTCAAAGAACAAAAACCTTGGCAGCGACGTAAACCTTGACGAGATCGCAAGGACCACAGCAGGCTACACAGGTGCAGACCTTGAAAACCTTTTGAACGAATCAGCCATCATCGCTACAAAGCGTGATGCCGCATATATCAATGATGAAGATATAAAGAAAGCCATCATCAAGACAGGTATCGGTACCGAGAAAAAGAGCAAGATCGTATCCGAAAAGGAAAAGAAGATCACCGCTTATCACGAGACCGGCCATGCGATACTTTTCCACGTGCTTCCCGATATGGATCCCGTTTACACGATATCCATCATCCCTACGGGTGTTTCGGCAGCAGGTTATACAATGCCCCTTCCCGAGAATGACGATATGTTCTCCACAAAGGGCAAGATGAAACACAGGATCATGGTCTCTTTGGGCGGCCGAATCGCAGAGTCCATTATCTTTGAAGACATCACGACCGGCGCTTCGAGTGATATCCAGAAAGCCACAGAGATCGCAAGAAGCATGGTAGTAAGATACGGTATGTCCGAAAAGCTCGGAATGATCAATTACGAGAACGACGGTGACGAAGTATTCATCGGAAGGGATCTCGCACATACCAAGGCTTACAGCGACAAGACGGCTGCGGCTATCGACGAGGAAGTAAGAGCTATCATCGACGAATGCTATAAGGAAGCCGAGAAGATTTTGAGAGAACACGAAAAAGTTCTTCACGAAGTTTCGAAACTTCTCATCGAAAAAGAGAGAATTACAAGAGAAGAATTCGAAAAAACCTTCGAAAATGCAATGAATCCTGCAATTACTTGGTAATATTGCACAAAAGAATTGCAAATTCATTGACAAATTTGTGAATTTCGCGGATTGCAATAAAATGGGGGTGTTGGTATATTATTACTTGTAACCCCCCAATACATTATAGTTTTTTGCTATACCCCATAAGAAGAAATACCTTCTCTAAAAAGGACAGATCAGTAATGACTGTCTTTTTTACGTTTATGGGCCTTTTTTTATTTTTCAGACGTTATTTCAAACATTGTCAATGTCGACAAAAATCCCTTTTACAGATATAATGGAAAAGTAAAACTACGCTTCTTGGGAGGAAAGAAGCGTTTTTAGCGCCGGGCCCGTAAAGGGTGACGAGGCTGGCAGTTATCGAAAGATTCGGCGGGTGCTGTCACGGCTGAAATGTCGTAAGAGAGAAAGTAAAAAGCAGAATCAAAACTGTAACAGAGGTTCTCTCAAATTTAAGGAAGAAAAATTAAGGAAGATTTTTAAGGAGAATTAAATAATGAGAGTAGTAATTCAGGATAATTACGAAAAGATGTGTAAATGGGCAGCAAATTACATTGCAGCCAAGATCAACGCACACAAGGAAGCAAGACCCTTTGTACTGGGACTCCCCACAGGTTCATCACCTATCGGGGTTTATAAGGAGCTTGTCAGAATGAACAAGGCGGGAGAAGTATCTTTCGCAAACGTTGTAACTTTCAATATGGATGAGTATTTAGGACTTCCCAGAGAGCATGACCAGAGCTACTGGTACTTCATGCACGACAATCTTTTCAACCATCTTGTTGATATGAAGCCCGAAAACATCAATATCTTAAACGGTATGACAGACAATCCCGAAGAGGAATGCGCCAATTATGAAAAGAAGATCGCATCATATGGCGGAATCGACCTTTTCATGGGCGGTATCGGTGTTGACGGCCATCTTGCATTCAACGAACCTTACACATCACTCGCATCACGTACGGGTGTCAGAGATCTTACAACAGACACACGTATCGTAAACTCCAGATTCTTCGGAAACGATCCCGAGAAAGTTCCCGCACAGGCACTTTCCGTAGGTATCGGAACCGTAACGGATTCAAAGGAAGTTCTGGTACTTATTTCCGGTCACAACAAAGCAAGGGCACTTGCTGCCACAGTTGAAGGCGGAGTAAGCCAGAAGTGGACCTGTTCTGCACTTCAGCTTCACAATGCGGCTATCATTGCCTGCGACGAAGAAGCTTGCGGCGAGATCACGGTCGACACATACAAGTATTTCCTCGATATCGAAAAGAAGGAAAGACTTTAATTTTATAAGAAAAAAGATCAAGATCGGCGGAGGATCGCGTATCCTTCGCCGGTTTTTTTAATTTGTTTTAATAAAATTCACAATTTTAGTCAAAAAAGTTAAAAAATACTTAATTTTTGACGGATATTATGGGGTTGAAAGAGGGAAACATGTATTGAAGAGAGGGCGATAATATGAAGATAGTTATTTTTGCGATCATCAGCTACCTGATCGGATGTATTAATCCCGCATATCTGATCGGAGTAAAAAAAGGATATGATATAAGAGAACGCGGTTCCTTAAACGCGGGAGCTTCGAACGTTCTGATAAATGTCGGGAAAAGGGCGGGAGCGTTTACGGCGCTTTTTGATATTTTCAAATCCTTCTTCTGTTATAAAACGGCGGAATTCCTATTCCCCGAGATCACTTTTGCCGGAATGCTCTGCGCATGCCTCTGCGTTCTGGGACATATCTACCCGGTATTCCTTAGATTCAGGGGCGGAAAAGGATTTGCGAGCCTCGGCGGCCTGATCCTCGGATTCAACTTCAAGGTTGCGCTGATAATGCTTTTATGTGCGATAGTGGTGGTGCTCGTGACCGATTATCTCTGCGTTGTTACCACACTCACATCGGCTTCCATTCCGATCATCTATTTTTGCGTGACATTAGATGCGGTGGGTGCGAGCATCGTATTCTGCATAGGATTTATCATCATATCCAAGCATTTTTACAATTTTAAGCGTATAAAAAAGGGAACCGAAGCCAGATTCAGCGGTATCTGGAACAGGGAAAAAGAAGAGGAAAGAATCAGACAAAACTTACAAAAATAAACGATTAAATCTTTTGTCGGGCGTATGTTTGACGGGCTGAAAAAACAATGATTTTTTGCCCCCGCATACGCCCTTTTTTATTGAAAAAAAGGCTAAAAAGCGGTAAAATATTCTATGTATGTATTTGCAATGGGGTGCACTATGAACATAGAAGACAGAAAGAAGCTTTCAAACAGCTTTCAATATATTCTCACAATGAGACCTGCATTAAACAAGCAGGCTCTCTTCTCGGATACAACGCAGGATTATGTTACACCTGCGGAACCGCGTCTTAAAGAAAAAGTCACTATCAAATTCAGGACCGCAAAGAACAATGTAGATGCAATATACGTCATTTCGGGTGAGAAATCTTTTGAGATGGTAAAGACCGAGATGGACGCTATGTTTGACTACTATTCCTGCGTCATTTCCATGGATGAAAAAATATTCGGATACTGCTTCCAGATCTTTGCCGGAAAAGTAATGTGCTATTACAATTCCAGAGGCCTTACGAGAGAGATCCAGGAGTATTACAATTTCCGTATCATAGCAGGCTTCAGAACACCGACCTGGGCAAAAGGTGCCGTTATGTATCAGATCTATGTTGACAGATTTTATAACGGCGATCCCACAAACGATGTTCTGACCAACGAATACACATATCTTGACGGATACAGCGAGCAGGTTACGGATTGGGAAAAATATCCCGCACAGATGGGTGTCAGGGAGTTTTACGGTGGCGATCTTCAGGGTGTTCTTGACAAGATGGATTATCTCGAAGATCTCGGTATCGACGTGATCTACTTCAATCCTCTTTTCGTATCGCCTTCGAACCACAAGTACGATATTCAGGACTACGATTACATCGATCCCCATATCGGTAAGATCGTGGTTGATGAAGGGGAACTTCTGGAGAACGGCCAGAAGGAAAACCGTGTCGCTACAAGATACATTAACCGTGTAACAAACAAAAAGAACCTTGAAGCAAGTAACGAGCTTTTTGCAAAGGTTGTAAAAGAAGCACACAAGAGAGGCATGAAAGTCATCCTCGACGGTGTATTCAACCACTGCGGTTCGTTTAACAAATGGCTCGACAGGGAAAGAATCTACGAGGATCAGGAAGGCTACGAAAAAGGCGCTTTCATTTCTCAGGACAGCCCTTATAAAGATTATTTCAGATTCCACAAAGACGACTGCTGGCCTTACAATCCCAGCTACGACGGATGGTGGGGTCACGATACGCTTCCCAAGCTCAATTACGAGGGCAGCAGGGAACTTACCGATTACATCATGAAGATAGGCCGTAAATGGGTATCCGCACCGTACAATGCGGACGGATGGAGACTCGACGTTGCGGCAGACCTCGGCCACTCGCCCGAATTCAATCACAGATTCTGGAAAGAATTCAGAAAATCAGTTAAGCTCGCAAATCCCAATGCGGTCATCATCGCAGAGCATTACGGATATTCCAGAGACTGGCTTATGGGTGATGAGTGGGATACGGTCATGAACTACGATGCTTTTATGGAGCCGGTAACATGGTTTTTGACCGGTATGCAGAAGCACAGTGACGACTACAGAGAAGATCTGCTCGGCAATGCAGAGAGTTTCTGGGGAGCCATGACACATCACGGCACCAACTTTACGAATTCTTCGATGCAGGTTGCCATGAACGAACTCAGTAACCACGACCATTCGAGATTCTTAACGAGAACCAACCGAAAGGTCGGAAGAATGCATACACTCGGATCAAAAGCAGCCGAAGAGGGCGTAAACAAAGCCGTATTCAGAGAAGCCGTTGTGATGCAGATGACCTGGCCCGGTGCTCCCACGATCTATTACGGAGACGAAGCGGGACTCTGCGGATTTACGGATCCCGATAACAGAAGAACTTATCCCTGGGGTCACGAAGACAGAGAACTCATCGAATTCCACAAGCAGATGATCAGGGTTCACAAGCTCAACTCAGTTCTTCTTACAGGCTCGCTTATGAATCTCGGCGAAGATTACAACTACCTCGCTTACGGAAGATTCGACAAGGAAGAGCAGATCGTCGTAATGGTAAACAACAATTCTTACGAGATCGAAAAAGAAGTGGCTGTCTGGAGGATCGGCGTTCCCGAGAACGCAAAGATGCAGAGGATCGCATTTACGGGAAGAGACGGATTCTCATTCGATACATCGATAATAAATGCATCCGAAGGAAAGATAAAAGTTACGCTTCCGCCCGAATCGGCGAGCGTATTCAAAGCCATCATTTCCGAGAATGACAGAAAGAGAATAACGATATCCGAACCTGAAGAAGTTAAGGAAACCAAGCCCAAGGCTTCGGAGGCCCAGACTTACAACAAGGTTAAGGAAGAAAACGTTAAAAGTGCCAACGCCGTTCAGTCCGAACTTGAAGGAGAAGTGGTAGATACCAAGGCAAAGAGCGAAGGTAAGGAAAAGGCTTCCGACAAGGATAAGGCTAACGAAAAGGCAGAAGGAAAGAGTACAAAGGCTTCAGGCGAAAAGAAATCCGATGAAGCAAAGAAAGCAGACGATTCCAAGAAGGCAGAGTCTTCAAAGAAAGATGAAAAGGAATCCGACAATAAAGACAAGAATGCGTCCAAGGATGACGTAAAGGCCGAAAAACAGGAAAAGAATTCCGAGAAGAAGGCCGACAAGTCTGAAGACAAAGAGAAATCCGACAAGGCTGAAAAGGCCGAGAATCAGGATAAGGCCGAAAGCAAAGAAAAGGCTGAGAAGCCTGAGAAGACCGAAAAAGCCGAGAAGGCGGAAAAGACTGAGAAGTCCGAAAAGACCGACAAGACGGAAAAGAGTACGGATACCAAGAGCGAGAAGGCTCATTCGGAACCCGAAAAGAAATCCGTCATAGACAGAGGCGCTGTTCCCGCAGCGGAGAAGAAAGAAAAGAAATCCGCATGGGAAGTTGCAGAGGAAGTCTGGGGCAAACCCGAAGACAACAAGAAGAACTGGTTTCCTTTCTTTAAGTAGAATCGTGCCTTTTAAGGAGTAACAATGATCACAAAACAAGTTATCCAAACAAGCATAGAAGAATTGAAGGAAGTATCCAAGATCGACTTCTTTGTTATCGACGGCCAGGGTCTTTTAATGGCGGCAACGAGCAAAGAGATCCCCGGAACGGACCAGATGCTTGAGTTCTTTTCTTCAAAAGCGGACAGCCAGATAATCGGCGATGTGACTCTTTTTAAGATAAAAGAGGACGAAGAACCGGTATTTGTTCTGGCAGCAAAAGGAAACCCCGCAGATACATACGTTTTCGGAAAGATCTGCGTCAACGAACTGACTCATCTCCTGGTTGCGTACAGAGAGCAGTTCGACAATACGATCTATTTCCAGAACCTTTTGCTTGACAATCTGCTCTCGGTCGATATCTATAACCGGGCAAGAAAGCTCGGCATCACGCATAACAGCAAAAGGATCGTTTATGTGATCGAAGTTCCGAGAGACAAATCGGTCGAAGCGATGCTCGCATTAAAGAGCGCATTTGCCGAAGAAGGTGATTATTCGGTGAGTGTCGATGACAGAAACGTAATCCTTATCCATACGCTCGGCGAAGACGAAGACCTTGATAACATCGAAGAGATGGCCAAATGCATCGAGGAGATCTTAAATACCGAGGTCATGATAAAGACAAGAGTGGCATACGGTGCGGTAACGGAAGATTTGCGTCTCCTGTCGCAGTCCTACAAAGAAGCCAAAATGGCACTCGATGTCGGAGCGATCTTTTATTCGGAAAAGACGATCATGGCGTACGATTCACTCGGAATCGGAAGACTTATCTATCAGCTTCCGGTAAATCTCTGCAAGATATTTGTGGAGGAAGTATTCGGGGACGAGATGCCCGAAGAGGTGGACGAGGAAGTAATAGGAACCGTCAATGCGTTCCTTGACAATAACTTTAACGTATCGGAAACCGCAAGACAGTTATACATTCACAGAAACACACTCGGCTACAGAATAGAAAAGTTAAAGCAGTCGACCGGCCTTGATGTGAGAGAGTTTAACGATGCTTTAACTTTCAGAATAGCTCTTATGGTTGTGAATTACGTGAAATTCATGGAAGAAAACGAGAAGATTTAAGCTATACCTCTTAGTGAAGTATTGACGCCGAGAGAATTAAGAAGCTCACAGATCTCTTTGAGTTCCTCGTTCTTGTAAGGTGTGAATACATTCGGGAAAGAGGCACGGAATTCATCATCCATCATATGGGAAAGAATGGTCTCCGAAGGACGGTAGGACTGAAGATAATAAGCCTTGCAGCCTTTGATCCATTCGGCGATGGAACGAAATTCTTTTTCACCGTGAAGCTCTCTGCTGACGGTGGTCCTGAATTCATAATCGATACCTGAATTCATAAGAAGCTTAACAGATTCTTCGATCGCGGAAATATCCACGTTTTTGATACCGCATGCTAAAGGATATCCTTCTTTTGAAGATTTGATATCCATGGCAACGTAATCGATAAGGGAATTATCGATAAGATATTTGATCGTATCGGGTTTTAATCCGTTGGAATCAAGTTTGACCAAAAGATCGCGGGCCTTGATCTTTTTGATAAAATCGACAAGATCCGCATTGACCGTGGGTTCGCCGCCGGTAATGGCCACGCCTTCCAGGCGACCTTTTCTGGACTCGAGAAATGCGAAGAAATCTTCTTCGGGAATTCCGGGTTCGGAGTCGGGGCACAGAACGAGTTCACCGTTTTGACAGAATGGACAGCGCATATTGCAGCGTCCGGTAAAAACAGTGCAGGCGAGATGACCTGGGTAATCCAGTAAAGTTGTTTTGCTTAATCCGTGAATCGTCATGACAAACCTCCGGTAACGGCTATACAGCCGAATCGACCATATAGTGGTTTTGTAAAGCTTTATTTATTTTAAAGCACAATCTATAGTGGTTATTATATCACAGTTGTCAAACGATGTCTTAATGAAATTGAAAGAGATATAAAAAACACGGAATAAACGTTATTGGTTACAGATACCTATTTTTTTACATAAAAAAATAAGTTATTATTATAATGTGTGACAAAAAAAGGAAACAAAAATAAAAAGGGGTACGGGAAATGGCAGACTTAAAGAAACTTATGCTGGACGAGATCAGAAAAAATACTCGCATCCAGTCGTCTTACATCGATGAGACGGAAGAACTTATTGACACGGGACTTGAGAAAAACGACGATAATCTTACTGCAGTTGCGCTCGCATATCTGGACGAGAAGGGGTACAGAAGAAGAGTAGACAACCTTGAAATAGCAAAACAGAAGATCCTCGAGACCTCAGAAGGTTACGATACGATCATCGTAAAGAAGAACAGGATCGTTGAGACCAACATCTTCGAAAAGGCAACGGTTGCCGAATTAAGAGATGCACTTGACTTATGTCTTGTAAATACGGTTTCGTCGATACATACAAAACTCGACAGACTTACAAATAAACAGTATATTTACAAAGTTGATTTTATAGATTCCTTCAAACTCGAAAGCGACAGACCGAGAACAGGGCATCTGGGTGCCGAGAATTTTGAGACACTCGAAGAAAAGATCAACAAATACGCACACGACGGCTGGGAGCTCGACAAGATGCATACCGAGCCTAAAGGAACGAGAGTATTCCTCGTATTCAGAAGAGAAAAAATGTCATAGGAGACAGGGGCTGCGCGAGCAGTCCTTGTCGTTTTGCGAATAATGGGATTTGATTACGATCACGAAAAGTTCATGAGGATGGCCATAAAGCAGGCCGACAAGGCGGCATCGATAGGGGAAGTTCCCATCGGATGCGTCATTGTAAGAGAAGGAAAAGTCATTGCCCGCGGTTACAACCGCAGGAAAAACGACAGGAACACCCTCTCACATGCGGAGATATCCGCGATTAACAAAGCCTGCAAAAAGACCGGCGACTGGCGTCTGGAAGACTGCGTACTCTATGTTACGCTCGAACCCTGTCAGATGTGCGCCGGAGCCATAGTCCAGGCCAGGATCCCGCTCGTTGTCATAGGCTGTAAAAACGAAAAAGCGGGCTGCGCGGGTTCTATCCTCGATCTTTTCAATGTGGATAAATTCAATCATAAGGTTGATAAGATAGAAGGCGTTCTCGAAGAAGAATGTTCGACTATGCTGACGGAGTTTTTTAAAGGCTTGAGGCAAAGACTCAAGATCGAGAAGGAAAATCAATGAAACTGAATACAAAACTGATAATTACATTTATCCTGTTTTTTACGGTACCGACGATCCTTGTCGTATGCAGTTATCTTGTGCTTCGCTTCGGCTTCGGATTTATGATCGTAGAAAAGGTTGTCACTGACGGGCAGGTAAGTTTCATGATGTCGGAAGAATCACTGCTGTCCGCGATCATAGTGATCTTTTGTGTATTGATCCTAACCGGTATCGTTCTGGTCAACTGGCTTATGTACGGATTCATCAAACCCATCAACCAGTTAAAGAGAGCACTTCATAATATCGAGAACGGCGATTACGACACATCACTTATCAAGCCCAAGCAGGCTGAATTCGAAGGACTTTTCAAGGATTTCGAATCGATGAGAATAAAGCTTAAGGAAAACCGTGACAGAAGAAACTTGGCCGAGAAGCAGAACAAAGAGCTTATCGCCAACATCACGCACGACCTTAAGACCCCCATCACATCCATCAGAGGATATGTCGAAGGTATCATGGACGGCGTAGCGGATACCGAAGAAAAGATGGACCGCTACATCAAGACGATCTACAACAAAGCCAATGCGCTTAACGCACTTATCAACGAGCTTACGGGTTATTCAAAGATCGATGCCCGTGAGATCACATACAACTTCAGAAGGATTTCCGTAGACGAATATTTCGGCGACTGTGCTTCCGAGATGATCTTCGATCTTCAGGAACAGGGAATGAAGTTTGTATACGACAACAGGGTCAAGAAGAACACGGCTGTTCTTGCAGACCCCGTACAGTTAAGTAAAGTTATTCACAATATCATTTCAAACAGCATCAAATACAAATGTCCCGAAAGATCCGTTATCAGAATGCGTCTTAAAGATATGGGCGAGTACATTCAGGTGGATGTAAGGGATAACGGAATGGGTATTCCCAAAGAGGATACCGAAAAGATCTTCGACAGATTCTTCCGTTCGGATGCATCGAGAAACTCGGATAAGGGCGGAAACGGAATCGGACTTTCTATCGCAAAGAAGATCATCGAAGACCACGGCGGACGTATCTGGGCATCGGTTGACGGCTCGGTCGGACTTACGATCCATTTCACGTTAAGAAAATATACCGATGAGATCATGGCCGATTACACCAAGGAACCCGAACAGATCAATATCGACATTGAAAACGTTTACGATGGGGATGAAGTGGGCAGAGGAGAAACAGGCCCCTTGGAAGCTTTGGAACCGGATGAGAAAATAATAATCGATGCCGAAGTTGAAGAGATCACCGATGAAGAAGTGATCAAGAATTACAACGAAGTTATCAATATGCTCGGTGATTTTGAAGACGAGACATAATTTGCAACTTGTAAATAATCAGAGAGATTAGGAAAGAAACAGGGTGAACGCATGAAACTGTTGATCATTGAAGACGAACTCGCAATTGCGGAACTTGAAAAAGACTATCTGGAGATGAACAATTATAACGTGGAAGTGGCATTGAACGGCCGTGACGGTCTTCGTATGGCACTCGAAGAGAATTTCGACCTCGTTATCCTCGATCTTATGATCCCCGAAGTCGACGGCCAGACCGTATGCAGGGAGATCAGAAAAGAAAAAGACATCCCCATCATCATAGTATCCGCCAAGAAAGAGGACTGGGACAAAGTACAGCTCCTCGGCGTCGGCGCGGACGACTATATGACCAAGCCTTTCTCACCCAGTGAACTTGTAGCGAGAGTTAAGGCTCACCTTGCAAGATACAGCCGTCTTGTCGGATCCGCTCACAGAAGCGAAAACGACACGATCGACGTTAACGGACTCCGTATCGACAAGCTCGCGCGAAGAGTATTTTTAGACGGCGAAGAAAAATCCTTCACCGGCAAAGAGTACGATCTTCTGCTTTTCCTTGCCGAGAACCCCAACCGCGTATTCGGAAAAGAAGACCTCTTCCGCGAGATCTGGAAAGCAGAGCCCGCCGGCACCGATATCGCGACCGTTACCGTTCACATCAAAAAGATCCGTGAGAAGATCGAAAAAGATTCATCCCATCCCCTTTACATCGAAACTCTGTGGGGCGTGGGTTATCGTTTCAAAATGTAAATTTCAAGGGGGCTGGCGAAAAATATTTCCACCGGCAACGGCACTTGAGTTCTAAGCTCGCCGTATCGTTCACAAACACGACCGTTTCTGCGGAACTCGCTTTGCTCAAACAGTCCTCGAAACGGCCGGTTCACGATATTGCTCGCTAAGAACTCACGGCAAAAAGTTGCCCGGCAGAAACATTTTTCGCCATCCCCGTTAAAGATATAAATCTCAAAACCTTTAATGAGACAACAGGTTTTATAATGGAAATAGTTTACAAAGATTCGGATATAATCGTAATAAACAAGCCTGCGGGGATCCCGGTCGAGACTAAGAATATCAGGCAGAAGGACTGCGAGAGCGAACTTAAGAAGATCCTTGCCGGCGAGGGGATCAAAAACCCCTACCTTGCGGTGATAAACAGACTTGACCAGCCCGTAAACGGACTGGTTCTTTTTGCGCTTAATAAAGAAGCTGCAGCGAAGCTTTCGAAAGATTTAACGGACGGAAAGATTGAGAAGTTTTACAAAGCGGAAGTATTCGGCGAATTTGAAGAAAAAGAGGGTACTCTCGAAGATATGATCTATAAGGACGGCAGATCGAATCAGTCGTTCATTGTCGGCAGTAAGGATCAAAGATACAATCAGGCGAAGAAAGCGATCCTTCACTATAAAGAGGAAGAACCCGGGAAACTTGATATTAAACTTATAACCGGAAGACATCATCAGATAAGAGTTCAGCTTGCGAATGCGGGTCATCCGATACTCGGAGATACCAAGTACGGGAATGAGGCCTCCAGAGAAGAGTCTGATAAAAAGAATATCAACATTCTATGTTTAACCTCATACAGACTCTCGTTTAAGCATCCGAAAACCGGAAAAGAGATGGAGTTTATTAAGGAATAAAAAGGAGTCTGCATTAATGTGGAAGTCCGATCTGTATAGTAAGCACATTGACAAAGTATATACATAAGTATATACTTTTTTTAATAGGAGGTAATAACTATGGATACAGCAAAGATTTTTACAAATGGAGGAAGTCAGGCTATTCGTCTTCCTAAAACGTGTCGTTTTGATAATGATGAGGTTTTCGTTAATCGTATCGGTAATATAGTTATGCTTATCCCTAAAGAGGACAGATGGAAAAACATGGTTCGAAGCATTGATTATTTTACCGATGACTTTATGGTAGAAGTTTATCCGCCTTCGAATAAAGATAAGCGGGAGGAGTTTTGATGAAGCGATATATGCTTGATACGAATATGGTTATTTATGCCATTAAGAATAATCCTCCTCAAGTATTAAATAAAATTCAACAATACGAATGCGATGATATTTATATTTCAGCTATTACATTAGCTGAACTTGAGTATGGCGTAAGCCATAGTTCCAACCCGGAGCAAAACAATATTGCATTAATGATGTTTTTGTCAAATATGAATATTGCTCCTTTTGATGACATTGCTGCCATAGAATACGGTCCTATCAGGGAGGCATTACAATCTAAAGGTACACCTATCGGACCGTATGATATGCTGATCGCAGCTCATGCCAGGGCTCTTGATTTTGTTTTGGTTACACATAATGTTAAAGAATTTGAAAGAGTACCGGGCCTTGAAATTGAAGATTGGGTCGGCGATATTTAGCATATAATTATCGTAATTGCGACGGACGCAGATATCATATATAATGGAGAAGGTTATTTACAGATAACGTGATTCATTTCAAAGAGAAATGATATTACTGAATTAAGATACAGAATGGATAGGAGAAAACTATGGCAAGCGAGATCAGAGACATCAACCTCTACGAAAGCGGAGAAAAGAAAATAGAGTGGGTTAAGAGAAACTGCGATCTTCTTCGTACACTTGAAGGAGAATTCGAAAAGACCAAACCCTTCGCAGGAAAGAAAATAGCTCTTTCCGTACATCTTGAAGCAAAGACAGCTTATCTTTGCAAGGTTTTAAAGGCAGGCGGAGCCGATATGTATGTTACGGGTTCCAATCCTTTGTCCACACAGGACGACGTTGCTGCAGCTTTGGTTAAATCAGGTATCGAAGTTCATGCATGGTATGACTGCAACGAAGAAGAATACAATCGTCACATAAGAAGCGTTCTTGAAGCAGGTCCCAACATCATCATCGATGACGGCGGCGATCTCGTACATATGATGCATACCGAATTTGTTGATCTTATCCCCAACGTAATCGGCGGATGCGAAGAGACCACAACAGGTATCATCAGACTCGAAGCCATGAACAAGGCAGGAGAGCTTAAGTTCCCGATGGTAAAAGTAAACAACGCAGACTGCAAGCATTTCTTTGACAACCGTTACGGTACGGGCCAGTCCGTATGGGACGGTATCAACAGAACCACCAACTTGATCGTTGCAGGAAAGATCGTCGTAGTCGCAGGTTACGGCTGGTGCGGTAAGGGTACCGCAATGAGAGCCAAGGGCTTAGGCGCAAGAGTTATCGTTACCGAAGTCGATCCCGTTAAGGCTATCGAAGCCGTAATGGACGGATTTGATGTAATGCCCATGAAGGAAGCAGCAAAGCTCGGAGATTTCTTTATCACTGTTACAGGCTGCAACAAAGTTATCGACGAAGAAGATTTCGCTGTTATCAAGGACGGCGCGATCATGTGCAACGCAGGACATTTCGACTGCGAGATAGATATGGCATGGCTTAAGGCAAATGCCGTTGAATCAAAGGAAATGAGAAAGAACATTCAGGGATACAAGCTTCCTACAGGTCAGTGGGTATTCGTTCTTGCCGAAGGAAGACTTGTTAACCTCGCTGCCGGCGACGGACATCCCGCAGAGATCATGGATATGAGTTTCGCGATCCAGGCTCTTTCCGCTAAATATCTCGTTGAAAAGAACGGCCAGGTCGGCTCGATGCTCATCGATGTTCCCAAGGAAGTTGACATGGACGTAGCTACAAGAAAGCTTAATTTCCTCGGAAAATACATCGACAAACTCACACCCGAGCAGGAAGCATACCTTAACGCCGGACTGTAAAATTTAAGGAGAATCGATGGGATTGTTTGGTGAGGAAACAAAAAACACCGAAGAATATACCGAAGCTCAAAAGAAAAAATACGGTGAAATTCATCTGCTGATCATAATTCTGGCTCTGTTTCAGATCTGGCTGGGTTTATATATGGTTTTCAACTGGAGCTATGAGATTTATTTCGGGCTTTTTAATCCGCATTTGAAATTTGAGTATAAATTTATACCCATAATCGCTTCAGTCTCCGGACTTATTGCGGGCGGAATAATGCTATTTTTCAGCAGGTATTCAAAAAAGTTCATTCCCGCGGGATTATTATATTTATATACTCCGGTGATGATACTTTTAAGGGAAACGGTGATAAAAAACAGATTTGGCCTTTTACCGCTTCTTTTATCCGGGATTTTCGGACTTATTTATATTGTGTATTTCTCTTCGGGTATGGGAAACCTTTTCATAGGTGTTGATTATAAAATATCCGACACATGGAGGACG
>CADARM010000004.1 GCA_902790275.1 uncultured Lachnospiraceae bacterium
TCTTTAGCAAACCATACAATTCCATCCAAATTTGGTCCAAAGCAACTTCCCAAAAACAATAATTCTTTTTGCTTGGAATAATCTTTTTTTTCTTCAAAACTGTCAACAAAAGAAACTGGTATACATACATCAGCTTTTCTTGAATACCTTATCTGTAATCTTTCAGAATCCCTTTTATTAAAACAAAACACTCTACTTGCGTAGCGAGAAGCCCACTTATCGTTTTGTTTCGCGGCTAAATATGAAGGAAGCAAATACCATCCTATATTTTTCATCCTATCATATGAATAATCTGCCTCTATATTGTGAAAAAATACTATTGATTTATAGTTCTTACATTTTTTTACTAATCTTCCTTCTATTGAGTAATCAAAAAAAATGAAATCGGGTCTAAAATCAGAAATAATCTTAAGAATATTTTTTTCTTCCCATGGCATATATGCTCTGCACCCAAATATCGAAGCTATCAGAAGCAATAACTTGTTCCGAGTTTTTCGAATAATATGAATGTTATAAAGAGAATCTGGAATTTTCACTTCTTCAGACGGAAACAAAATAATCATCACATTTTCTATGCCTACAAATCTTATTAACATATTCAAATGTTCCAAAGAAGCCTTCGATCCACCGTTTCCTTTGGAGTCAAAAACATTCACAGGTGAAATAAAAATAGCTTTTTTATTCTTTTCCATTGTTTTTCCTTACTTTAAACTGCTTTTTTTGAATGAAATCTTCTTGTAATTCTACATAAAAAAACAGAGAACTCTATAGATACCATCGAAAAAAATGCCAAAATCCTCACCTTACCAGACAAATCATTATCTTTTAGCACACCCTTGTTCTCTTTTTTTATAAAATCTTTAAGTTCAATGTTAAAAGTATTATCATTACATTTTTGGCTTAGAAAATCAAATGCAACAATAAACATTCTGCTAGATATTGATTTTCTATACTTTTCATCTGATTTATTTCTTAATTCTTTTAAGGAATTAAAATGTTTTTGTGCAACATCTTCATTTAATGAATGCGTAATACTATTAGGATTCTCTATATGGAAATACAATATTTTATTGCTAATAACAGCCTTGTTTATCCTTCTAAACACTTCATAATTAAATAATAAATCCTCTCCTAATCTTAAACCCTCCGGAAATCTTGTTCCATCAATTATATTTCTTCTAAACAATTTTAAAAAAGGGTACGGCATAACCTTATCTTTGTAAAACATTCTAATAATACAATCATCAGGGAATAATACTTCTTCTCTACTACTATTATTCTTGCAAGTTAAATCTATTTTGGGGGTATCTTTCGCTTTAAGATAATCGCACATTGCAATATCTGCGTTATACTTTTCAACCATATCGACGAGTTCCTTCAGATAATCAATATGTAATAGATCATCCGAATCCAAAAAACATACATACTGTCCAGAAGCCTCTTCGATCCCCCTGTTCCGGGCCGCCGAAGGTCCCAAATTCATTTGAAATATATATTTTATTCTTTTATCATTAACGGAAAATACTTCATTTTTTGTATTATCATTTGAGCCATCATCTACAATAATGAGTTCCCAGTTTTCATATGTTTGAGCAATTACCGAGTTTATAGTTTTTTTTATCGTTCTCTCAGCGTTGTATGCAGGCATAATAACACTTATTATGTGGTCATCTACGGAAAAATTCATTTGTTTATCCTTGTAATTATTTTTTTATGTATTCTATATCCTATTTCAGACATGATAATACTTACTATTAGAATGATATAAATCGTATATATATTTTTTTCAAAACGAGAAAACCTTACAATCTCTAACATTCCTAAATGAATCAAATAAATAAATAGAGATCTTTTTCCAAAATACCAAACAACACTATTACCAACTTTAAAATGATAAATAACACATAATATTACTACAGCCAAAGCGCATCCAGATATGTTTTTTATTAAATCTGCAACTACCGATCCCTTGTATATAGTAAATAAAACTCCTGTTGCAAAGAACAACAAAATCGATAATGAAAACGCTATAATTTTATACTTCATTATAATTTTATTGATTATTATTTCATGAGCCGCAACTAAAACTCCAAAAGCATAAAGAAATAATCCATTTTTCCATCTGTCGTTCAAACTAGTGTTTGCAAATATAACAAATAATGCAACATTCATTCCAAAAATCATTAATATCATCTTGTTCTTTTGTTTTGAAAACACTTTGAATGATATATAGAAAAACAAGTATTCAAGCATAACCACATCTATATACCACGCACCCAAAAAGGTAGTTTTAATTATGGTTAATGCGTTCAATTCGTTTGATAAAACACCTGTGATTATTGAAAAAATAAATTCAATAACTATTGAAGGTAAATATATATTTAATAATCTTTTTTTCCAATAAGACTTATCATTAAATTCCTTATTATTTACACTTTTAAAAATCCCATATCCTCCGACAAACAAAAAAAGAAGTACTCCCATACCCCCAAGCATTGAGAATGGGAAAAAAGCTTTGCTGATATAACAATTGTTTTCTTCAATAAAATAATAAGTATGTGCTAAAAAAACTCCTATAGCTGAAAGCCCCTTAACATAATTGCTATCTTCTATAGCCATATATTTTTGTTTATTATTTGCTCCTGAAAGACGTAATCCGATAAACCCTAAAGGTATATATAAAAAAAATAACAAATATGTTGCAATAACTTCCATAAAATGACCCATATAGATTATATACAAAAATAAGGAAAAGACTCAAAGCCCTATAAATAGACTGATGCTACATCAACAATCTCTTTACACTTTCTATAATCAATAATTTGCCTCTCTATAAAACTGTTTTATATGAAAATGCATTAATTATTCTTTTCGTTATTTATATTTTTTTCAATCCACGCCAATCTATAATCAATGTCTCGTGTTCGTCTTTGTATCTCCTGAGAAATTTTTCTGTTTGCTGAAATTACATCAGCCATCATACCAAGGACCCAAATCATAATTGCAATCATAATCAACAGACTGCAGAGTATTAAGGATTGTATGTTGCCGGTAGCAGTTCCCATAAAGATCTTTATGATATATCTAACACCTAAAGCAACTCCAATGATAAACGGAAGTATTCCTATAGTAGTAAAGAATCTCATCGGCTTATACATTAGATAAGCTCTGAGGATCGTTACCATAGATTTCTTTACATAACCAAACATACTATGGAATAGCCTCGAAGGGCGAAGCTCGCCGTTTGTTCTGATAGGAACTGACATAATAGGTATCTTTGTTCTTCCTGCCTGAACAATCTGTTCAAGTGTATAGGTATATTCATTTACAACATTTAACTGAAGAGCAGCTTCTCTGCTGTATGCTCTAAATCCGGAAGGAGCATCCGGAATATCTGTTGCAGATGCTTTTCTTACTACCCAACTACCGAGATGTTGAAGTTTCTTTTTTAACCACGAGAAATGGGCAGTTTGGTCTATAGGACGAGCACCTATAACTATATCCGCCTTGCCTTCAAGAATCGGTCGTACTATAGTCTCAATATCCTCACCACAATACTGATTATCTGCATCAGTATTTACTATAATGTCCGCACCGTTCATAAGACATGCGTCAATTCCTGCCATAAAGCCTTTTGCTAGGCCTTTATTCTTTTTGAAGTTGACCACATAATGAACTCCCCAATTCTTGGCAACTTCAACAGTATTATCCTTACTTCCATCATTAATGATCAAGTATTCTATCTCATCGATACCATCAATGTGTTTAGGAAGATCATTTAAAGCAATTTCAAGCGTTTCTGCTTCGTTATAACAAGGGATTTGGATTATAAGTTTCATACACATTATCCTCTATACGCATAAATATACATTTGACATAATACCACAAAATGATGATTATTACAAATTCTCGCATTTGTCATTTATAAGTCATTTATGAGAGCATGAAAAAAGTGCTGATTGTTTTTGAAAACAGCACTTTCTTTAAATATATTTATACTCTAGTAATAATCAATTTACACTTTCCATTTATCTCAAAAATATCCGTGGATTTCGGAGCAAAAAGGCTGTCTCCGGCATTGAAAGGTAATGTTTCAACCACTGTATCAGGTTCATTTTGTCTGCTGACCTTTATTGAGCCGCTTCCTTCTATGCAAAGAAATGATGTAAAACTCTCTTCTACGCCCATAATCCTTGCAGATGACTCTATCTCAACCAATGAGCATTCAAAGTACTTACAAAGCGAAATTGTGCGTTTGGTATAACCTTCTGCGTTTACCACACCATCATCTATCTTTTCTGGGCAGTATTTCGAGAAGTTCATTACATCCAATGCTTTATCTATATGGAGTTCTCTTGGATCTCCGAATTTATCTCTACGATTAAAGTCATACAGACGATATGTACAAGTGGAGCTTTGCTGAATCTCACATATTACTATTCCGGCACCTATCGCATGAACTGTTCCGGTCTTGATGAAGATTACATCGCCCTTGGAAACAGGTATCTTATTAAGGATCTCAAGGATAGTATCGTCTTCAATACGCTTAAGTACTTCTTCTTTAGTTACATTCCTGTTAAAACCGCAGTAGAGATATGATTCCGGTTCGCAATCGATAACATACCAGACTTCATTCTTTCCATACTGTGCTTCATTAACTATCGCATAATCATCGTCGGGATGAACCTGAACAGAGAGTTTATCCTTTGCATCGATAAACTTAACAAGAATAGGGAAATCTTCAAACGATCTGCATTTCCATCCCCAGTTTTCCTTCCCGATAAGCGAAAGATATTCGTTAAAAAGCATACCTTTGTTTCTTCCGGTGGCTATAATGCTCTGGCCTGCCTCATGTGCTGACATCTCCCAACTCTCGGCAAGTATATCAAAATCACATTTCTTACCATATATTTCTTTTAATTTTGTTCCACCCCAGAGATTATCTTTAAAAGCAGGATTAAGTCTTACCAAAGCTTCTGAAGGTAATGTAGATGCGTTATTTGGTGTTTCATTCCATTCAGCAGTGATCTTGTCGTCTTCACTGACATTCTCACCTACCGATACTTCTACTATTACAAGTTCAGTATCTCCAGCATTGCTGACCTGATGCTTCATACCGGGTAATACATCGACTACATCATCGGTATGAAAATATCCTTCTTTTCCGTCAAGCTCAATAAATGCAGTACCTGAAACAACAGTCCAGTGTTCGGATCTGAACTCATGTTTATGAGCATATATGGTTTTCCCGGGCTGAATAACGACATGTTTTACTCTGTAATGAGGCGTATCAACCAGAAGTTCATATTTACCCCATTGTCTGTAAAAAACTCTTCCAGACTCAAAGAAACGCCCGATCTGAGATACCGCCTCAGAATCGTTAACAAGTTCCTTAAGTCGCTCCGATTCACCTTTTTTACCAACATATACAGCATCCGTTGTGTTAACAATAACTACATCCGATACACCATTTGCCACTACTATACTCTTAGGGCATCTGTTTATTATATCTGTGTTTTCACAGTTGTTTTCGTATTTATATCCATCTGAAGAGGTTCTGGAATCAGATACATCCTCAATTCCGCCGATATCCTTCCAGTCAAAGTGAGCTTTGACCACTTTCGCTCTCTTCGTCTTCTCTAAAAGAGTTTTTTCTATGTGTACAGCAGGAATAGAATTCATTACCGGTGCAGGGTAAGTAACAGAATTGCCCTTGGTCTTCTTTCCCTTAAGCGCATTTTTGCAGATATCGTAAATATCTGCAGAATACTTCTTTAACTCATCAAGGAAATCTCCGGCTCTGAAAAGCATCATTCCACTGTTTACAAGATAATTGCCGGATTTCATGTACTCGACAGCAGTCTCATGATCAGGCTTTTCAACAAATGCGAGTACATCTTCACCTTCGGCTTTAATATATCCGTATCTTTCTTCAGGAGAATTGACCGGCATACCAAATGTAACTATATTGCCTTCATTAGCCAGTTCTTTAGCCCTTGTTATATCATCCTTATAGCTGCCACCGTCTATAACCTGATCGGCAGGTACTACCAGCACAGATTCCGATTTATTAAGTCTTAAGCATGCCAAAGTAAGAGCGGCGGTCGTCTTACGACCCTCGCCCTCAAATATATAACGGTGTACCAATCCCTGGAATGCAGCCACCTGGTTAATGGCTATAAAGCGGTATTCCTCGTTTGTGATGATGATAAACTCATCACAGTAAGGAATGTTTCTGGCTATTGTTTCCTGGAATAAGGAATGGTCACCCTGAAGCTTAATAAATTGTTTCGGATAACTTTGACGGGAGAGGGGCCATAATCTGTCTCCTCTCCCGCCTGCTAGGATAATGCATTTCAATTAAATTACACCTCATCAGTCAGCTGCGCTGACAGCTTCCCCTCAAGGGGAAGCCTTTATTTTTTCCTTCTCAAGGGGAAGGCTTTTAAGCGTTAGCTAATGCTTTTTCTCTTTTAGCTATTTCTCTGTCGTTTGTAGCCATGATTCTGATAAGTTCTTCGTATGAAGTCTTCTGGGGATTCCAGCCGAGGACTGTCTTGGCCTTGGTGGGGTTACCCCAAAGGTTGTCTACATCGGTAGGTCTGTACCACTGAGGATTTACGCATACAAGCATCTTGCCTGTGGCTGTGTCGTAGCCCTTCTCGTCGATACCGTTTCCTTCCCATCTTAATGTGATTCCGTTTGCAGCAAACGCTTTCTCTGTAAAGTCTCTTACTGTATGCTGTTCGCCTGTAGCGATGACGAAGTCATCGGGAGTATCCTGCTGCATGATAAGCCACATGCATTCTACGTAATCCTTTGCATAGCCCCAGTCTCTCTTGGAATCGAGGTTACCGAGTTCCAAATGATCCTGAAGTCCTTCTGCGATACGTGCTGCAGCAAGTGTGATTTTCCTTGTAACGAATGTTTCGCCTCTTCGCTCGGACTCGTGGTTAAAGAGGATACCGTTTACGCAGAACATTCCGTAAGCTTCTCTGTATTCCTTCATCATCCAGAAGCCATACTGTTTTGCAATGGCATAGGGTGAATAAGGATGGAAGGGTGTTGTCTCTGACTGAGGAACTTCCTCAACCTTACCGTAAAGTTCGGAAGTTGAAGCCTGATATATCTTTGTTGTCTTTTCAAGTCCGAGTGTTCTTACAGCTTCAAGGATACGAAGAACGCCGATAGCATCTACGTCACCTGAGTACTCGGGTACATCAAAAGATACCTGAACATGTGACTGAGCTGCAAGGTTATAGATCTCATCGGGCTTAACTGCTCCTATGATCTTAATAAGAGAAGTTGAGTCTGATAAATCTCCGTCATGAAGTGTTATCGAATTCGCTTTGATAAGATGGTCGATCTTGGATGTGTTGTGTCCGGAAGCTCTTCTTGTGATTCCGTGAACCTCATATCCTTTCTCCAATAATAATTCCGCAAGGAAAGATCCATCCTGTCCTGTAATTCCGGTAATTAATGCTTTTTTCACGCTGTTTTCCTCCAAAATAAAAGTTAAATCTGGATTTTATTTTATCCACTGAGCCCACTTACTACGGTATATTTCGGGTGTCATGCTTTCTGCATCCACAAAAAGTTTAATGAAGTCGTTATATTCTTCAAATCCGCATTCACGGGCTATATCAGTCTCGCTTTCAATGGTAAATCGAAGCATTTCCTTGGCAACATTCAGTCTTCTGAACTTAAGATACTCGGTAGGAGTTATTCCGTATGAGTCCTTAAATGCATCTTCGATCACCGCTTTGTCTGCTCCTACTTTGGCATAGATATCATCTATCACCGAACCGGAAGCATAATTATCATTTATATATGTTCTGATCATCGAAACATCTATATCACTGTTCTTACTTGAAAGACTCTCGGCATCCGAGATGATCTCTGTGAGCATTTCCGTTAAAGTTTCATTGGCATAGATCTCTGACATGTTGCTCTTATCGTTACAGAGTGCCATGAGGTTTTCGATCATCTTAACATAGCCTTCTGTTTCGGAAGGTGTAAAGACGTTTGCCCCATTGTTTTCTTTTAGGAAAAGATCAAAGAAGTTTACCGCACTCTTTCCGAAGAAATGCACCCATGACAGTTCCCAGGGATTAGTTTCGCTGCTCTCGTGTTCATAATGGTCAGCGCAGTTGATCAAAACACAATCTCCGGTTTTGACCTGATATTCCTTGTCCAGTACTCTTACAAAGCCTTCTCCGCTTTTAATGACCATGAATAAAACGGATTCAAGACCTTCTCTTGTGCTCTTATGAGGTCTTAAACTCTTAAGCGTACCTGCTTCCTGTACGTATAAAAGGTTATTAAGCGCAAATTCTCCGGGTGTATGAATGAATCTTGTCGATTCTGTAATTCCCTGACTTGAAAATAACTTGGAAGATGTATCACTCATTTATCTTGCTCCTCCAATAATTCAAAGTTTCTTCTATTGTCTGTTCGAGCGGTATTTCCGTCTTCCAGCCTGTTGCTTTGTTGATCTTCGTTGTATCCGCTTCGATGATAGGTACATCCACGGGACGTATCTTTGCGGGATCGACCTCCACTTTGATAGTGGCTGTGGACTTTGAAAGGATCAGATCCAGTATATCCTGAATGGCTACCGCATGACCGCTTCCGACATTGTAAGTCTCACCTTTCTCGCCTTTTTCGATGAGAAGCGCATAGGCTCTTACCACATCTCTTACATCCGAGAAGTCTCGCATGGCTTTAAGATTTCCTACATACATTACAGGTTCTCTTAAGCCTTTTTCTATCTCAACTACCTGTTTGCAAAAGTCTGCCACAACAAACATTGGTAACTGATTAGGTCCTATATGATTAAATGCCCTTACAAGCATCAGGTCCATATCATAAGCTTTCGCATAGATGCTTCCTATCATATTCTGACAGGCCTTGGTAGCTGCATAGATATTACCGGGTCTTAAATTATTCTCTTCGTTTATAGGTGTCTCGCCGGGCTTAATATGTCCGTACTCCTCACCGGATCCGATAAGAAGAACTCTGGGCTTATAGTAAAGTTCCCTGATAGCATCCATCACATTGACGCTGCCCTTGATATTGACATCAATGGTAAGCGAGGGATTCTTCCATGCCACACCTACCGAGCTTTGCGCTGCCAGATGGAATATATAATCAGGTCTTATCTTAAAGAGAACATCTACGATCTCCTGCTTGTCCAGTATATTAAGATCTGTGACCTTTGCATTTTCATTTTCAAGGCTTTCATGTGCAAGCTTGGTAGCGTACACTTCCATGCCCTTATCGAGTGCCAGATGATTGATAAGATAATTACCGACAAATCCGGCAGCACCGATTATAAGTGCTTTTTTCAAAGTTTCATCCTCTATAACGGTGCCTGACACCAACTGGTGCCAGGCGCCTTAATTAACTTTTATCTGTATACTTTAAATCCGTAGCTTTCAAGCAATCCGATGAATTCATCCGAATATCCGAAACCTGCTTCGATAACCTGGTCTCTTGTATATGTGCCGTCGTAAAGTGCCTTAACCCACATATCATATCCGCCCTGGTCCTCATCTCTTCCAAAGAATGCTCTGTATGCATCATGAACGAATTCCTCATTGGATTTACCCTTGTTTACATATTCATCCGATGCGAAGAATCCGTATCTTGCTACTGTACCTGCATCAAACTGACCACTAATGATAGCATTTGCCCAATCCTGCTTTCCCTGAGGATCGCTCGGTCTTCCGAGTGCTTCGTTGTAAAGTCTTTCCATGAACTCGTCAAGCTTTGCGGGGTCTACACCCGAAGCATCGATCCTGATACCGCTCTGTGTCTGTGAAGGCTGAGGATTCTGAGGCTGCTGCTGTTGCTGAGGCTGAGGATTCTGAGGTGCTCCGCTGGGATCGTATGAACCTGCTTCCATTCCGTATTCTGCACAGATATTTCTAAACTCATCAGAATTAACAAATCCTGCAAATACAAAGTCTCTCGAATAACCTTCGTTTAATGCGCTTATCCATGTGTTTGCTCCGGCAGGATCTGCTGCTGCATCTCTTCCGAAGAATGCCGCATACATTCTTGCAACGAATTCTTCATTGTTGTAACCCTTGTCTACGAACTCATCGCTGAATACAAATCCGTGAGCAACTTCAGATGCTGTCAACTGTTTTGAAAGCAATACATTTGCCCAGTCACTTAAGCCCTTATCGTCATAAGGTCTCTGAAGGATGGTTACATAGAATCTCTTTACGAACTCTTTAACCTGTGCTTCATTACCGCTATTATTGGTGTTCTGAGCTCCGTCAAGATTTAAAACGAAATCCGTGCCGGCATTAAGAACGATCGAGTTGCCGTTATTGTCTACGGTAAACATTGTTACATCATTAATGCTGTCAACAAGAGGATAGTTTATTTTAATCTTTCCCTTGTCATCTGAAGTTGTCTGATAAACTGTTCCCTTAATAACTACACCTGATTTATATCCGGCGAAGTATGTCTGTCCTACGAATGTATCCCCACCAAGTACTTCAAAGATCAAAGTATTCTGGAAGGTATCATTTGCCTTAATATATGCATTACCCTTGAAATTATTTGTACCTGATATAGTTGCCTGGTTTCCGGACGCCTTAAATGTCGATGTTTCAGAAGCAAATATTGCACATGTAGCATAATTATGTACTCTGTTACCTGTAGCCTCAACATTTGCACCGGAATTTACGAGGATTCCGTATCCTGCGTCATCATTGGAGGATTTATATACATGATTATTGCTGACCTTAAATGTAGTTCCTGTAAAGAACTGCATTCCTACGGTACTGGCATTATCATATACTGTATTTCCGGATATTGTTCCTGAACTTGCCTCAACCGCTCTGATACCTTCAGAACCGTTATTTCCAACCTTGTTATCTGCTACGGTAAATGTTCCGCCGCTTAAAAGGATTCCGAATTCCGTATTGGAATAAACTTCATTTCCTTTAACAGTTCCTGTAGTTGCACCTTCATGTCCGTCGTATACAATACCCTGACCTACATTGTCATGTATTTTATTGTCAATACAATCGGCTTCCGCTCCTCTTGATATTGAGATACCGTCATTGTTTGCCTTTGTGATCGTATTGTTTTCAAAAACTACGTTCTTTGCATTGTAAGAAGCCTGCAATCCATGGTTGCCTATATTGGTTACTGTATTGCTTTTAACGGTAATATCTGTACTGTTTGCAACCATGATTCCGTTGCCGTATCCAGCCTTACCGCTTTTAACTCCGTCTACTGTATTTTCAATAACCTGTGTTCCTTTACAATTTGCGTCAATGATCAAACCTTCGCCGTGACCGGAAGAAGTCCATCCTGCTGCAGCACTGTTTAATAATGTATTCTTACTGATGACCGAACCGTTATCTCCCTCGATTCTTAAAGCATCAAGTGCCGAATCCTTGATCGTATTTCCCGAAATGGTCATATTGGAACAATTCTTTATGATAATGGAGTATAATCCTGCATTACCTGAAACAGTGTTACCTGAAATTGTACATCCTTTTCTGTTTTCAGCATAAATACCAAAATTCGTTGTACCTGTAATCGTATTGTTTGAGATCTCAACATTATCCGAAAGGATCGTTACACCTGTAGCATAAGGTCCTACAATAGTATTGCCTGTAAACTTTACTCCCGAGAGATTCGGATGTATGTTTACAAACATAATATTTGTACAGTTTTTAACCGTGACGTTATTTGCCTTGATCAAAACGGAATAACCGCTTAAATCGTATCCTTCAACTGTAATACCGTCTTTTTCAACAGCCAGAATGTTTATACCTTCCTGATTGTATAAATTCACTCCGTTAATAGCTGCTGCCGCATCAGCTGCGCTCTTAGCCTGTGCCTTAATGGGCATAAGCACGAAGCAAGTGATAGCCAAAAGCAACAAACCGATCAATAATTCCCCTGATTTTCTTAACTTTTGCATATCAATTCCCCCTATCTTTTTATATGTAAAACATACACTATAATATACCAAATTTTCGGTGTAAAATCAACCTTTGAGGCTATTTAAAGAGATATCAATTCATACTGTATTAGCCCCTGATTTGCTTACTCATTGCCATAATCGAGCCATAACTGACCGGGAGTCAAATTTTGATAAATATATATGTCTCCCGGATCATTATCGTCCACAGCAGTTACTTTGCCTTCACTAAAGGGTAATTCACTGTATGAAATGATCACATCGTAATTATCATACTCATCATAAAGCGTATTGTCGTTCTTATAGATCGTTGAAAACTTCGTGGTTCTAAGATCAATATATTCTACATCTGCTGCCGCCTCGATAAGCTGCCATTTAGGAATAACGCAATAATCAGAACTGACATAGGTATCCATAATCTTATTCTCTGTAAATGAGGTATTTACGACCACTAGGATATTTCCATCAATGTTTTCAAGGTATTGGTTAAGATTTTCGGCTTTTTGAGCTTGTTCTTCGGAAACATGATAATTCTTCTTTATTTCCTTTATCGCTATATCCGAATTGATAACTTCTGCCAGAAGTATAGTTGAAACAAAGAAAATGAGGCTTAAGCCTTTTCGTTTTGACAATAATAAAATAAGTCCTGTTACAACAAAAGCGGCAGTAAGTAATTTGAGGATCACGATCCCGTTGTTGATAACAACCGCTTCCGTTCCCTCTCTCATATCGGTAAACCGGAAATCAAACATGTAATTATATAGGTGAAGTCCTGTAAAATCGGATATCGTATACGGAATCCGCTCCGCAGGAAGGAAAACAAATGCTGCAATAAAAACAACTGAAGTAATAATCAGTCCAGCCTTTTGTTTCGCCGACAATTCAACATCATTTTTCTCTACAGCACATAAAAAGATCATAAGAAGTGGTATCATCAAAGGTGCATAATACCTTAGATGCTGCCTCGGGATCACACGGCCAAGATCTTCTCTTACGGAAATGGTAAATGCTATCGTAGCCGCATTTATAACCACACATATGATCAGAAACAGGAATGATATCTTCTGAATACGCGAAAGGCTTTTAAATGATATAAGAGGGAAAACAATTGAAAAGAGAAAACTTGCAAATCCCAAGAAGATCAGATGTACGAAAAATGCATATATCATATACTCGAAAGCGTAATGCGTTCCTATAGCCGAAAGGCTTGTCTGGTCATATGAATTGTTCATGCCACGGAATATCGTAAGCTTCGCGATGAGAAAACATATCCCGAAACTACCCACATATCCCACACACTGTCTTAATATTCCTTTTATCGACTTTTCCCGGATACCCATGATCACGGATACCGCAAGGAAAGCCAGTACAAAGTACAGGCTGACTTCTTTCGTAAGATATAAAAGGTATGAGAATATACCGTTTAGGATCGAATAGATTATCTGTTTCTTAGGTGATCTTTCTGTGAGAAGGCAGATAAGGAAATAAACTTCCCACATCCCGAGAGGAAGAAATAGATTCTCACTCATAAAAGTGAGCGAGTAACACATATCCGTAAAAACAGACAAAAGTAAAAGAGATAAAAGGATAATCTTTTTATTGTTGTCCGATAATTTCTTAACTATTAAGTATCCAGGAAATACCGAGCTTCCGACCAGAACTGAATTGATCAATGAGATCACTTTTATTCTGACGATAGAATTCTTAATAATATAGGACGGAGCAAGAAGAAGCGAAAACATGATCTTCTGATAATCGTTCTTTGCACCGTAGATAGAAAGCGAACCGTTTGCAAATATGTTCTTTGCGATCTGCAGATATCTTAATTCGTCACGATAAGTATGTGCAGACTTGGAAAAGTCGGCGAAATAAAATCTTAAGAGGACCTCGATGAGAAAAAGGCCAAAAACAGCAATAAGGATAAGTTTATCTTTTTTACTATCCGTATTTTTGTCCAAACTTCTCATCAAAGGTCCTCTGTCTTAATCAATTATCCAATTATCTTCTGAGTCCGTATTTATTGCAAAGATTCGTAAACTCGTCACTTAATACTATTCCGTTAAAGATATCTTCCCTGCTTGCGCCCTGAGCCATCTGGCTTACCCAGAAATCTCTTCCGCCTTCATCGGCTTCACGATCCATAAGAGCTCTGTAAAGATATTCAACGTAAGTTGCATCATCAAACCCCTTGTTGATGAATTCTTCAGAGAATATGAAACCGTATGCGATCTCTGAGCATGAGCATGTATGACTTCTTAAGAGGCTGCAGTGAGTCTCAAGACCTGCTTCGTCGGGATCTCTGTCAAGGCAGACATTGTAAAGTCTTGTTACGAACTGTACGGTATTATCCTTTGCACCGCATCCCTGACAATCGCCGTTTGGCATGGTTCCGGGAACATTGTCATTGATACCGTTACCGTACTCAATACCGTAATCGGCACAGATGCCCTTGAATTCTTCGCTTAATACAAATCCGTTAAATACATATTCTCTGTTCTTGCCCGATGCGAGTATATCCGTCCAAACCTGTAATCCCGCATCATCATATTCTCGGTTAAGGAATGCCTTATAAAGCTGCTTGACGTAACAGGAATTGCAGTAATTCTTATTCTTAAATTCATCACTGAATATAAAACCGCTCGCAACTTCCGTACCCGTCATTTCACGGTTCACAAGAAGTTCCGTCCAGCTGTCTATTCCGGCTTCATCGGGTTCTCTGTCAAGACACAGGCTATATAATCTTCTTACGAACTCCCTTACCTTTTCTTCGTTTACGGGAGGTTCGCTGTTAGGCATGTTTTTATATACGGGAATCTCAAATACAAAGTTCTGATTAAGGGAATTGCATTCTTCATATGCTCTGTAGGTAAGACCCGCTTCACTCATGGGAGCCTGGATATTCTGCATATACTGATGCCAGTAAAGATTGCCGTCAGAATTATCGACATCGAATTTCTGAAGATACAGGGAATCCTGGCCCTTATTGATATAATCCGCCCCTATGATCTGTGCACCGCCGATGATACCCTTAAATCTTGTATTCCAGCCTTTTTTCTCGGCATACGCTACACCGTTAGCAATGATCTCGGCACTGTTCTTTCCGCTTGCGCCGAAATTGTAATAGTTATATACACCGTATTTGCCGGATATTAAGTCATTGTAATTTTTCTTGTTGGCAACATCTCCCCTGCCCTGTTCCTGAAGGATTCGGCTTGCGATGTGGTAAGGACTTACGCCGCTCTCGATACCGGCCTGATAGATCGCATTGCAGTAACGGATACCGGGCTGGGGCTTGTCGTCTTCAAGGCAGTTGCCCTGCATCCATGAATTGGAAATGATTGCTTCTACTCCGTCGATCGAATGAATCGAAGAATTGAATGATAACTGTTCAAATGCAAAGATATGATACTCATCAAAATAATTGACGGGATTAAGATTATATTCTACAGCTTCTTTTGAAGCTTTAACCCAGTTCTTGCCGGATTTGCCGATATATGTTCCCGTCGAAGGATCGTAATCACCCGGTTCTTTTGATTTCCATGAATCCTTAACCGTAATGGATACAAGACTTCTGTTTCCCTTAAGTTCTTCGTTTACGACATCGTTCCAGTCAAGATTGGTGTTTAAAGGAACAAATGTCCAGTTAGGATGCATGTTCTTAAGTTCTTTAAGTTTAGCCCTGTAACTGTAGGGGAACTCTTCAAAGGGTGTTGCCGCATCCGCTTTGATCGGGTCAAAAGATAAGGCCATGACTGCGATAAGAAGTCCCATCATGGCGCTTATAATTCTTAAAAATCTTTTCTTTGTTTTGTAGTTCATTGCTTATATATTTCTTTCTGTCTGTTCTTTTTAGTCTCTCTGGAAAATATCTCTTGTGTATACCTTGTCTTTTACATCTTCAAGACATACATCAAATCTGTTAGCTACGATAACCTCGCTTCTCTTCTTAAACTCATCAAGATCATTTACTACCTTGCTTCCAAAAAATGTGCTTCCGTTTTCAAGCATGGGTTCATAGACAATGACTTCCACACCCTTGGCTTTTAATCTCTTCATGATGCCCTGGATAGAACTCTGACGGAAGTTGTCGGAATTTGATTTCATCGTAAGTCTGTACACACCGATAACGCAGGTCATGATATTGTCTGCGGAATTGTCCATACGATTAAATTTATCGTAGAATCCCGCTTTCTTTAATATCTGCTCGGATATGAAATCTTTTCTTGTGACATTACTCTTAACGATAGCTTCGATAAGGTTCTCGGGAACCTCTTTATAGTTTGCAAGAAGCTGCTTGGTATCTTTGGGAAGGCAGTATCCACCATATCCAAACGAAGGGTTATTATAAAACGTCTGAATTCTCGGGTCAAGGCAAACTCCTTCGATGATCGCACGTGAATCAAGTCCCTTGGTCTCTGCATAAGTATCGAGTTCGTTAAAATAGCTGACTCTAAGCGCAAGATATGTATTGGCAAAAAGCTTAACGGCTTCAGCCTCTGAAAATCCCATTATCTTGACTTCCACATCCTGCTTTATCGCGCCTTCTTTGATAAGAGCCGCGAATTCTTCTGCTTTCTTAACAAGTCTTTCATCATCAAGTTTGGTTCCGACGATTATACGGCTCGGATAGAGATTATCGTATAATGCTTTGGATTCTCTTAAAAATTCGGGAGAGAAGATTATATTTTCGCTGTTCTTGTTAGCACGTACTTTTTGGGTATAACCAACGGGGATAGTTGATTTGATGACCATGATGGCATCGGGATTAACAGACATTACGGCATCTATCACACTCTCAACCGCTGATGTATCAAATCTGTCAAGATCCGAATCATAATTGGTGGGTGCTGCGATCACAACATAATCCGCATCCTTATATGCTTCATTGATATCGGTGGTAGCATAAAGATCGAGATCTTTGTTTGCAAGGAAGTCTTCTATCTCGTTGTCCTGGATCGGTGAGATCTTTTGATTGATCTTATCAACCTTCTCCTTAACTATATCAACCGCAACGACTTTATTTTTCTGTGCAAGAAGTGTTGCGATGGACATTCCGACATATCCTGTACCAGCTACTGCTATCTTCATATTGATCTTCCTCCGATTTTAATATTTTATCTTTTTTATCTGTACACCTTAAATCCGTAACTCTCAAGCAATGCTATGAATTCATCCGAATATCCGAATCCGGCTTCGATGACCTGGTCTCTTGTAAATGTGCCGTCATAAAGTGCCTTAACCCACATATCATATCCGCCCTGGTCCTCGTCTCTTCCAAAGAATGCTCTGTATGCATCATGAACGAATTCTTCAGGGGTTTTATTCTTGTTTAAATATTCATCCGATGCGAAGAATCCGTATCTCGCAACTGTTCCCGCATCATACTGACCGTTTAGGATCGCATTTGCCCAGTTTGTTTTTCCCTCGGGATCACTGGGTCTTCCGAGTGCTTCGTTGTAAAGTCTTTCCATAAACTCATCAAGCTTAGCAGGATCTACACCCGAAGCATCGATCCTGATACCGCTCTGTGTCTGTGAAGGCTGAGGATTCTGAGGCTGTTCGGGCTGCTGTGCGGGCTGAGGATTCTGAGGCGCACCGCTTGGATCATAAGATCCTGCTTCCATACCGTAAGAAACACATATGTTTCTAAACTCATCCGAATTTACAAATCCTGCAAATACGAAATCTCTTGTATATCCCTGGCTTAATGCACCGATCCATGTAGCTGCTCCCTCAGGATCGGCTGATGCTTCTCTTCCGAAGAACGCTGCGTACATTCTTGCAACAAATTCTTCGTCATTGTAACCTCTTTCTACAAACTCATCACTGAATACAAAACCGTGAGCAACTTCGGATGCTGTAAGCTGCTTTGAAAGCAATACATTTGCCCAGTCGGATAATCCCTGATCGTCGTAAGGTCTCTGAAGGATTGTCACATAGAATCTCTTAACGAATTCCTTAACCTGCTCTTCTTTTGCTTTATCCAGTTCATCCTGCGCCTGCTGGCAGTAGAATCTATAATACTCTCTGTTGTTATCGCCAAACTGCGATACAAGTTCCGGATGTGTAGCCTTATAATCCTCTAAAATGAAATTGGGTGAAGCATTCTGTCCCATATCCATTCCGTATCTTGAGAAGTAAAAGAACATATCGTAAAACTCGGGAGGGTTCTTACCGAACATCGCAACCACATTGGGGTTATTTGCGACATAGTAATCGAAATCAAATACAGGTGCGTAGCTTATGCCTTCGAACATGCATTTATTGATCTCTCTGTAAGCATTTCTGTCAGCCTGACATACATCCGCACTCTTCCAGTTGGGTACAATGTCATACCAGGAGTTAACACCTATCGTACCCCTGACCTGGTCGAATATCCACTGTTCATGAGCTGCATCTCCGTCATCAAGAAATTTCCAGATGGTCGCCGCAGGCTCACCAAGTTCAAATCCGCAGGTCGGGAATTTCATGATATGAAATACATCGATCATATCATCGAATTTAGCTTTGTAATATGTATACACAAGGCATGCTGCCTGCTTATCCGTTCCTCTCGCATCGGAAAAGCCCTGTTCCGTAAGCATTACCCTGTGATTGGTACCGAAATTTTTCTTGATATATCCTGTAAGGATCTCGAGATTGTATCCGTCCACAAATCTTGCACTCTCACTCTTCGGATTGTAAGTATGATTAGACCAGATATCTGTCTGGTAAAGACTTGCGGGATAGCAGTGATATGCCACGCACCAGTCCTTTGCGTTGCCTTCTTTTGCGGCAAACATATCAAGGAATGTTTTGGCAGGGAATACTTTTCCATTATCCTTTTCGGTCCAGCAGTGATCAAGGCACGCACAGACTCTGGCAGCCGAATTCCTGCTCTTTACCGCATCGTAAACAAGATCATACCACTTGGTATATTTTTCCATCATAAGATCATAATTGCTGATGGCCCATCTTCCGCCTCCGACATCATACATACAGTCATCACCAAAGAAGTTCCACATATCGGGAGCATTTACTTCGTTACCGCATACCCAGCAGTCTACATGACATCTGTATTTGCTGAAGATCTCGGCAAGGAAATTCATATACGCTCTGTATTCCTTTACCACCTCGGGTTCGGTCATATTGGGTGCATAGTAATTGAATCCCGTATGCGATCTTGCACTCGGTTCGATAAGACGAAGTTTGGCAGAATCGTATCTTACAAGAAGCTGCACCGTTACGGTTAGATTCTGATCGTTTAATCCGCTTACGACACCCGAATTGTATAAGCCTTCAGGTATCTTGAAATAGTATGTATCACCTTCGAATGTGTATTCCGTGAATCCGGATTTGTTTGATTTGTTGTCATCTATGAATCCGTCATCTATGAACGCATTGATAAATGTGTTGTATGTATCTTTCCTCTCCGAATCCATAAAACTCTGTGTACCCTTTATGGGGCGATCCGGTGTGAAAAGATCTTCGTGCCAGTACTGGCCGTTTCCTGCTGCTTCCGCATTAATCGGAAGTGCAAATACTGCGGTAAAAACAGTGATCAAAGTTAAAATAGTTACAAGTAATCTGTTTCCCGTTTTTTTCATGATATTCCCCTTTATCATTTTTGTTTTTCTTTTATAAGTTTTTACTTATTTTCAAGTTTCGGTTCGAAGGAAGTAAGATATTTCCAGAGTTTCTCCGAAATGGCTTCGTAAGAATAATCCTTAAGATGCTCTCTCTGTGCTTCTTTTATCTCTGTACGAAGTCCCTCGTCTTTAACGAGACTGTCGATGGCACCCGCTACGGTAAGAGGATCTTTTTCTTTAAGTAAGAGTCCGCCTTTTCCCATCGTCAGGGTAACTGCAGTCGAATCGTATGCCACGATCGGTATCTCAAAGTGCATGGCCTCCAGGAGAGGTATGCAGAAACCTTCATGCTCACTTAAGCAGACAAATACATCCGCGCTCTTTAATGTGGCTATCACGCTGTTAAACGATACGTGTCTTGTGAACTCGACGTTCTCAACTTTAAGTTCATCTATGTACTTTACAAGGCTCCTGTAATAAAGATCGTTGTCATCGTATCCGCCAAGAAGGATAAGTCTCGAATTGGGATTGTAATACTTTTTGTAATATGAAAATGCTCTTATGATATCTTCCTGCTTTTTGTTGGGACATATTCTTCCGACAAAGAGAATGTTGGTCATGCCGTCGGCAAGTCTCTCAAGTGCATCCGGATCCGGATTCTTGTCATAATCCTCAAAAGGAATGATGATCGGAAGCACATCTATCGGACATGTATATCCGTATGAAATAAGATCGTTCTTATTAAACTCTGAATCCGCAAGGCAGTATACAGGGATATCTTTCATGGACTTAACCTGATCTATGCCCATCTGACATGCATCCGTTGAAAACTTATTATACGGCGCAAAGAATTCCGAAGGAGTGATATTGTGATATACAAATATCTTACGCCCTCTTAAGTCCTTAATCTTCTTGTTAAACTCCCAGTAGATTGCGATATGAAGGATGATGATATCGCTGTCTCTGAAAACGGGAAGTTCGTTGATGCTTCTTGCATCGTCTTTTGAAAATGATCCGCCACAGGATTCATAAAAGATCCTGGTCTTTATCTTCTTTGTATTCTTTAAGAAATCATGGATAGCAAGAACATCGTTTCCGACACCGTCGCCGCGTCTTAATGACGGTACCAGCTGGAAGATCCTTATCTCTTCGGTATTTTCAAGGTTCTCGCTTAAATAGTTCTCAAGAAAATCAAGTCTCTTCTTTAATTCCTCGATCTCTCTTTGCTGCTCACGGTTATGTGCGATCAGTTCATTCATCGTGTCACGGATCGCAATATTGGCTTCGTTCTGAGCTGCATTTCTCGGAGTCACGGAGAAATTAATAAGCTTGCTGATGCCTTTCTTTATTCCCTGTGCTCTTCCGGGTATCGGCAGTTCTGCGGGAATGACCGTTTTCTGATTTAAGTTGTTTAATAATGATTCGTATCTGTCATATTGGATATTGACTGCATCACTTTGAACATCGTCTCTCGTTTCAGCTACAATGCCGTCAAAACTTTTTTCATTATCATTAAGCTTAAATTCTTCGTTCTTAAGTTTTATATCAGCTAAAATCTTTTCAGTATTCATGTAGTTTTCTTTCTCAGTTTGTAATAAATTCTTTTATTTTGTTCGCGATAACTTCGGGAGCAAATTCTGCCTCGATATATTTCATTGCTCTCTCGCCGATCTCTTTTCGTTTGGTCCCTTTATCGTTAAGATCGGTTATCGCTTTTTCAACTTCTTCTTTTGCGTTTAAGACATCTATTTTGACAACGCATTCATCGGGTATCTCGGAAAACCATCCGCCGTTATTTGTGATACATGCTTTGCCAAGCTGTAATATCCTAAGCATCGCACCGGATGTCTCTCCCATAGAGGGATTACGAAGGTTTACGATGATATCCGAATGATCGATAAAGCTGTTAAATTCTTCAAGATCCGTATAGCCTGTCTTTATCACAACGCCGTCTTCAAGTTCGTCATCCACATAATCACCGAAGCCGACCATCACGTAGCAGATCTTTTTACCGGTCTTTGCGATGTTCTTTACAGCCTCTGCGACTTCTTTGTTTAATTTCGTCTCTGCGATGTATCCAAACGATGCCACGATCAGTGCATCTTCGGGAACCTTGTATTTTTCAAATAAAGTTTTCTTATTGATAGGACTTTCTTTTTCATCTTTATCAATGAGCGCAAGATGATTGATCTTCTTTATCCGGTCCTCTTCGATGTATCCCGTTTCAAGGACCTTGTTTCTCGAATACTCCGAGTGAACCATGATCTTATTGTCGGATAAGAGAAGTTCTTTGTTCAAAGGAAGTTTCGCTGCCAGGTCTTTTTGTTTTAAAAGATCCGTCGGATCCTTTTTAACGGCTTCTTTTATGGTCTTGAATTCCTCGTATCCGATCTTTGAGTATAGAGATGAATAAAGATTGTTCTTATCCTGATGGTGTCCGACGAAAAGATAATAGAGCATGTAATCATGAAGTATTATCATTCCCGGATGTTCAACGGCCGCCTCGTAAATATATCCGTGATATTCGGGCTGATTGCCGATATTGTATACCCTGTAGTCGAATGAATTAAAGTCCACGAGATCCACACCGTGTTTAAGCACGGGGAAACCTGCGAGTCTCAGATCTTCTATGTCGTAGTTATCCGAGTATAAAGTTATATCAAATAAAGCACTCAGTGCTTTCACGAGACATACGGAATAATCCGAAATACCGCTTTTAACAGGCGGGAAAGGACTCGCGTAAAGCATGCTCGGTTTATCGCTCATAAATAATCTCCGATAAATTGCCTGATCTTTTCGGTCGTGTCGCTGTTACGATAAAAGCTGTTCGATAACGTAGTCCCAGTTCATGTTCTTTTCAAGAAGGGACTTCTTGCCGTTTTGTCCAAGTTCTTTTGCTTTCTCTTTATTGTTGTAAAGGAAGTCTATTTTCTTTGCTATTTCTTTCGGATCATCATTGATCACATATCCGTTCTTCTCATCCTCTACGAACTCGAGAGGTCCGCCCGCATCCTTGTGGACGATCACGGTCTTTTCGGCGAAGAAACTTTCGAGTGTGATATATCCGTAATCCTCATTGTATGCGCCGAAGTATACGGCAAGACAGTTGGCGTAATAATTTATCTTTTCTTCTTCCGAGATAAATCCCGCCATCGTGACTCTGTCTTCGAGTTTGTTATCTTTAATGATCTTGTCGATGTATTCAAGTTCTTTTTTACTTCCGCTTCCCGCGATCACGATCTTTGCATCGCTCTTTAAGTATCTGGCGGCTTCAACGAGAAGTCTCTGTCTTTTGATCGAATCGATCCTGCTCGCATAGAAGATGTAATCTCCATATGATTCGCAGTGCAATGCCTCGTAGTTTAAAGGCGGATGATAAAGCGGTGTCGAATCTATATGATTAAATTCTTTTAATCTCTTGGATGTCGTTGCGGCGATGGTAAATATCTTTTTGCATTCGGGAATATATTTCTCATCGCAGCTTTTGATAAGATCTCTTATCTCTTCGCCGTCGGGAAGATCCGTTAAGTCACTGTATTCGGTGTCCCAGAGATCGTATGCCTGTCTGTGCTGATGCATAAGCCACATTACTTTTTCGTCATGCTTTACATAGTAAGCGGGGAATTTCATGACGATCACTTTGTCGATCTTTTCTCCGTTTACTTCAGAAAGGTCCATAAGTCTTCCCATCATCATGCTGTTAACTAGCTGCTTTGTGGGATACCACTTAAAAGGGATAGTGACTATCTCTGCCTGATGGCCTCTTTTTTTTAGTTCGTCTTTAAGCATGTTGCAAAGTATCTCGGCACCGCCTGTGATAAACGGAACCTGTACAGTTGCTATGGCTATCTTCATATTGTCACTCCAATCTTTTCCGACAACTCTTTTACAAAGACTTCTTTTATCTTCTCAAACGTGAATCTGTTATTGTAGTTATCCAAGCCTTTTTCAGCGATGTAATCCCTGTATTCTTTGTTCTGCATCAAAAGCCTGATGGCTGCCGCAAATTTGTATTCGTCTCTGTCGAATACAAGCTGATTATCGCCCATGGTCTCGGGTACCGCGCATTCATCGAGTGCGACTATCGGAAGTCCGAAAACCTGTGCCTCAAGAACGGGTACGCAGAATCCTTCATGATCGCTGCAGATAAGCATTATATCGCTTCCGAGATAATAAGACATAAGTATCGGGTCATTGATCTCGCCAATGAATTCAATGTTTGCCGAAAGATCATATTCGTCGATCTTATTTCTTACAAGTTCATTGTATCCTTCAAGATCGTCATAGAATTTGCCGATGACATTTAGCTTTATATTGCAGTCATAATGATCCATGTAACACTTGATCACATCGAGCATCATAAGATGGCCTTTATTGGGTGCTACTCTTCCGACAAAAAGAATGTTGACCATTCTGTTTTCAAGAAGTTTTTTTAGCACTCCTTCATCGGGCACTTTGCCCTTCCATTCTTCGATCTTGTTAAACGGTGCACATATTCCCTGTCTGTCTTTAGAAACTTTTGCGATGTCCAGGGAATTGTATATCGAATCGGAAAGCCAGTAAGCATTCGGAAGATTTGATATCATATCCTCGGTCTGCTTTCTTCCGTCTTCGCACTGTTTAAATGCAAAATCATCATATTCTTTGTAAAACTTTCCGGGCGTGATGTTGTGATAGCGGATGATAAGATGACATTTTACGTTCTTTATCATCTCATATCCTTTTTCCCAGAGAACGCTGTGATGATAGATAACGACAGTATCGCTCTCTTTGGTCATCCTTTCGAATTCTTCGTCCGTGATGTATTTTACATTCGTGTTGTACTGATTGTTGGCATAAACGAAGCTTTCATGCTTTTCGCATAGTATTCTGTTAATGATCTCTATATCGTTTCCGATAGCATCATGATTGGTAACCGTCTGATGCATCTGAATAAATTTCATCAGTCTTTCTCCTGCATGATCGTTACAGCCAGTTCATTTCCGGTTTTATCCGTTTCAAAAATGATCGAACGGACAGCATCTTTATCAGCATCCTGTTTGAAAGGTATCTTAATGATCCCTTCTTTATCGGTAAGCGTATGTTTTTCTTCGCTGCCGCCTTCTTTTATGGTCAGCGAAACATCTTCTTTTTCGTTTTTAGAATATTTGATCACATATTCGCCGTTCTTTAAAAGAATGCATCCTTTTTCATCGAGAAGGAAATGTCCCATAAGACATTCGTCTTTAAAGAACTGATGTTTCTTCTCTGACCATCCTTTGGTAAAAAGAACACCGTCGTTTCTCTCTATCGCACGAATCATCGCATCGGAGATCTCTCCGTCTTTACTTAATTTGATCTCTGAGATCTTCTTTGCCGGTACGCCGCCGTATACGGTACCTTCTTCAACTTCCGTTCCGGGTGTGACTACAGCTCCCGCTGCGATGACCGCATTATCCCCGATCTTGCAGGGTCCTAGGATTGTACAATTTGATCCGAGCCATACGCCGTTACCGATGATAACGTCTCTGCCTTTTGTTTCCTCTGAGTCACGTCTTGGAAGGCCTGTCAATTCAACATCGTGACTGCCTGTAAGAATACTTACACCTGAACCCGCGAATGAATAATCGCCTATTGTGATATCGCCTGAGTTGGTATTAAAGAAACATGTAAACACTGCTGTCGTATCCGATATGTGAAGCCTGTCTTTGGGTCCCCAGAGTGTCGGATTTGCACTTAATGCGAAATTGAGTTTCTCGAAATACTCGTTAGGTACTCTTAATTCTTTAAGATCGTCGATACGCATTGAAGCATCGCAAACCTGTTCAAGTGCGGAATTAATACGGGAGTCAGCATTTTTTACAAACTCGTCGTTTTTCTTTTTCAGTTCTTCGTTTCTAAGCTTCGCTTCTTCGATCTGTCTTTTTAATCTGTTGATCTCCGCCTGCTGGTTTTCATTGGCGATCGCAAGACGATTGATATGAGCGATATTGTATAAAGCCATTGAAGCATTTTTAACTTTTGAACTTTTAAACAATACTTTTTTAAGTTTTTCGGAATTAGCTTTACTCTTAAGACCTTTAACTTTTATATTGTTGTCTTTGGCTTCTTTCGTATTGATGAGTTCGCTTAAGATCTCTTCTTTGCTCTTTCCGCCTTTAAGATCTTTTTCAACGGCGGTGATCTCATTCATGCCGGGATTTCTGTAAAAGATCTGTAAGTATGCATGCTCTATGAATTCTCTTCCGTCTTTTTCAAGAAGATCGTCTGCACTTAATGTATTAAAGCCGATGATCTCAACATTTTTCTTCTGTCCCTCGCCTGACTTAAGGAGGCTGTAAGCAAGTTCCGCCCTGGTGATCTTTTTTCTCTTAAGCGATGTAAGGTAGAATTCTTTTCCGCTCTTATCAAGCTTTCTTCCGAATACTTCAATGTAGTATTTCTTCAGGAAATCCTCGTCACTGCCTGCATTAAGATCAGAGAACTTAACAAGTCTTTTTCCCGTAACGATACCCCAGGTAACTGTGTGCGTTGTGTTAACAACTCCCTTCGCACGAATGGAATCCGCTTCGTTGACCACGTTATCGAAAATGTTTTTAAACATTTCTTCAGTATGGTTCTCGACGAGCTCAAGGCTCTTGTCGTTAAGACACTGTTCTCTTAAATATTCATTTCTGGAGTCCAGATCAGAATTCATACATTGCTCCTTTTAATGCTATGAAAGTTTAAGTAATACTTTTCGCTCCGTCATCGAATTTCCGTCGTCCACGGAAACGATCAAAGTGTAATTGCCTGCGGGTGTTCCCTTGGGTCCGAATGCAAACGCCACTTCGAATTTATTCTCAAGTATCGCGAGGTCGTTTAAGCTTAGTACCAGAGGTTCCATATTAGCTACTCTGATTTTGTTTGCTTCGATCGATAATGAAAGTTTAAGGCCGTCCTTTTTTCCCTTATACATAAAGGGTATATGCATTATCGATTCTTTTTTAACCTCTAAGATCTTCGGTGCGGCTATCTCTACGTTACCGTCTTTTTCAAATACCGCAAACGAAGGTATCTCAAGTCTGTCTTTTATGTATGCATCCGAATACTCTTCATACGCTTTTTTCCATTCGAAATATTCGTCAACATACTTTGTGTATTTTTCGATCTTTATCTTATTTTCTTCTTCGGTCTTGTCGTTCCATTCCTGCGACATTCCGTCGAATATATTGCCATCTTTGTAAAGGAATTCGTAATAGTTTTCAAAGAGATATTCGTTAGGTTTTACACGCATATTCCAGTCCGAATGCATTCCGGGCCAGCACATGCAGATGTACGGCTTTGACTTTATTAGATCCTGGTAATTAGCCTGAACGAAATTAAAGTAACTGCTCCACTCATCAAGACCGGTTGATTCGATGCCGGGGTGCTCTTTGATCATCCTTTGGTATAATTCTTTTTCGATGATCTGGGGCATATGGCTCGAATACTGGAATCCCGGGTATCTGTGTTTGTTTACGAAGTCCCTCGTCCTGTAAATGTAATGGTCATATGACGATAAGGCGCCGACTACACCCTTCCATTCGTTTAATTCGTGGCAGTAATATGCAACATACGAATCGTTATCTATGAAGACTTCGGGTGTGATGGTCTTTAAAGGTCTGTAGTCATCATCGCTCATGATGAAAACATCGTCGACCTTTTCCGAACCCATCGCAAGACATCGAAGGAAAAAGTTCCTCGTGCCGTGGTCTTCGGGAAGTGCACGCCCTTTTAAGATCTCGCCGTCTGTAAGCGTGTCTATCGTGATCCTCTTAACCGGTATCGCTTTCATCTCATCCGATACTTTATCGGGACAGCAAAGCAGTACTTTTTTTATGAAAGGCATGTATGCCTCTATATAGGGAAGCGTGTTTTTTATATCCTCGACCCTGGCCGTAAGGATGACCATCTGGCTTACGTCTTTTTTGGCTTTCCTTTGTTCAGGCTTTAAGGTATTTAATGCATCAACGATCCTCTCTGCCGTCTCTTTCCAGGTAAAGGGTTTGAAATCTTTTATGTGTGTCAAGAGGCTTTTGTACTCTTTGGGATCGTTTGTAAGTTCATCTATCGCGGTATTAAAAGATGCGATATCGTTTAACTTAAAATACTTGCAGTATTCCCCGCCGACCTCACGAAGAACAGGTATGTCGGATGTGAGTACAGGCGTTCCTCTCTGAAGGCTTTCGATGATCGGAAGTCCGAAGCCCTCCGCCTTGGAAGGGAATGCTATTAAGAATGCATGTTTGTAAAGATAATCTATCGATGCATCGTTTAAGCCTTTAAAGTAGAAAAAGCTTTTATCTTTAAGAGGATGGTTTTCGATCCTTTCTTCCAGCTCTTTTACGTTCCATCCGATCTTGCCCGCAAAGATAAGATTAAAGCCTTTGTCTGCTAGTCCGCTCTCGAATGCATCAAGGAGGAAATCGTGATTCTTTCTCGGTTCTATCGTACCGACGTTTAAGATGTATTTGTTCTTTGCGGCTTCGATCACTTCTTCGGGGATCTCGCCGTCATTTTTTTCTGCTTTAAAATCCGATCCGAGCCAGGATACATATCCTTTGACTCTCGGTATGCCGAGCTTATCGGAAAGGTCGTTTATCTCATCGAGCGTACTCTGCGCTGAAGCGATAAGTATGTCCGCATACTGAAGATACGCGCCGATGTAATTGATGAAATTGAATCTCGTGTTAAAGTGGCTGTACGAAGGATGCGTGATCGGAATGATGTCGTATACGTAACACGCTATCTTTACGCCGTACCTTTTAAGCTTCGGTAATAAAACGCTGCTTTTGTATTTGCCGTTCCATACCGCATCGACTTCGAAAAATATGTCTCCGGGTTTCATCTCTTCGTAAACAAGGAACTTGCCTGAAAACATCTTATCGAACGCACTCTTGTCGCCCTTTAAGTAGTCGATAAAAAGATCCGTATCGAGCATTTCGAATCTGTAAGAGTCGCTCTTAAAAACAACAAAACAAAGCTGCTCCCTGATCATTTTGTACATCTCAAGAGCAACGCTTTTTTCCACTCTCTGAATACCCGTCAGAGATCTGACCTCTGTTAGATTCGTAATCTCTATATAAATCTTCTGCATTTATCTGAATTCGTCTTAAGCTTTGATCCCCAGAAACAGGTTTTTGATCTTACTTTTAACACCAAGCGGGATCTTTGCTTTTATATTCGCATAAAATTTTAAAAGGTTTCTTTTAAACTTGCCGACCTTAAGATTGCTCTCGCCCGAATAATCCACGTAATTGGCGATCACGCGCTTTGCATGCATTCTTTCCGTAGAGTTGTAGATCTTCGAAAGGAGCTTTATCTTGAAGTCTTTGTCTGAGTCATTCGAGTCTGCGTAATAAGTCTTTTCTTCGTCATTTATGACCCATCTTCCAAAGAGGATATAAAATAGTGCCTGAACGGATCTTTCTTTCGGGATATCATTTATCACCGACAAGTCAACGAAGGAAGGTTCCTGATCCAGGGATGCCATCAAAGTTTCCTTGTAGGTGACCATATCAAGACCCGTGGGTTTAAGATTCTCCTCGGTAATATCATATATTTTCGAATAGATATCTCTTTCGTAATCAGTCATTCTAATTCTCACATTCCCATGAATGGGCGATACTTATCTCACCGACCTCGGCTTTGACGTTCTTTATATGCAGTCTGAACGCATCTCTCCAGAAATCATATTCGAATCCGTCAGGCTTATGGAAAGCGAGATCGAATATGTAATTGCCCGCATTAACGGGGATATTGTCAAACTTAAGAGTGATAACTCCCTTGTCCTTAAGCGGGAGCATCTTTGACATATCTATAAGCGTATTGGTTCCGTAAATGTGAACCTTGTCATCACGGTAAATGGCAACGCCCACTACGGAGTTCTCAAGCTTTGCGTTATTGGTATAGCTGATCTTAACATTGATCTCTTCGGAATTAAGGAATGCGTCCCTCTCTTTTCCTTCTTTGTCAACAACAGTGATCTTATCGATGACGACCTCTTTTGAACCCCATCTTTTAGCGTCTTTTTTATTATCTTTCTCTTCTTCGGATGAAGTGTTTTCGGACTCGCCGTTTGCTTCCGCATTGGCTGCAGCCTTTTCATCCTTTGCTTTCTTTTTTGCTGCGCTCTCCGCAAGCGAATTTCCTGCCATAAAGGCCATGTACTGAGGATGTACGTCGTAAGGACTTCCTTCGAGTCTGATCAAACCGTCGTGGATCCAGATGCTTCGCTCGCAGATCTGCTCGATCTGATTGAGCGAGTGCGAAACGATGACGATGGTCGTTCCTTCCGACTTTATCTGTCTTAATCTGTTAAAACATTTAGCCTGGAATGCGACATCACCTACGGCAAGGATCTCGTCGATAAGAAGGATGTCAGCATCCACGTTTATCGCCACCGCAAACGCAAGACGCATATACATACCTGATGAATATGTTCTTACGGGGTTGTCGATGAAGTCTTCAAGTTCGGAAAACTCGATGATGTCATCTATTCTTTCTTCGATCTCTTTTTTGGTAAGTCCGAAGATCGAAGCGTTGATGTAGATGTTTTCCCTTCCGCTCATATCGGGATGGAAACCTGCACCGAGTTCGATAAGGGATGATACTCTTCCGTTCATCTCGATGGTACCTGAATCGGGATACATGATCTTTGTAAGCATCTTAAGAGTCGTACTTTTTCCGCATCCGTTATGTCCGATAAGACCGATGGCTTCGCCTTTTTTTACCTCGAAGCTTACGCCTCTTAAAACCTCTCTGTTCTCGTATTTTCTTCGTCCTGAAAAGAGGGTTCTCTCTTTGAGCGTTCTGCCTTTATCGAGGTAAACCTTGAATTTCTTTGTTATATTGTGAACTTCAATTGCGTTTTCGGGTTTCATTGTCTTTCCTGATCCAAAACATCTCTTGGATGTTTATTTTATTCGGATTCCTTTGGGAATTCCTGTTTGCGTTGTTTTTACATCTCTTCTACGAAATGGCGCTGCATTCTGTCGAATGTGAACCATCCGATGGCGAATAATAATACTCCCATGCCGACTGCCGTCAGAAGTGTGATAAGTTCGGGCACTTTTCCGTAATAGAGGATATCTCTGTACGCGATGATGATCGGTGCCATGGGGTTTACGTACATATAGATCGTCTGATACTGTGCAGGGATCCTGTCGACCGAATACATAACGGGCGATAAGAACTGCCATGCCATCGTAAGGATTCCCATGATAAACTGCATATCCTGAAAGTACACGGTTATCGAAGACAAGATAAACGTAAATCCGAGTGCCAGGATGAATTCCGTGAACATTACCGGTATCAGGCAAAGCAGTGCCAGCGGGTTAAATTTGTATCTCATAACAAACATTACCGCAAAGATAACGATAAAGCTTAAAAGCATGTTTACAAACTGGCTTATTACAAAAGAGATCGGAAGTACTTCTCTCGGGAAATATATCTTTTGTACCATGTTCTTCTGGCCCGTGATACAGGTCGTTCCGCCTGCCAAACATGTGGAAAAGAAGATCCAGGGAATGAGTGCCACGAAGAGGAACATATAATAATCCTCTACCTCGGAATGCATAACGATTGAAAATACAAAAGTATATATTATTAACTGAAACAAGGGATTTATGAAGGTCCACAAAAAGCCCAGTACCGAGCCTTTATATCTGCCTTTTAAATCCCTTTTCACAAGACTTGAAATCATCGTGCGATATTCATATATTTCTTTAATTCGCTTAAACATTTATGCCGCTACTCCGTTTCGGATTCTTTACATAAAAAATCAGTATAATTCTAATACATTACGGCCTTTCAGTCAAGAATTCAGGCCCATTGAAAAAGAGTCCGGTTCCTTTAAAACCGGGCTCTTTCGCTGTTTTATTTTTTCTTTTCGTTTGGTTTACATAATTATTGATGCATTTGGTTGATCTCATCGAGTCGCTTGTTGATAAGAGCGGTGACACTTTCCATACTGAGTTTGTCTTCAATGTAGTCTTTTGCTTTTGCTGCGAGGTCATCATAATACTCTTTGTCGGCGCAGAGTTTTTTCATGTATTCCGCCGCCTCATCGGTATTCGCATCCGCCCATTTTGCACCTTTTCTGTAAGGAGACATATCTTTTTCAAGTGTTATGAAACCGTGATCGACCATGCAGGCCACATCTTTGTTCATAAACTCGGTATTCGAAGACCAGTTGGTCGCGATGCAGACCGTACCGTTTAACATCGCTTCCGCCATTACAAGGCCGAAGCCTTCCGCACGATGGAGCGATACAAATACATCCACGCCTTTTATAAGGCTGTTGACTGCCTTTTTCTCGAGGATATCCGTGATGTAATAGATATTCTTATAGCCTTCGAGAAGTTTCTTTACGGGTGCCAGTTTCTTTTCTTCCGCGTTGTTTGTCTTTATTACCAAACCGACCGAATCGTTGTCGGGACCGAATGCTTTTTTATAGGCTTCTATCGCGCCGATCGGATTCTTTCTCATCATCGTGCTGTTTGCATCAAACATTACAAGGAATAAGAATTTGTCTTCCGGAAGGTTAAAGAATTTTCTGTCGTATTTCGGATCCGTCTCTGCCGTTACATTGTAAGGTATAGTGATAACGGGCTTGTCTGTAACTTTCCTTATGCTCTCGCTCGTAAATTCCGAAGGGGTCCAGATCTCATCGACAAGGTCGATTGAAGGCACCCATTCGTTCGGGAATTCTTCGAGTTCCCAGAGCCAGAATGCGATATTGTATCTTTTATACCAGAGGTTTTCGTCAAATTCGGTGCAGCGAAGCATGAGCTCCGTCGGTTCCATATGGATGATATTGATACCGTACGGTGTTTCCTTTGAAAACTCAGAGTCAAACGATGTATCGCCGTTTTGAACGTTTCCGATAAGGTCGAAATTCCGGAATGTATAATCGGTTCCGCTCGCTTTTATGGCTCTCGCTAAAAGCCTGCAGCTCTGGCCAAGTCCCATCTGCGCTTTCAATGGTCCGATAAGGTTCACGCCTTTTTTGAATTCAGCGGGTGCAAATGTCTCGCGCTTCCTGTCTTTTAGGACAGTTTTTACTCTGTGACGGTAAATGATGAGAGCTCTCGTTAAGAGTACTTTTTCCGGTATGAACTTTTTTAAAGTTTCTTTTACGCTCATAATTAAAGCAGCTCTTCTCTGCCCTGCTCTTTAAGTTTTTCCACGATCTTCTTAACGCTCTGCGCCTTGTCTTTGGGACAGATCATAATGGAATCCTTTGTCTCAACGATAACGAGGTTGTCGATATCGACTGTGGTGATAGTCTTTCCCGATGAAAGGATGATCGAGTTGGTGGAATCGATTGCAAGTACATCGCCCTCTGTGATATTTCCGTCGGCATCCTTGTCTCTTAAAACTTCCATCATGTCGAAGCTTCCGACATCATTCCAGCCCATCTCGCCGGGAACAACGAGTACTTCGCCGATAGCTGCCGCTTTTTCCATGATAGCGTAGTCTACGGAGATCTTTCTGATGTTCGGATATACTTCCTCTATAACCTTCTTTTCGTCTGCGGTATTCATCGCATCGGCGATCTTTTCAAGATCTGCGTAGATGTCGGGAACATATTCTTTGAACTTATCAAGGATAACGCTTGCCTTCCAAACGAACATTCCCGAGTTCCATGCATATTCGCCTGATGCAACATATTCTTTTGCTGTAGCTTCATCGGGCTTTTCCTTGAAATCGATAACTTTCTTTGCTTCGCCTGACTCGTTCTTATCGTATCTTATGTATCCGTATCCTGTGGATGCGAATGTGGGGTTAACGCCAATAGTTACGAATTTGCCTGTCTCTTCTGCGGTCTTTGCAGCAACTTCAAGGATCCTTGCAAATTCTTTTTCGTCTTTGATAAAAGCATCGGAAGGAGTGATGATCATGACTCCGTCGCCGTACTTTTTAACTATTTCCATGGCTGCGTATCCGATGCAGGCGCATGTATTTCTTGCTGCGGGTTCTGATAAGATATGATCCGCCTGAAGTCTTTCCTTTGTTGCCTCAAGCATTGCGGGAACTTGCGTTACGTTTGTTACGATGAAGATATCCTTCTTATCGGCAACAAATGCAAGTCTGTCTATGGCTTCGTTGACCATGAGATCCCTGCCGGATAAATTAAGAAGCTGCTTGGGTGTTGCCTTTCTTGAAAGGGGCCAGAATCTTGTTCCGCCGCCGCCTGCCATTATTACGCCGTATGTTTTCATGTTTACTCCTCCTGTGTCATATATGGGACTTAGATATTCTCTAAAATAAATTCTTTAAATTCTTTTACGACAGCTTCTTTGGAATACTTTCCGTTTACGTATTGAGCTGCTTTTTCACCAAGTTCTTTGTTGGTCTTTTCATCAAGGATCTTCTTTAACGAATCCTTAAATTCCTCGTAGTCGTTAAACGCAAATCCGGCCTGACTCTTTTCCATGTGGGCATTGAGCACTTCGCTCTTTGCATTCACGAGTGCCGGCTTTCCGCAACCCATGCCTTCCAAGAGAGTTATCGAAAAGCTCTCGAATTCCGAAGGAAGACATATAGCCTTTGCACCCTTCATCGCTGCAAATTTATCTTCTTCGGAAACGAATCCGAGGTACTTTATATTCTCGTCTTCCGGTATCCTCATGTTACCTCTGCCGGTAAGCACGAGTCCGACTTTTTCTTCGTTTTCCTCATTGTATTTCTGAATGAATTCCGCGAGCATCTTACAGCCCTTGCTCTCTTCGATACGGCCGCAGTAGATGATGTAATTTTCGGGAAGTCCTTCTTTTTCACGAAGTTCTTCCGACTTGTCTTCTTCTGGGATCTCGATTCCCATACCGATTATCCTTGAAGGGACCGCATCATTTTCAAAATGCCCGTTAACGAATTTTTTCTCTTCCTCGGTAAGATAAACGATGCCTTTCACCTTATTGAAAAGGTCGAAAAAGATGTTCATGTATATCGGTTCTTCATCGTGTGCGGTAGGTACGAAGAACGCTTTTTCGTACACTTCTTTTGCACCGAAATATGCGGGATAATACATATATGTCACGAAAACAAAAGCATCGTATTTGTCTTTGTTTTCTATAATATAATCGATCATGCTCGGAAGATACGGTCCTCTTGCGATAAGCCTCTTTTCCTCGAGTTCTCTCGGATGAAGACCGAAATTATGCATAAGGATCTGCGAAGAACGCTGCACGAGACGATTCCTCTTTGATTTGATGGAAAAACGTCTAAGCGTAACTCCGTTTACGACCTCTTCGTCTTTTTCGTAGTAATCTTCCCACGTAACGAAATCAACGGCTTTGCTCGTTAAGACATCAACATCGAATGTTCCTTCTTCAGCAAGTGCTTCCGCCATTTTTCTTGCGTAAGTTTCCGAGCCGCCGAGTACTTCTTCGCCGTACCTCTGATTAACAAATGCAATTCTCTTTTTCCCCATAAATACCCTCGAATTCTTTGATCAGATTGTTACCGGTTTCATCCCATGTTCTGGGTTTGTATCCCTTAACGCTTTCGCGTAAAGTTTTATATTTTTCTTCGTCTGAAAGAAGTTCGTTTATTATCTTCGCAAGATCTTCGCTGTTATCCTGTTCAAAGAAAAGCGCTCTCTCGCCTGCCACTTCGCGATTGATATCGTTGTCGGATGCGATAACGGGAACTTCTCTTATGAACGCCTCGATAAGCGGTAATCCGTAGCCTTCTATGTAGCTTGGAAATACGAACGCAAATGCATGTTTGTAAAGGTAATTGATGTCGTCATCCGAAGCATTGTCCACATGCCAGAGGCCCTTGTCGCAATCGGGATCGTTTGCGATCTTTTCAAAGAAATCTTCCATTCCCTGTCCGCTGTATCCGGCCATTACGAGATTGATCTTTCCTCTTAGATGCTTCTGATAAGTCTCAAGAAGAAGCTTGTGATTCTTTCTCGGTTCGATCGTGCCGACCATTAAAAAGTAATCGCCTGCTGCCGCGATATCTTTTATCTTTGCTTTGACATTTTCTTCGTTCGTCGTTTTCCTGTTAAAGTCACCGCCGAGTCCCACGATCGCAATGTCCGGCAGATCCATCTTCATGCGTTCGCCCTGTGCAAGGATCGCTTTCTTTGTGGTATTGGTCGTGACGATGATCCTGTCGGCATAAAGAAGGCTTGCACCGATAAAATCAATGAAATTCATAACGTCCGAGTTTTCGCAAAACTGCGGATAATCTATGCCGATTATGTCGTGGATAAAAGGTACTACTTTCACCCCGTTCTTTTTTAAGATCGGATAGAGAAAACTTCTTCTTACCCTGGTCTTCCAGACGGTGTCGCAGTCAAAGAAAATGCTGCCTTCTTCCATCTCTTCGAATGGTATGTATTTGTCGGTACGAATTGCGTTTCTTTTATCCGTTTTCGTCTCGGTAAACTTGATGAATCCGTCCGTATCAAGAAGCCTGAACGCATCGTTTTTCTGATTGTATTCTACGAAATTTATATCAAATTTCCCGCTGTTGTAGAGCCTTTTTGCAAGCTCCATCACGACTCTCGGAACACCCGTAAAGTTGGTGCCTATCATTACCATGGAGACATCAAGATATATCTTTTTCATCTGAACGTCCCCCTTATCTTATTCTGGATTCCTGCGGGCATTTTTTTAGCCGTTTTACGAAGTGCAGGTGATGATGCGACTGTTGCCGCTTTGCCGAAGATCTTTCCTTTAAGACCCGGTTTTACATCGTAAGGACAGTCCGTTAGTTCTATACCTCTTATCGAAAAAGAAGCCTTGTTTGAAAGATATTTAAGGATTTCTTCTTTACCGAGGTCTTTGCATGTTTCGATCTCCGCATCGTTAGGGAGTCTCTGGAAAAACGCCATAAATGCGCAAGATAAAAAAGCCTCTCCTTCAAGATCTTTCATCTCTTCATAAGAGACTTTTTTAGGGGCTGTGCCAAGCTGCGAAAGGAATCCTTCTTTGTCGCAGTTAAGTATTTGATTGTTTTTTTCAAGCTCGTTTTTTACATGCTCGAAAAGACCTTCATATACTGTTCGGTCATCTCTGCTTACAGCCATTTATTTCTCCCGGACACCTTCGAAAAGTTCGAGGTATTCTTCAGTTACATTTTTAAGTTCGTATTCTGGGAATATATGCTTTTTCTTCTGTAAAAGCTCTGCTTCTTTTATCTTTTCGATCCACTCTTTTGTACTTAAAGGATCGTCGACATACGAAGCCTTTGAATGCGTGATCTCTTCGATACTTCCGCACTTTGTGGTCACGACTTTTGCACCCTTTATCATGGCTTCTATGGGTGGCATTCCGAATCCTTCGAAAGTACTCGGGAAAAGGAAGAGTCTGCAGTTTTCGTAAAGCGAATCTCTCTCTTTGTCGGACACGAATCCGGTATCGATAACGAGATCCTCGACTCCCGCTTCCTCAACGCTCTTATCGAAGTCTTCCCTGTTTCCGCCGACTCCGCTGACAACAAGTTTGTAATTTTCTCCCGCTGCCTTTAACTCTTTCATAACATTGATGAGCGTTATAAGATTTTTATGAGGGAGCATAGAGCTTACGGTGTAAAAATATTCGTCTTTTTCTATGCCGTATCTTTCTTTGAGGTTGTCGAATACATCGTTCGGTTTGTTTAAGATATCGTCGTTGATATCATCTGCGATATAATCGCCCGCGAGGTCTTTTTTAGCGATCTCACTTTCGATCTCAAGGTCCATATCGGGTGATAAAAGGATCGGTGCATATATCACGAAGATCCTGTCCTGAACTTTGGGATAATGCTCGATTATGTCTCTCTTGCAGAAGTTGGAAATGGTGACTATGCATCTGCTCTCGTTTACCGCTTTTTTCCAGGATCTTTTTGCAAAGAAGATCTTGGGTTTTGAGAAGTACTTCGGGAAGTGCAGTGCCTGCAGATCGGCTATCGTCGTAACATACGGTATACCGCCCTTGTCTTCGCTTAAACTGTTGGGTTTTGAGTACACGGGAATGAACATCACATCCACTCCAAGGTCTCTTGCAAGCTTGTCGAGATTCGAATTCTCCCATGCGATCCTTTTTACCCTGTTCATGCTCTCAACATCGCAGATCTCGATCTTCATGTTGGAGTATTTTTCGTAATCCGTAAAAGTCTCCGCAGTATCTTTTCCTGCGAAGAGGATATATTCATTTTTATCATCATACAAGCCGAATCCCGTCATCAGATTTCTTATGACCGACTCGGTCCCTCCGCAGATCTTGGGTCGCACCCAAAGGAGGTCTATACCTATTAACATTATTTACACTAACCTTTATTTATTGACATTTTTTACTGTAATTATATAATTAAAATATAAAAGGTGCTACCGATAGACGGTCGCCAAAAATTATTTATGATAAACATAAAATAACCGCCGGCTCGTGGCGGTTATTTTTTTCTCTCTTTGCATATCTTATAAATAAGAGCTGCGAAAGCAACCGCCTATCATTGTTGTGTTTTTGCACAATTAGCTGAGAATGAATTTTGCGATCTCTATCCCAACACATTCAAACCAGGACCATATGCCATAGCCGTTGGATCTGTAGGCCACATATCTGTCGTGGCAGCGTTTCCTGCACTTCTTAAAACTCTTCTGGTTGCTGGCCCCGCCCGTCATGAAGTTGGCAAGGATCTCATTCTTTATCGTAATACGTGCGTTCTGTTTTCTTGCACGAAGCAGAAATTCGAAATCATCATGGATACCCACGCATTTATATGTACCGATCTTATCGTAATACTCTTTTCTGACTATCATCGTAGGATGGTTCCAGTGACGCGAAGTCGGGAACTTGTCGTACTTACTTTTCTTAACTATGATCGTACCGTTTTCTTTGACCAGATTGATATTGGCATAAAAGATATCATAAGGCTTTTCATCATATGCTTTTACTGCCGTCTCGATCATGTTTGGCTCATACCAGTCACCCGAGTTGATGAGTCCGACAAACTCGCCGGTGGCTTTTGCGATACCCTTATTCATGGCATCGTAAATGCCTTTGTCGGGTTCGGAGAATATCTTAAAATCAATGCCCTTTTCCTTCATGGCTTCCTTATAAGATTCTGCGATTTCCACCGTTTTATCCTTGCTCGCACCGTCGATTATCAGATACTCTATATCCGTATATTTCTGGTTCAAAACCGATTCAATTGTTTTCTTTATTACCGCTTCGCTGTTAAAGCTTATGGTAATCACGCTGACTCTTGACATTCTTTATGCTTAATCTATAATAAAATTAAATAGGTGCTACCGGAGACGGTTGCCCTGGGTTTTTAATAAAGTATTAAATAACCGCCAGGTCAGTGGCGGTTATTTTTTTATATCCTTGGTTATCTTGTAAACAAGAGTCGCAAGCGCAATGAGCATTATTATTAGTTGGATCAGATCCCCTAATGTAATGTACATCCGCATCACCCCCTTTCCATATGGATTGGAGGGTGAGAACCCTCCGTGGGAGGGCAACCGCCTACCGTATTGGTAACACCTTAAGTATATGTTACCAAAGGTTTATTCCTTTGTAAATATTTCACAACGAATTTGTGTTTTTATTGTGTTTTTGCACAAACAAGATTCATCTTTCAGTTTTCTTAATACTATCCTCAAGAGCACAAACCCTGTAATTCTCTTTATATTCTGTTAGTTCATCAGAATATGTAAGGTTCCCAAATGCTTTATTCACCAAACCTGTAAAGTGGCTCATGATCTTTAAAAGCCATGTGAAGCCTCCGACCAGTCCAATCTTCTTTCCGTGAGCTTCTGCAATAAGTCTTACCATCTCGGATGTGTTGGACAACTCTGCATTTGCAGGATGAAAGGTTCCGCTCTCTTCGTTATCTATCATAAGTCTTATGAATTCGCAGAGATTATCTATATAGAGCATTGATCTCGCATTCGAAACCTTAGGAAACAAAGGAAGTTTTAATGCATATTTTCTTAATGAATTGTAATTACCCTTACAACCCGGTCCGTAGATCATCGGTGGACGAAGGATAACTACTTTGAAGGATTCCGACCCGCCATCAGCAATGGCATTCAGGCCGATCTCCGCATTCAGTTTGCTCTCGCCGTAAAAGTTCTCGGGTTCCGGCTTTGTATCTTTGGTTATAACCTTTTCTTTACCGATTGGTGAACTTGCTCCGTACACTATTGCGGAACTCATAAAGATGAACTGCTTAACGCCTTCTGCTTTTACTTTCTTTGCAACGTCTATGGCAAGATCGGTATTAACTTTTTTATATAATTCTTTGCCTTCTTCGGAGACTTTTCCGACATCGGCATGAGCGATCCCCGCTACATGAAAAACTGCATCGTATCCTTCAAAATTCCAGGTTTCGTCATCTTCCAAAGCGACACCGTTGCAGCTGACCTTTTTTCCTGACAACGTATCCATTACACTGATCTCATAGTCAGCTGCATTAGGATGATTCTTTATGTAATTTTCAAAAGAGGTGCCGATAAAACTTCCGGCACCAGTTATCAGGATTTTTTTCATGATTACGCATTCAGATCATTGGGTTTATACGTAGGAACGATCTCTTCGATCTTCTTTTTGACTGACTCTATATCAGGCTCGCCTTCAACGAAACTCTTGAGTTCATCTATCTGTTCCATAAAGGTCTTCTCATCGAAGTTGATAGATAGGATGACCAATATGGATCCTTTTGTTTTCGGTATCCTTGAGGCCTTCCTCATCCATGAGCATCTCTTCGAATAATTTTTCACCGGGTCTTAATCCCGTAAATACTATTTCGATATCATCACCGACACGAAGTCCGGAGAGTTTGATAAGGTTTTCCGCAAGGTCGAGGATCTTAACAGGTTCGCCCATATCGAGTACGAAGATCTCGCCGCCCTTTGCATATGCACCGGCCTGAAGCACGAGTGCAACCGCCTCGGGAATGGTCATAAAGTATCTTATGATATCGGGATGCGTAACGGTTACGGGACCGCCGTCTTCGATCTGCTTTTTGAAAAGCGGGATAACGGATCCGTTTGAACCGAGCACGTTTCCAAACCTTACGGCTACAAATTCGGTTTCGGAACGGTCGTTGTAAGTCTGCACGATCATTTCACAGATCCTCTTTGTCGCACCCATTACGTTTGTCGGGTTAACGGCTTTATCCGTGGAAATAAGCACGAACTTTTTAACCTTCCATTTATCTGCTGCCTTAACGACTTTGAGAGTGCCGAACACATTGTTCTTTATCGCTTCGTTAGGGCTTTCTTCCATCAGAGGAACATGCTTGTGTGCCGCAGCATGATATACGATCTCGGGTCTGTACTCTTCGAAGATCTTTTCCATTCGTAAGGTATTTCGAACGGAAGCGATAAGCACTACGAGGTTAAGCTCGGGATTCTTTCTTTTAAGTTCCTGCTGTATGTCGTATGCATTGTTTTCGTAAATATCGACTATGATAAGCTGCTTGGGATTATGCGATGCGATCTGTCTGCAAAGTTCGCTTCCTATCGATCCGCCGCCGCCTGTTACCATGATGACTCTTCCGGATACATAGCCCATGACTTCGTCAAGGTTGGTGGAAACCGGTTCTCTGCCAAGTAAATCTTCGATCTGAACATCACGAAGTTTGGATACGTCGACATCAACTTCACCGTTTATGAGCTGATACATTCCGGGAAGGATACGCATCTTGCATCCGGTCTCTTTACAGATGTTGACGATCTCTTTTATTTCCGAAGGTTTTGCGGAAGGGATCGCGATGATGATCTCGGAGATATTGTATTCGGCCGCAGCCTGAACGATCACGTCACGACCGCCTAAAATAGGCACGCCTCGGAGTTTTTTACCCCAGCAGCCCGGGCCGTCATCGATGATACAGCAGACCTTCATCGTAAGGTACTGTGTGGTCGTGATCTCTTTTATGATCTCGTTACCGGCACTTCCGGCACCGATCACCATGCATCTTGTCGGTTCCTTGCCGCTTTCCCTCATCCTTCTTTTTGCACGAAGGATCCTGAGCGCACGATAAGAAAACCTTATACTTGCGGTGATCGCCAAAAGCGAAACCATATATATCAAAGGATAAGATCTCGGAATAGGTAATTTGAAGATGAATTTACAGATAACCTGACCTATCGTCGCTGTGACTACGGCGCCGACGATATTGATGAGTTCCGTTGCCGATGCATATCTCCAGACCGAGGTATACAGGTTCCATACCACAAAGCTTATCAATGTGACTACCAGGTTGATCGGAATAAAATATATAGTGGATTTTAGAAAGTGTTGAGGCAAATCCTTGAATGAAAAATCATAGCGAATATAAATCGCAAAAACCGTAACGACCAAGATCGAAATCATGTCCATTACGGCAAGAAGCATCATTCTGATTATCATTTGCCTGCTTATGTGCAGCTTAATTTTAGACATCTATGCCCTCATAGAAAATCGCCTCGTCTTCGAGTCTTATGCACGCAAGACGGCTTGATTTATTTCTAAGCGCCATACCGCAGTCGATATTGATGATATGGTATTCACCGAGGAATTCCTTGTCATTTAGAACAAGTCCTCTTCCCTGCTCATCGACATGGTCGAGACGCTGTGTAAAGATATGTCCGAGTACGTAAATATAACGCTTGTTGGGGAATATTTTCTCGTTTAAGCTCTTAACGAAACTTGCATCGTAGATATTCTGCCATACAGCCTGGAACACGTCTTTATAGATCAATTCATTGTATTTTACTTCGTTGTCGAATCTTTTGCTTACCACATATGCGTGGCACAAATAATAGGTCTTCTTTCCGATCTTGACTTTCTTTGCAACGATCGCGTTGTCAAGATAGATTAAGATCTCTGCTTTTTTCTTTGCGGAACATTTCTTGAAATCTTCGTAAGTCTGTCTTCCGCCGTTACATTCATCGAGCCAGAGATCGAGTTCCTCGGTATCCTCTCTGCCTTCTTTTTCGCATTCCTCTACGTTTCTTAAGGCTTCCATCATCAGAAGTTCGTGGTTACCGAGAAACATTTTTACGTTATCCATCTTCATGATGGCTTTTAAGATCTTTATTCCGTCGGGTCCTCTGTCGATCGCGTCCCCGAGTACGTAGAGCGTATCTTCAGCATTAAAATTGATCTTCTTTAAGATACGCATAAAGGCATCATATTGCCCGTGAATGTCGCTTAATACATAAGTGCTCATTTTTTAAGTTACCCCTTACACTTCACAAATATCAGTCACATCTACCTGGATGACAGGCCTTATTCCCATCGGCACATCAAGTCTCCAGTTTTTAAGCATTCCTGCCTGGATCGACTGACCGTCGCAACCTTCACCGTATGTAAAGGTTCCGTTATATTCGTTGATCGTTCCCCTGGTTCGAAGTGCGTAGCCCATGGGGAAGTTTTCGTTGATCTTTTTGGCATCGGCATACTGCGAGAAATAGCAGGGTGCCTGTTCTTCAAAGAGCTTAAGCGAATTATTGGCTCTTACCTGACCCGGATGAGGCTCGAAGCCGTTGATCATTTCTTCAACGCTCGGTAAGAATACGCGGTCATACGTGGTCTTGTCGGAGAATGTCGAGATCGGAGTTTTTACTTCCTTGACGATGATCCTCTCCTGTTCTTCCTTGGAAAATGCTTCCGAGAAGAAATCACGGTTGAGCCACTCTCTTATTCCGCTTGACTCCCAGAAAATACCCGTACGGATCTTTCCGATCTCTCGATCGGTCATATCCATGTAATCCTTGTCATCAAAGAGCTGATAGTCGAGAACGTATTCCGACTGAAGGATCATTCTCTCGCCTCTCTGCATAAGGATAACCCACGGGATCTCTGTATATTCGAAATATCTGTATTTTCTTGAATCTTCTTTGATCTTGGCCCTGTTGACGTTTCTGTATTCCTTGCTCATAAGGGCTGTAGCAACATTGAATCTCTTGAATTTCGCGCCTTTGATCATCGTGGAATCCATAAGATCGTATGTCGCATAAATGATATCCGTTGTAAGTCTCGGGCCGGATACTTCGTTCATAGGGTAATGTCCGAACCATACACGGCGATTCTTTTTATCGTAAAGCATCTGTGTATTGATGGTCGGGAAGTAAACGGGCTCGTTCTTTTTGGATATTTCTTCTGCGTTCAATCCGTAAAGCGAACGGCGAAGCTGTCCCATATCCTGCTGTCTGTCAGCGGTCGCCATGTTCATGCCCTTCATGATTGCATCTGCGATCCTCTGATCGATAGGGATGTTGTAATCAGTGATGGGCACTAACGGTTCGTTCATGCTTCGTCTGAATGCATCAACGGGAATATCGCCCGTGATCATGCAGTACATTGTCGCACATATTCCGTAAACGTCGGTCCAGGGTCCCTGTCCTTCGCCAAGGCTCTGCTCGAGCGGTGCATAACCGAATTTGCCGTAGTAAACCTGAGCGGTCCTGTTGCTTAATTTCTTTGTCGCGCCGAAATCGATCACCTTGATACTTCCGTCCGAATCGAGCATGATGTTTTCGGGCGAAATATCACGATGGATCAATCCTGCTTTATGGATCTCCTCCATGGAGCTGATAACGGGCTCCATCATGGAAAGTGTCTGTTCTACGGAAAGTCTTCCGCCGTTGTTGTCGATGAATCGGCGAAGAGTACCGCCTTCGAGATATTCCATTACCATGTAACCGGTATTGTTTGCATAGAAAAGTTCCTTGATGGAAACGATACCGGGATACTTGGCGAACTGTGCGAGCATTCTGGATTCGCGAAGGAATGCTTTTAATTCTGCCTGGAATTCTTCTTCCGTGGTGTCACCGGCTACGATAAGTTCGCCGTTTTCTTTTCTCTCAACCATCTCGTCCGGAAAGAATTCCTTGATAGCCACTTTATATTCGAGCAGCATGTCAAAACCGATGTACGTGATACCGAAACTTCCCATACCGAGAATATTACCGATAAGGAATTTTCCGTTAAGTATCGTACCCGGCTCCAGCGCTCTGCCGAATGTCTTAACACCCTTTTTAGGCTTACCGCACACGGGACAGAAGTTTTCTTCCTTCGTCATATGCATGCAGTTTAGGCACATTTTTTTGATTTCTGATGTTTCCATTGTTCTCCCCTTGTTTTCCCCTGGTCTATAAACACCTCATATGTTAGCCTTAGTGACACCTCATCCGTCGACTTCGTCGACACCTTGTCTCCGCTCCCGCTCCGGTCCGCGCTAAACGGACGTCCGCCGGACGTCCAGCGCCCCTCAAGGAGAAGGCTATGATTGCTTCGGTAATGTGAAGGAGCTCTTTAAGCTGACGATCCTGTTGAAGACAGGTGCGCCTTCTTTTGAATCCTTGTAATCCACGCAGTAGAATCCGTTTCTTACGAACTGGAAGCTTTCGAAAGCTTTTGCTTTTGCAAGACCGGGTTCAACATATGCGGTAACGATCTTTCTTGAATCGGGATTAACGTTGATGCTTCCGTCTTCCTCGTTGTAAACACCCTTCTCTTCATCAACGATATTCTCGAAAAGTCTTACTTCCACGGGAACTGCACTCTTTGCGTCAACCCAGTGGATCGTACCCTTTACTTTTCTACCCGTGAAACCGCTTCCGGACTTTGTTTCGGGATCGTATGTACAATGAACTACCGTTACGTTGCCGTTTTCGTCGGTCTCGTAGCTTTCGCACTTAACGAAATAAGCGTTCATTAAACGTACTTCATTGCCCGGGAAAAGTCTGAAGTATTTCTTGGGCGGATCTATCATGAAGTCCTCTCTCTCGATGTAAAGTTCCTTTGAGAAAGGGATCATTCTTGTTCCGAGTTCCTCGTTTTCGAGGTTGTTCGCTGCCTCAAGCATCTCGCCGTCGCCTTCGTAGTTGTCAATGACAAGCTTGACGGGATCGAGAATAGCCATCATTCTGGGCTTCTTTAACTTAAGGTCTTCTCTGATACAGTATTCGAGCATCGCCATGTCTGCGATCGAATGAGCTTTGGATACACCGCAGAGTTCTACGAACATCTTGATGGATTCGGGTGTGTAGCCTCTTCTTCTTAACGCTGAGATCGATACGAGTCTGGGATCGTCCCATCCGTCTGCGATACCGTCTTCAACGAGCTTCTTGATGTATCTCTTACCTGTAACGACGTTCTTTAAATAAAGCTTTGCAAACTCTATCTGTCTGGGAGGTCTCTCGTATTCGAGTTCTCTTACTACCCAGTCGTATAAAGGTCTGTGATCTTCGAATTCAAGCGTACAGATCGAATGTGTGATGCCTTCTTCGGCGTCTTCGATGGGATGTGCGAAATCGTACATCGGATAAATGCACCATGTATCGCCTGTTCTGTGGTGAGTCATATGTGCGACTCTGTAAATAACGGGATCTCTCATATTCATGTTGGGAGATGCCATATCTATTCTTGCTCTTAAAACTTTTTCACCGTCGGCAAATTTGCCGTTCTTCATGTCTTCGAAAAGCTGTAAGTTTTCTTCAACGCTTCTCTTTGCGCCGGGATCTTCTTTTCCGGGCTCCGTAAGAGTTCCTCTGTATTCCCTGATCTCGTCAGCGGAAAGATCCGAAACGTAAGCTTTGCCTTTTTTGATGAGCTTAACGGCGCCTTCGTACATCTTGGGAAAATAATCGGATGCAAAGAAAAGTCTGTCTTCCCAGTCTGCACCGAGCCACTTGATGTCTTCAAGCTGTGAATTAACGAATTCTATTTTTTCCTTTGTGGGATTGGTATCGTCGAAACGCATATTAAACTTGCCACCGTACTGCTTGGCAAGTCCGTAGTTCAAAAGTATACTTTTCGCATGTCCGATATGAAGGTAACCGTTGGGTTCGGGCGGGAATCTTGTATGTACTGTATCGTACACGCCCTCGGCAAGATCTTTATCAATCATCTGCTCAATAAAATTACGGCTTACTTTCTCTTCTGAGCCTTCTTCATTTTGAGCATTCAAATTTTCCATTTCCGACATTTTTATAAACCTCTGTTTGCGTATTTTTTTAGAACATCATAATTATGAAAATTATACCATTTTCTGCCCTGTGTGTAAACCTTGGAGAGCATTGAAAATAACTAATTTTCTTCCTCAACGATTTTGTCTTTAAATATAGTGATAACGGCCTTTGTGCCTTCTCCGGGCTTGCTGAATATCTCAAGTTTGCCCCTGCCGCTTCCGATGAGTCTCGCTCTGGTATTGTCAAGGCCCACATGGGTCCTGCCGTCTTTGTGGGGATTTTCGGCTTCCTGCTTCTGGGCTTCTCTTTTTTTACGAAGTCCGAGACCTCTGTCCGTAGCGTTCTTTATCTCGTATTTTTCGTTCTTTTCGAATTCGGTCGTATCAAATCCGACACCGTCGTCGACTACTTCAACGATGTAATCGTTAGCATCTTCCCATGTGGAGATCGTAACTTTTCCGGGGCCGTTTTTCTTGTGAATACCGTGTTTGATGGCATTTTCGACAAGGGGCTGGACGGAAAGCGGCGGAACCTCGAAGTCCATGGTGTCGATATCGTATTCGACGGCAAGTTCATCGCCAAAACGCATCTTTTCGATCCAGACATACGAATCGATGTGGCGAAGCTCCTCTTCGAAGGAAACCCAGCCGGTCTTACCGATGGAATCGATATTTCCGCGAAGATACTCCGAGAAATAGTTGATGGCTTCCTTGGCTTTTTTCGGGTTCCTGTCTACGAGACCGTAGATGGCGCTTAATGTATTAAAGATAAAGTGCGGACCGATCTGCGAGTACATAACCTCGATCCTCGTCTGCCTGATGATCTCCTCTTCCTGCTCCATGATGGTCTTAAAGTAAAGCATCAGGAAGTAAATGAGTGTCGAAAGCATCGTGAAGTTGACGATGATCCTTTTTTCCTGGTCTATAGTCTCTATTACCGATCCGAGTATTACAACGAGTGCAGAGTACACGACTGCAAACGACGTTTTTTCCTTGCCTTTGCTGAAATACTTGACAGAGTCGATGATGAGGATCAGCAGATATAATCCGCTGACCGCAAAAGGTACGAATCCTAAAGGTCCTCTCCGGAAATGCAGTTCACCGCCGATCTCGGCATAATAAAACGGCATCGGCGAAAAGTACGCCATAAAGCAGACCGCGCCGTCGATAACAAGCGGTATGATCAGAAGGAAATTAAACTTCGGATTAAGCCGCTCGCTTATCAGCAGATAGAAATACACTATCAGCGTCGGTCTTGCCACGTAGCCGATGATATCAAGTGTGATCCTTAAAAATATAAGCTTATCTTGGGGTGTCAGGATTCCGTGAGTGAAGTTCTCGGAGATCATCAGAATAAGGTCAATGAATATGATCTTAAAAAGATAGTTTTTCTTCTTTTTGCTTATCGTGTTGTTGGAAATAAAAACTGTGGTAAGTCCGATCATTATGACTATCGCAGTCTGGTATTCATGATAAAGTTCAACAAGATATTTAAGTACCATAGCAGTCCCCTCTGATGCCACGTTGAGTTATCAATATCATTATACAGTTTATCGTCCCCAAAAACAAATAAATACGGGAAATATGTGTCAAATGTATCGGATAAATAATGCCGGTTCATAAAAAACATTGGCAAAGAGCGTCCGAGTCGGTTATAATCGTCATAAATTGTTTAAGAGGTTATTATGGATTCTTTTAAGATCGCTTTCATAAATGTACTTATCTCGCTCCTTTACATGGCTCCGGGATTCATTCTTTGCAAAACAAAAAAGGCCGTCGCATCGCACCTTTCGACGATCTCGGCCATTCTTATATACGCATGTTCCCCGTGCATGATCATTTCGTCATTTATTTCGCTTGATCATTCTCTCGAAAATCTTTTGAATATGGCTTTGTTTTTTGTTGTATCCTTTGTGATCCAGCTCACTTTCCTTCTGATAGTTTTTCTCATTTTCAGGAAAAAGTTCCATATCTCGAAATACCGCATGCTCACGATAGGTTCGGTCCTCGGAAACTGCGGTTTCTTCGGGCTTCCGCTTATAAAAGCACTTTTACCGAACAACCCCGAAGTCGCATGCTATTCGTCGATCTACGTTATCTCGATGAACATCCTCGTCTTTACCGCAGGAATCTACTGTCTCACACAGGATAAAAAATATATTTCCATAAAGGCTGCGCTTATAAATCCCACGGCTCTGTCGTTTGTAGTCGCTTTCCCGCTTTATCTTCTCGGTGCTTCAAACTGGCTTCCGACCGTGTTAAAAGACAGCATCGGACTGCTTGGAAAAATGACCACTCCGATGTGTATGTTCATTTTGGGTATCCGCCTTGCGACAATGGATTTTAAGAAGCTTTTCACCAATTCGTTCGTATATTTCGCATGTGTCGGAAAACTCATCGTATTTCCGCTTTTTGCATATGCCTGCGTGCTGTTCCTGCCTCTGCCCGCTTCGTTTAAGGCGAGCATGCTTATCCTGGCAGCAACGCCCTGCGCATCTATCATTTTAAATCTTGCGGAAATGCAGGGAAAAGAACAGGAAATGAGTGCAAACTGTATTCTTCTGAGTACGCTTCTTTGTATCTTAACGATCCCCGTGCTTGCACTTTTGATCTAACCGGTATTTGTGTATAAAAAAACCTCTCCGGCTTTCTTTGTCGAAGAGGTTTTATTTTTTTGCTTTTTATTTGTAATCTTCTGTGCATTCGGGAACCTTGATGCTCTTTGTCGGGATGATCGTATATCCTATCTGCTTGTAGTATACCTTCACGGACTTGTCTCTTGTAGCATCACTCATTCCGAAATATTTAAGGTCGGGCTCGTAGTCTTCAAAGTCCTGTCTCTGGCTGTCGAGCGCCATCTTGTCGAAAAGGATGTCTGCGTTGTAAGCCTTGTCATCTACTTTGATGATACTCCAGAACCATCCGCTCGAACCTTCCATTTCCTCATCTAGGATCGCGAAATTCTGCGTCTGATAATCAGCCATCGCACCGACTACGAGACACTCGATGTTAAGCTGCGTCATAAAGAACTGATAGAGTTCAACGAATGACGAGAAATCAAGTCTTCCTTCGGCAACCTGATCGATAACGCCGTAATTTCCGATATCAACATTCCCGTCGAGACCTTTTACCTGATCGTCGATCTCCGATGCATCATCATCGTTTGAATATCTCAGTTCAAAATCCTGTATGATCTGAGTATAGATGATCTCGGCACGTTCAATGTCGGTATTTTCATCCGTAAGGTTGTTGTTGATGGTTTCAGTAACGTATTCAACAAAATTATCGAAAGTTTCTTTAGCTGCTTCTTTGTTGCTTTCTTCTCCGATGATCTCTTCGTTGAAATCATTGTACTCAACGCTCGGGAAATATGTGATCGTGATGTTTTCCATATCGTCGTAATTGATGTACGCGACATTAACAAGAGGCGATGAGATCGCAGCAAGTTGATATGCGAGTTTAAACTCTGCATTCGAGCAGTCTTCTTCGCTTAAGTCGATGGAATCTTCAAGGTCGTAAACCGATTCCATGATGATCTTTGCAACTCTTATGATCTTGGGATTTTCACTCACCTGCTCACGATAAGCGGGATGTACCGCTGTCGGATTGAATATGTATTTACCGTTCTGTCTTAACGAGTCGACCTCGGGACGAAGTTCTTCGGGGATCTCCTTTTCGTCGATCTTTTCTTCCTTTACTTCGTCTTCTCCGTCACCGTTTTCATCATCCTGTGCCAATTCTTCGATCGGTGTGGGATAGTCGTCAAATTCCACCGTTTTGGGACCGCATGCCGTATTTGATAAAAGCATGAACGCACAAAGTGCGGAGGTTATTACGGATAGTGTTTTCTTAGCAAGTTTTTTCAAATTCATAAATTATTCTCCGTTTATTAAAAATTCAGCCCGGTCATAAAGGCCGGGGTATATTTTTTATTCTTTGTTATCTCTGATATGTCTTAAGTAAAGCGCTAACGCAGTACCCATAAATGCATTGACATATTCGCCTTTGCAAAACGAATCGATAACTTCATCGATGGGAACCGTTTCATACATCAAAACTTCGTCTTCATCGAGATGAAGCTCGTTCGTAGGGGTCAGATCTTCCGCAAGGCAGACCGTGATCGAGTTTGAGAATATCGCAGGATTCGGTGAGCATACGCCGAGCACCGTCATCTTTCCGGTCTTAAAACCCGTCTCTTCCTCGAGTTCCCTGTATGCGCTCTCAACGGGATCTTCGCCCACGTCGCACATACCGCCCGGAAACTCCGCAGTGATAGCACCGAGACCGTGTCTGTACTGTCTTACAAGTACAAAGTTTCCCTTGTATACAGGGATTATCGTCACCCACTCGGTAGCATTGATCACCATGTAATCTCCGCTTATGCCGGTCGCGGATTCTTCTCTTCTTTTTTCAACATCGAATATTGGCGTGTGAAGGATCTCTTCGGAATTCTTCACACTCCACATCAGTTCTTCGTCTGTCATTTCTTTTCCCCGAAATATTAGATCCTGTCGCGGACTTTATCGTTGATCTCTGCAAAGAGCTTGTCGATAAGACCCTTTACGGAAGTAAGTGCGTCGTCAACATTAACGAGTTCCTTAACGCTCTTGTCACGTGTGGAAAGTTCGATCTGGCCGTTAGCGATATTCTTGGGTCCGACGGTTACTCTTACGGGTACACCGAGCAGGTCTGCATCGGCAAACATTACGCCGGCCTGAACATTTCTGTCATCGTAGATAACTTCAACGCCTGCTTTGAGAAGATCGTTGTAGATCTTGTCTGCTGCCTCTTTGCACTCTGCCTTGTCGGGACGCATGCAGCATAAGTGTACCTGCCAGGGAGCGATCGTGATGGGCCAGATAGGGCCGTAATCATCATGCTTTGCTTCCATTACGCTTGCAGCGAGACGGCCTACACCGATACCGTAGCAGCCCATGATGGGTGTCTTTACGCTGCCGTCAACGTCTGTATATGTCATTCCCATTGATTTGGGATATTTTGTACCGAGCTGGAAGATGTTACCTACTTCGATACCACGGCTTATTCTGATAGTCTTCTTGCCGCAGCAGGGACAGATATCGCCGGTTCTTATCTTGGAAACATCCACATATTCAACATCACCGATATCACGCTTGATGTTTAATCCTACATAGTGATAATCAACTTCATTTGCGCCGCAGCAGAGGTTCTCGATGCCTTCGAGTGTCTTATCGTAGATTATCTGACATTTGGCTTCCTGCTTGTAAGGTCCGCAGAATCCGGCACAGAGTCCGCACTCGGGTGTGATCGTAGCTGCGTGAACCTTTTCACCGAGAAGGTTTGTAAGCTTTGTCTCGTTAACTTCGTAATCGCCTCTTAAGAATACAACAACGTATTCGTCCGTCATGTTCTTCTGATAGATAACGGCTTTGCAGGACTCTTCAACTTTGCTTCCAAGGAATGTGCAGACTTCCTCGATAGTCTTGCAGTCGGGTGTATTGACTTTCTTGAGTTCTCCTGCTGGTGTGCAGCCTGAGTTATCTACGGTAGTATCCGCAGCTTCCATATTTGCGCTGTATCCGCAGTCATCGCAGAGAACGATCGAATCTTCGCCTGCATCAACAAGGAGCATGTATTCGTGAGATACGCTTCCGCCGATCATACCTGAGTCTGATTTAACGGAAATAACCTCGGGGATACCCGCACGCTCGAAGATCCTGAAGTATGAGTTAGCCATTACGTCATAGTATTTTTCGAGATCTTCCTGTGATGTATGGAAAGAATATGCATCCTTCATCGTAAATTCTCTTACACGGATAAGACCAGCTCTGGGGCGTGCCTCATCACGGAATTTTGTCTGGATCTGGTAGATCGCGAAAGGATATTTTGCATAAGTGTTGCCCCATTCGCGAACCATCTGAACTGCTGCCTCTTCATGAGTCATACCGAGGACCATGGATGAATTGTTACGATCCTTAAATCTTAAAAGCTCGTCGCCGACACTTTCGAATCTTCCGGATTCTTCCCATAAAGATCCGGGCAGAACTACGGGGAAGAGTACTTCCTGTGAGTCTGCTGCATCCATTTCTTCTCTTATGATATTTTCAATCTTGGCGGTAACTCTCTTCATTGGAGGGTAAAGTGAATAAATACCGTTGGATACGTACTTGATGTATCCGCCACGCACCGAGAATGCATGAGAATCGATCACACAATCCGAAGGGCGCTCCTTAAATCTGTCACCTACCATATTGCTTAATTTCATTTTTTAAATCCTCCTGAAACTTTATGTTGGAATAACTGTCAGCCGGCAGTTTCATTCATTATGTTTCTTTTATATATTATAATTATATAAATAAATTATGCCACGTTTAAAATTATACTATATTCCTGTCAAAGTCAACATAAATAAATACCCAAAAGCATATCTTTCGGGTATTTATCGTTAATTTACGTATATTTGTTTACTGCGGCAGAAATTCAAAGATTTCTTCGTCTTCGGATGCATCCTTGGCTTCCGAAATGTCAATGCCCAGGATATCGGCCAGTTTCCTGACCTTTCTCTCGTATTTTTCCATCAGATCGTCATGTCCGTTCCTGATAAAATCATCGTCTTCTTCGTTAGCCGCCTTTTCAAATTCGGCTGCTTCTTCAAAGATATTCGTGACACCGATCATTTTCGAGGTACTCTTTAAGGAATGTACGAAAACAGCATAGTTTTTCCAGTTTTCTTCATCAAGCGCCTTCTGAAGATTGCTTCTCTTTTCGTTGTACTCCTTTACATATTCGGAAACGACGCTTACATACATTTCGACGTCGTTCTGACTGTAACGAAGTCCGGCTTCGGTATCGACTCCCGCTTCGGTGAATTTTTCGATGATATCGTTTTCTTCCTCTTTTTCCTCGACTTCGGCTTCTGCTCCGACCCTGACATCGTCAATGTTTTTTACGATCTTTCCTTCAGGAAGGTATTTAAGGAGCATTCTCTCAAGCTCGCTGCCTTCAACAGGCTTCGTAAGATAATCCGAAAAACCTTCCGCTATGTATCTGTCTCTCGCACCGCTTATCGCATCTGCGGTAAGGCATATGACGGGCGTATCGATATTCTGGCTGCTCTTCTTTCTTTTTATCTGATGAAGCGTCTCCGTACCGTCCATTCCGGGCATACGCTGATCCATGAATATCACATCGTATTTATGCTTGTCGCAAAGCTCTAACGCCTTGTCTCCGCTTATCGCCGTATCGATGTTTAAAAGCGTCTTCTTTAAAAGGTTTGTGGCAACGGTAAGGTTCATCTTTGTATCGTCTACAAAAAGGATGTGGCCGTCGGGTGCGCGGAATGATTCCTGATATGAGTTTCCGGCATTACTCTTCTTTGAACCTTCACTGATCTCTTCGTAACTGTCGCCGATGGGTGTCTCGTCAACGATACCCTGCTTTATCTCGAATGAGAACGTTGAGCCCACGCCGTATACACTGTCGACATGAAGTTCGCTTCCCATCATCGAAAGAAGTCGCATTACGATCGACATACCGAGTCCCGTACCTTCGATGTTACGGTTCTTTTCTACATCGAGTCTCTCAAATGACTCAAACATCTTCGACATGTCTTCTTCCTTGATGCCGATGCCGGTATCTTTAACTTCAACGTAAAGGTATATCTCGTTATCCTTGCAGCCGTTATTGTTAAAGGTGAGTCTTACTTCGCCCTCTTTTGTGTATTTTACGGCATTGGTAAGAAGGTTGTTTATAACCTGGCTTACACGCATATCGTCGCCGTGAAGCATCTTCGGAATGGACTTGTCTACATCAACGATGAACTTTAATTTCTTTGAAGCGGCTCTTTCGGCGATGGAATTCTGAAGATAATGGATCATATCCACGCTGCTGTAATCAACAGGCGCGATCTCCATCTTGCCGTCTTCGATCTTTGAAAAATCGAGGATCGTGTTTATAAGGGCCAAAAGCGCACGGCCCGAAGATTTGATATTTCCGGCGTATTCTTTTATGCTGTCACTCTCGGTCTCACGAAGGATCATCTCATTCATTCCGAGGACCGCATTGATAGGGGTTCTTATCTCATGCGACATATCGGCAAGGAAACGGCTTTTTGCCTTGTTCGCATCGTCTGCTGCCGATTTTTCAAGTTTTAATACTTTGGATTCGTACTCCTGTTTCTGCTTGCTTATGATAAGCTCTTCCATCACTTCGGATGCACTCTTTTCATTTACGTAGCTTAAGTAATAAAAGAATGCGATAAGAAGGAGGATTATAAGATACACACCGATGTTCGTGATGAGCTGAATGTGTATATCCGAAAGGAGTTCCATGTTTTTAACAAGAACGATCGTATACCACTGATCCAAAACTTCATTCACAAAGATCGTATATCTGAATCCGTCGATAACGATCTCTGTCCTTCCGTTCTTGGTTTCGAGAACGGCATTTATGAAAGAATCGTCTTCAAAGATATCCTTACAGTTTTTACCGTTTAACGCGGGATCCTTGTGGGAAACGATATTTCCTTTTTTGTCGATGATCATTCCGTAGCCGTTGCCGTTAATATTGATCTCCTGAACGGTCTCCTGGATCCTGTTCATTGAAACATCGAGTGAAACGACATTCTTTTTATCCGACAAAAGCTTTGATGCAGAAATGATAACATCGCCGCTTTGTGCGTCAAGATAAGGATCTACAAGCGCAACATCACCGTCCGCTTCTTTAGCGGCTTTATACCAGTCACGTTCGTAAGGATCGTAATCATCGGGTGCGATCCAGTCGATACCCGACATAAACACACCGTCAAAAACAGCGTAAAATCCCATAAAGTTTTTATCGAATTTTTCTTTCTGATTCTGTGTTTCTACTCTGAGATAATCGTGAAGAGTTTCAAGATCGGAACCGTTTTGATACATCTGATCTGCCGAATCACCTGTGACCCATAGAACAGACTCAGTTGTGTTAAGATAATCCGAAAGATCGGCTGCGATATTCGAAACCTTATCCTCACATTCTCCGTAAAGAGAGGAAATGGATTCGTTATAAAGCATCCTCGATGTGTATACAACGGCAAAGAACATAAGGATGAAGGTAACGGTCAATGTAAACGAAAAGCTTATCTTACGTTTGATCTCACGTTCCTTTGCTGCGCTGTCCTGCTTGTTTTTATATTGTTTGACAATGGAAAAAACCGTAACCATCATAATGATTACGAGAACTATCGTGAAGATAATATACGCTATAAGAAATGAATCAAGATTCATAAAAATCTCCAGATGTTATTCAGGGAGGAATTCCAGGATTTCCTCCTCATTCGCGTTGTCAGAATCTTTTAATTCGAGAATATCTTTAATAGCAGAAACGATCTCTGAATACATATTCATGATCGTCTCATGGTTCTTTTCAATAATACCTGCATCTTCTGCTTTTGCGGCCTCTTCAGACTCTTTTGCAAGTTCGAAAAGCTTCATGGCGCCAATGGTTTTGGAAGTACTCTTTAACGAATGAACGAAAACTTCATAATCTTTCCAGTTCTTCGATTCGTAGTTTTCTTTAAGTTTTGCAGTTTTTTCCTTCTCTTCGGCAACATATGCTTCGAGGATCTGAACGTACATATCTTCGTCGCCGCTGCTGAATCTTAAGCCTGCATCCATATCGATGCCATGCTTCGATAAAGCTTCTTCCAAAGCCTTGTTTTTTATATCAAAACCGCCTGTTTTTTCTTCGGTTGTATTGTTCTTATTATCCGGTTTTTCTTGGTTATCTTCTTTTTTCGAAACGTTAGCGGAAGCATCTTCGATCTTTTCTTTGGGAAGATACTTCAATATCATGGCTTCGAGTTCCCTGCCCTCTACAGGTTTGGTGAGATAATCGTTAAACCCTAAAGATATGTATCTTTCTTTTGCACCTCTTACAACATCTGCGGTAAGGCAGATAACGGGTGTTTTTACGTTCAGTTTCTGCTTGTTTTCCTTGATCTTGATCAAGGCCTCTGCACCGTCCATTCCGGGCATTCGCTGATCCATAAGGATAACATCATACTTGTTTGCATCGGCAAGCTTAATGGAATCGGGGCCGTTTAATGCGGTATCGATCTTTATCTTTGTTTTCTTTAACAGATTTTCAACTACAAAGATATTCATCTTCGTATCGTCTACCACGAGAATACGGGCTGTAGGCGCAACAAAGGACTCTTTGTACTCTTCGACCTCATCGACTTCTTCGATGGCTTTTCTGTAATCTCCGAGAGGCTTTTCGTTCTCGATCTTCTGCCACAGTTCAAATGAGAAAGTACTTCCTTTTCCGTAGGTACTTTTTACATCAAGTTTGGAACCCATAAGTTCGAGAAGTCTTCTCGTGATCGTCATACCAAGGCCTGTACCCTCGATATTACGGTTTTTGACTACATCGAGTCTTTCGAATGATTCAAAAAGCTTCGGCATATCTTCTGCTTTGATCCCTATGCCGGTATCTCTGACCTCAAAACCTATATTAATGTTGCCGTTTTTACGCTCTTTTTCTTTTATCGTAAGAGTTACCGAGCCTTTTTCCGTGTACTTAACGGCATTGGTAAGAAGATTTATCACTACCTGATTGATACGTGTATCATCACCGAAAAGTTCGGAAGGAAGATTCGGATCGATATTAAAGAACATATCAAGATTTTTTGCGGAAGCTCTGTTAGAGATCGAGAAATAATAATATGCTATCGCCGAGCTGACCTTGTAACGAACGGGAACGATCTCCATCTTGCCGTCTTCGATCTTGGAGAAATCCAGGATACCGTTGATAAGCTGAAGAAGGTTGTTTCCGGACTGCTTGATATTCTGGGAATAACCTAAGATATCATTGTCTTTCGATTCACGAAGGATCATCTCGTTCATGCCGAGGATCGCATTGATGGGTGTACGTATCTCGTGGGACATATCGGCAAGGAAACGGCTCTTTGCCGCGCTCGCTTCATCTGCCGCCTGCTTCTCGAGTCTTAAAACTTTCTGTTTGTATTCCTGCTCTTTTTTGGTCAGTGTATCCAGAACCCTTGCAAGAACTATAGCAACCGCAACACCGATCAGGATCGCAACTATGGTCGCGATAACAAATCCTCGCATAAGGTCGTTAACGCCTTTTCCGAGCTGATGTCTGTCTGTGGCGATACATACATGCCATTTTGTATTCATCATCTGCGTGCTGACAATACCTCTCGTCACACCGTCATAATCGGTAACGAATATCATCTTGTCATAACCGTTTTTAATGCCTTTTACAAGTTTTTCATAAGGCGCATTGGGAACATCCATAACTCCGAGAGGCTTGTCGGTGTATGCATATGCTTCGTTCGGATGAACGAGCATATTCATATTGTCGTCGATCAGAAATGCGTAGCTGTTTTCGGCAACATCTGCATTGTTGATCATATCTACCAGAACATCAAGGAAAATATCGGCCGCAAGCACGCCCAATAATTCGTCGTCTTTATACACTGCCTTTGAAATTGTGATAACGGGTTTTTGCGTATCTGAATCAAGATACGGCGTGGAAAAGAAAAGTTCCCCGGTAAGAGCCGACGTAGTGTACCACTCTCTTTCATGTACAAAGTCCACACTTCCGTCAGAAACAAAGTCGGAAGCACAGACCATAAAGTTATCGGGGTATGTAAAATAAACGTCGTAGACGTAGCCGTTTTTATTTAAAAGATCATTGCTGTGCTGAAGGTATTCGTGGAATTCGTCATACCCTTCTTCTGAAATACCGTTGACGGCGATCTCAGCCGCCATCGTATCGATAATGGTCGCGTTGGTATCGACCCATGATGTAAGTTCAAGAGCATATTTCTGAGCCGCTACGCCATAGTTGTCTTCAAGCTGTAAGAGAAGACTGTCCTTGGCTCTCTGATAACTGATAAACGAAAGTAAAATGGAACTTCCAAGCACCACCAATACGATCGTAATTGTCATTTTTGTTCTTAAACTTCTCATCAATTTATTCCCGGATATATTTTATCAATATAATTTTACGACATTTGCAGAAGTATTCAAATAAAAATTTTATAAAAGTATATAAAAATTCCCCCAATTCACGAAAGAATTGAGGGAATGGCTTTTTCTATGTCAAATCTCTATACCATCAAGTTGTCTCTTCATGATAAGCAATAAAAAAGCCACATGCAAGCAAGCTTGCTGTGGCTTTTATTATTACGCTTTATGCGCTCATCTCATTGCTTACGCGGAGATTACTCGATGATTGTAGCAACTCTTCCTGAACCAACTGTACGTCCACCTTCACGGATAGCGAATGTAAGACCCTGCTCCATAGCGATGGGATGGATGAGTTCGATTGTCATCTCTACGTTATCACCAGGCATGCACATTTCTGTACCAGCGGGAAGGTTACATACACCTGTAACGTCTGTTGTTCTGAAGTAGAACTGAGGTCTGTAGTTGTTGAAGAAAGGAGTATGACGTCCACCTTCATCTTTTGTTAATACGTAAACCTGAGCTGTGAATTTCTTGTGGCATGTAACTGAACCGGGTTTAGCAAGAACCTGTCCTCTTTCGATTTCAGTTCTCTGGATACCACGGAGAAGTGCACCGATGTTATCACCAGCCTGAGCTTCGTCAAGCATCTTACGGAACATTTCGATACCGGTAACAACTGTCTGCTTGTTCTCTTCCTTGATACCAACGATTTCAACCGGCTCGTTGAGCTTTAATGTACCACGCTCTACTCTACCTGTAGCAACTGTACCACGACCTGTGATCGTGAATACGTCCTCAACGGGCATCAGGAACGGCTTATCTGTATCACGCTCGGGAGTCGGGATATACTCATCAACTGTCTTCATGAGCTCCATGATCTTGTCGCCCCATGCAGCATCGCCCTCAAGAGCCTTAAGAGCAGAACCCTGGATGATGGGGCATCCCTCGAAACCATACTCCTCAAGAGCTTCGGTTACTTCCATCTCAACGAGCTCGATAAGCTCGGGATCATCAACCATATCGCACTTGTTAAGGAATACGATGATGTAAGGAACGTTAACCTGACGAGCAAGAAGGATATG
>CADARM010000005.1 GCA_902790275.1 uncultured Lachnospiraceae bacterium
GGCCCGTTAGAGGTTAAATGGGACGATAAAGGACTCGTTCACATGAAGGGTCCGAGCCACATAGTTTTTGAAGGAGAATACGATTATGAAGACAGATAAATTGATGGAAGGCGTTCTTTACGAAGTGCTTTCCGGAACCACCGACAAAGAGATAAAGTCGGTTGTATATGATTCGAGAAAAGTTGAAAAGGACAGCGCTTTTGTATGCCTTACGGGTTTTAACGTGGACGGACATGAATACATAGATTCCGCGATCGAAAAAGGCGCAGCGCTTATCATCGTAGAAAAGGATGTGGATGTAAAAGACAAAGACGTTACGGTATTGAAAGTTATCAATACGAGAGCTGCTCTCGGAAAGATCGCATCCAACTACTTTGACAGACCCGCAGAAAAACTCATCGTTGTGGGTGTTACCGGTACCAAGGGTAAGACCACGACCACACATATGTGCAAGAGCATCATGGAAGCATCCGGCGTAAAGGTCGGAATGATCGGAACCATCGGTGCCTACATAGGCAGCGAATTCATCGAGACAAAGAATACCACTCCCGAATCTTTTGAACTTCAGGAACTCTTTGCTAAGATGGTAAAGGCAGGCTGCAAGGCAGTGTTTATGGAAGTGTCTTCACAGGCTGTCAAACTGGACAGGATCGCAGGTCTTCATTTTGAGATCGGTGCTTTTACAAATCTTTCACCCGACCATATCGGTGCGGGCGAGCATGCTGATTTCGAAGAGTATAAGAACTGCAAAAAGGATTTCTTCAGACAGGTTGAGACCGCTGTTATCAATATCGATGACGAGTACGGTCTTGAGATGGCTGAATACCCTCACAACTTAAGAACCGTTTCGGTTAAAGAGAGTGCATATCTTTATGCCGACAATATAGAAAACGTATGGAAAGATGATCTTATCGGCGTATCGTTTAAGATGCACGGCGATATCGAAAGAGATGTTACGATCGGTATCCCCGGTGTTCACAATGTCGACAATGCGCTTATCGCTGCAGAGATAACACATCTTCTCGGTGCATCGGATGAGGATGTTTTAAAAGGACTTAAGAACGTTCACATCAAAGGCAGAACGCAGCTTGTAAAAGAAGCTTTGCCCAAGGGTACTTTTATAATCGACTACGCACACAATGCGATCAGTACGGAAAGCCTTCTTAAGACTTTAAAAGCCTACAACCCGAAGAAACTCACCTGCCTTTTCGGAGGCGGCGGAAACAAGCCCGTTGCAAGACGTCACGATATGGGAAGCATGGCATCCAAATATGCGGATTACATCATTCTTACCGAAGACAACCCCAGAATGGAAGAGATCGATGACATCAACAAGTCGATCATCGAAGGCATTAAAGAATATGGCTGCCCTTATGAAGTGATCTACGACAGAAAAGAAGCTATCGAGCATCTTCTCGATATATCCAAACCCGGCGAGATCGTGGCACTTATGGGCAAGGGACATGAGACCTATCAGGACGCTAAGGGCGTTAAGAGACATTTCAGCGAAGAAGAAGTTATAAAGGAATACATGAAGAAACACTAGACGGTAACTTTTATGGATAAGAAAAAAATCGTATTTATAGTTGCTGCGGCTGCCTTCACGGTTGTGCTTGCGCTGCTTGCAATTTTCGTACTTCCCAAAAAGAAATATACATTCCCTCTCGATACGAACAAGCTCGACATAGTCATAGTCGGCGACAGCTTGTTCTGTAACGGAAGCGGTGAAAAGACGCTTGCTGAGACACTTACCGAAGTGACGGGCTGCGAAATGCAGAACTGTTCCATCGGCGGAACATGCGCATCAAACATCAATAACGGAAACGAGATCGATTTTTATGCGAACATGCTCGGCTTTTACAACATCTCAAATATGATGTGCACGGGCAACAATGCATCGGTATCCGATGATGTGAGAGATCTGTCGGCCACATTCCCTGATGCTTATGCGAAGCTTGTATTCCTGCTTGGAACAGACCTTTCAAAAGAAGATATTTTAATTGTCAATTACGGCGTCAATGATGCTTCGATCCGTATCCCCGCAAAGTCCGAAGATCCCTATGACGAATATACATATGCGGGTGCCATGAGACGCGGACTTAAGAGTCTTTCCGAGAAATATCCCGATCTTAAGATCGTGGTCGGAGAAGTTACATATTCATCGCTCGTACTTCTCGGAGAGAGCGACAGTTATTTCGATGAAGTGACTGAAGAATACAGAACAGAGTACAATGAGGAACTTAAGAAGATAGCATCCGAATTCGATAACGTTTACTATTTTGATTTAAGCAGTTACGTGGTTATCGATAAGGATAATTTCAATCAGTATATGGCGGACGGGATTCATTTAAACGATGAAGGAAAGAGAGTATATGCCGAAAGCCTGGCTGAATATATCGGAGAGATAAGATGACGGAAAATAAAGGCAAGACAAAAATAACCGAATATATAAATCCCGTCGGAACCGCACTTTTTTCGGCGGTAACACTCGTACAGTGCGTGATATGCATCATCTGGATCGCAAACAATCTCTTTGCGGGTGAAAACGGAAAAGTAACAGTATTTCATTACAAAGAACTCGGTGTTTTCGTTGCAATGGGTGCTGCGATATTCCTGCTTTTAAGGACCATTGTGAAAAATGTGATGGAAAGTGATGCAAAGGTCATCCATTATGCGGTTCTGACAGCGTACATCATGTCGATACCGACAGTAGTCGGGGCGGTATTTAATTCCGTTCTTTTTGCTATATGTATTACGCTTTTCTCGCTGATCCTGTTTTTCTCGTTAAGATATTTTTACGGAACACACGAGAGAAGACTTTTCCACCTTATCGGGATATTTGTCGTACTTGCGGTACTTTCGTATTTTAACAGAGGAGCATTCTGGTGTGCCGTTATTGAGACCTTCGTTTTCCTTACGATCCAGCTTGTAAGAAACATAGGACTCAGGGCAAAGAACATGGCAGACAAGTCATGGAGAAATACACTTCTGCTTTTCTGCATCCTCGTTATCATCATGCTTCTTCCGCAGTACTGTTCATACAACAACATAAAGCATACTCTTTATACGCAGTCGATCGAAGAACAGCTTTCGGCAAGAGTGATCGTGCCTTATGTCGAATACGAAAAGATAGAGGTTAAAGACGAATACCTTCTCGGTGTTATCAGAAATGCCGATTACGGTCTGGGTCATCCTTACAGAAACTTTAAGAAGATAATTCACAGATACGAAGAAGACGATCTTGATATGGATCTTATCTGGAAGAATCTTTACAGAAACGCATATTACAGATACGGAAAGACGATAGCCAAGAGATATGCAAGAGATGTGCTAAGAGGCGTGCTCGCACCCTTCGTTACCGAGAAGGATATGCATTCGTCAACGCTTGTCACACATCACGGATATTATTACGTGCTCTTTGAAAAGAAAGCACCTGTTTTATCAAATATCTATATGAAATTCGGGCTTAAGGCGTTGTTTGCATTTGCGGCAGCAGTACTTGTTCAGGCAGCGATCGCACTTGTTCGTGACCTGATCACAGGCAAGTACAGATTAAAACTCGAGGAAGGCAGACATAAAAAAATAGAAGCCGTGATCCTCGTGCTTTGTTTCGGACTTACCTGGACGCTTGTTCAGACGCTTTTCTCTTTAGAGGGAACTTCGTACTTAACAAGCCTCGGGGCTGTCGAAACCTGGATGCTTACGGCTTCTTTGCTCTGGTTCAAAAATTATAAGAAGAAAGATTAAAGTCTTTCTTTCAATACTGTTATCAGACGGTCTGCGATAAGTTCGCGGGCCGTTTTATTTGGTGTGATACCGTCATCTTCAAGATAAGTACTAGCGTTGTCTTCATGGATAAGTACACCGCTGTAGAGATCCACGTAGGATACACCGTAGTAGTTGGTTATCATCTTGGCGGTATTGAATGTTGTCTCGATCGTTCCGTAACCGGTATCGGCTATCGCACAGGATATCTTGTTTCCGTCGGCATCTGTAGCGTAGCAGAATGCAGGTGAAACATATACGTACTGTGTATCGGGGTTAGCCTGGTTGATGATATAAACAGATGTGTTTAACGAACCTAAAAGTGTGGCTACGTTTTCGGTCTGGGCATCTTCACCGATGTAGTTGATGGGGTTATGTCCCTTGATATAATCGTGACCGTCATAGCAGAACATAACGACATCGATCTTTGAATAATCGATACCCTCGAGAATCGTCAGAACTTCCTGATATTTTTCAAGATCATACTGATTGGGATCGAGGTAGCATAATGCTTCATACTGCTTGTCGAAATTGTGCCAGTTGATGCTTAAGCAGAGCCAGAATAATGTGAAATAATCTTCGGGGCATTCGCTGGGTGATAATTCGGACTCGTTAAAACTGTTTAAATATGTTCCGGGAAGCGAACAGTTGTAGATGTTCACGTTCTCGACGCCTTTTTCAAAGTAATCGATGATACCGGTCCCGTCCTCACATCCTTCGACATATGAATCGTTTCCGAAAATAAGGATGTCGGTCACTCCGTCGTAGGAATCGGGAGAAACCTTTGAAGGAGGCATTAAGATCAGGTTGTCTTTGGTATCAAGCTTGATGTTTTCGTAATCCTCGGCAGTCATGACATACTCTTTACCCTTATTCCAGACTGCGACCCTTAATACAACGATAAGTCCGCAGATAATAAGCACAAGAGGTATTGACCATGCTATGATACGCGGATAGTTCGGTACTCTTTTTTTCTTCTTTTTATTATTATTTCCTGTTTTATTATTTCTATTGTTATTTTGTGTCTTTTCCATATCTTTGTCTTTCTCCTGTTTTAATAACTCGCCTCAACAGATGATAAGCATTATATTACATTATATTGTGTATAATTGCAAACACAAGGCATATATGTTGAAAACAGGACAGAAAAGTGATAAAATTAACTCTGTATGTAACCTGTGAGGTAAATTATGAAAAAGAAAAACATATTTGATACAGACATAGAAATGGTGAGCCTTGATACCATTGGAAACCTTGAAGTTTCCTATGATGAGATGAGCTCCCCGAACCCTGAACTCGCAAGCGACGTTCAGATGGTCATGAAGGAAACCCAGGTTTTCTCTGCTGAACAGGTGGAAGCAGCCATCAAACTGAATGACCCCGAACTCGAACGTTTGCAGAACATCGAAGAGACCAGAGTGATCAACACCGAAAAGGTCAATAAGATGAGCGAAGTCCTCGGAGAGACCAAAGTGATCGATACGATCGCAGTTAACGACCTTGAAGAAGAGTCAGAGGCGGTTGCATCCGAAGAAGAGAATACGGTTTCTTATATAGATGATGAAGATTCGGAATTCGAGAGCGAAGATCCCGGAGACGAAGAAAACTTCGAAGCCGAAGCAGCAGAAGCAGAAGAGGAAGTTACATACGAAGCTGAGGCAGAAGATCCCGGGGAAGATGCTTACGAAGCCGTGACCGAAGAATACGAAGAAGAAACTTACGAGGCCGAAGCCAAAGAAGAATATGACAATCCATATGAATTTGAAGCCGACGATGATATGGAAGCCGAAGAAGAGTATGATGATCCCTATGATTTCGAAAGCGAAGAGCCTAAGAAAAAGAAACGTCGTAAAGAACGTATGGAAGAAGAGGCTGCGGCTGCCGCAAGCGTAAAGGCTAAGAAAGAGAAACCTTCGAAAAAAGAGGTTCAGAAAGCCAAAGCTCAAAAAGAAGAAAAGATCAAAGAAGAAAAGCATAAAGAAGTTAAGGAAAAAGAGAGTAAGCATCATGAGGCCAAGGCTAAGCCCGTAAAGGAAGCAAAGGCTCCCGAGGCAAATGCCAAAGCCGTAAAGAAACATAATGCAAAGCCTCATAATGAAAAGGTTAAGGCAGCTCCCATTCCCGAAGTCGATCTTACAGCTCCCATTGAAGCCGTGGAAGAATTTGAGAATGCCGTTGAAGAGACGATTCAGAACGCAGAAGCTCCCAAGGCAAAGCCTAAAAAACATGAAGGCGTATCTCAGGCTACCGGTAATGTGGCTGTAAAGAATGCAAAGCAGAAGAAAAAGAAATCCGGCTTTACAATGGGAATAGTCGAGTATGCTGGTATCGCGATCGGTATAGCGCTTATCATCCTTCTTGTTATACTCGGTGCAAAATTAACATCCAATAAGATCAAAAAAGATAATCTTAAACAGTTTGCTTCGATCGGAGAACTATATTCTTCCATCGACGGAATAGGCAACGAAGGTATAAATGCGATCGCCGAGCAGAAGCAGATCGGAAGTATCACTCCCGAAGAAGTTCCCGAGGAAGTGACTGAAGAAAAAGAAGAGGATAAGGAGATAAAAGAAGATGTAGCTCCGGTATCCGTTAACTTCTCTTCCATTGAAAAAGACTTAAAGATCAAATTTATAAACAAGAACACCCAGAAACTTGTGACAGGTGTACGTTTTGAGGTTGAGGCCAAAGGCCCCAAGGGTGATAATTTCAACTGGGTCGATACAGATCTTGACGGAGTTATCTATATCAATAATCTCCAGCCCGGTACATATGAGGTCAAGGTCCTTTCTGTTGATCCTTATACATTCCCCGAAACCGCGACCAAGGTTAAAGTACAGGATACCGTCGTATATCAGGTTATCAATGTCATGGACGAAGCCAAGGACATGAGCCAGGTCAACCTTGCTCAGGAAGAGAACCAGGCCAAGGATGTCGATCAGGGTAACAACCTTCAGGATACGGTTAAATATGTTGATTCGTCCGCTACTCCCGTTGGCGGTCAGGACGGATTTGTTAAGGTAAACAAGTCGGACATCAAGGATCCCAAGACTCTCGCTTCGGCATTTGAGTGGGGCGGATTCAGAAGAGTTGATGACGTTCAGATCGAAAAGGGCGCCTCAAAGCCCGTTGTTGCGATCCCCGAAGGATGTACCATCGCGTGGGATGGCGGAAACGGAATCGCCCAGGGTAATGCCGACGGAAGCATTACAGGTCTTGCAGCGGGAACATGTACTCTTACCGCTACTGTAAAGAATGCGGATGACAGCGTAAAAGAACAGAAATCCATAAACGTTACCGTAACGGAAGCTGCACCCGAGGATGTGAAGGTTACCGCTATCGCAGTAAACGGTCCCGATACCGTTAAGGCAGGCGCAACCGTTAAATTCGAAGCAAAGATCACTCCCGACAATGCATCGAGAAAAGATGTTATCTGGAGCAGTTCGAATGATGCTGTAGCAACTGTTGACGGAAGCGGAAATGTCAAAGGCGTAAGTGCAGGTTCGGTTACGATCAATGCTCTTTCAACAGACGGAAGCAATGTAGTAGGAAGCATCACGATAAATGTTATTAACGATAAAGTTCCGGTTACGGGTATCACTATCCAGGGTGAAAGAAGCGTGCTGCCCGGAGGAAATATTCAGCTTACCGCTAATGTAACTCCCGACAATGCAACGGATAAGAGCGTCACATGGAGCTCATCCGACCCTTCGGTCGCAAGCGTTGACGGAAACGGAAGAGTGACCGGCGTTAAGGCAGGAAGCGTAAAGATCACGGCAGTTGCAAACGACGGAAGCAATGCATCCGCGACGTTGGATATCACCGTAGCTTCATTGAAGCTTGCGGTACTCGGAACCGACGGCAACGAAGTTTCCGATTCGCTCGCACTCTGTGTAAACGAAACATATCAGCTTACGATCAGGGTTGAAGGTTATGCGGCTGACGGAGGCTTTAATATAGTATCCTCAAATAATGCGGTAACTGTATCTTCAAACGGACTTCTTACGGCAGCAGCCGTTGGTACCGCAGATGTTACGGTCACCACAAACGAAAAAGATGCAGGCGGTAACCAGATCACAAAGAAGATAAGCGTGACCGTAAAAGACGATCCTTCGAAAGATTCGACGAAAGCCCTGATGTATACAAAGGACGGAGTTGATTACCAGGTATATTACAAGACATCCGACGGCAAGTATGTTGAAGCAAAATGGGCTGATTATTACAAGTATGATGAGTTCTATATAAAGGGTAACGTTGAGTACAAATATACAGGCTGGCAGACGATCGACGGCAACGTATATTACTTTGATGAGAACGGTAATAAAGTTACCGGAGAACAGATCATCGGCGGAACAAAATATAGTTTTGCATCCGACGGATCTCTTATCAAAGACAGCGGATCGAGAGGTATCGACGTATCCACATACAACGGAACCATCGACTGGACGGCAGTAAAGAATTCCGGTATCTCGTTCGTTATCATCAGATGCGGATTCAGAGGATATACAAAGGGCGGACTCATTCTCGACTCGAAGTATCAGTCCTATATCCAGGGCGCTACGGCAGCAGGATTGAAGGTAGGTCTCTATCTCTTCTCGCAGGCTACTAACGAAGCCGAAGCCGTTGAGGAAGCATCGCTTTGCGTAAACCTTGCACAGGGTTATAAGATCTCATACCCGATATTCATAGACAGTGAGTACGCAAACGGCTCACATACAGGAAGAGCGGACGGACTCGACAAGGCTACGAGAACAGCAGTCTGCAAGGCTTTCTGTGAAACCGTCAAATCTGCGGGATACACACCCGGTGTATACGCTTCGAAGTCATGGCTTTACAATAAGCTCGATGCAGGTCAGTTAAGCGGCTACAAGATCTGGCTCGCACATTATACCGGCGAGACGGATTATACAGGAAAATATGATATCTGGCAGCATACCGATAAAGGAAAAGTCAACGGTATAAAAGGTAATGTCGATCTCGATATCAGTTACCTCGGTTACTAGGCTTTTTGAAACTAAGATTCAGGCGGTTGAAGGTTGATCCTTCGACCGCTTTTTTATACCGGTTTGGATCAAAGGTTTGTTTGACACAGGGTAATGGTATCGGTTAAAATTAGAGATAGGGAAAACTAGGGGAAAAAGAATAAATTCGGAGAGAATTACGCGATGAATCATAATATAGACGATGAAATCATCAGATCGTGTTTTGGCGATTGTCTTTTTCTTTTTTACAGCAATGTAAACAATAATATCAAATCAATCCGTATGATGGATGAAGAATTAAAACTTGTCTGGGACAAGTCTTTTTCGCGTACGGAAGACTGGTTTAAGTCAGTCTGCGAAGTGATAGATGCTTATGTTCATCCCGAGGACAGGGAAGTTGTCAAATATCTTTTGAACTTTGATAATTATTCCCGCCTGATGCGTACAAGAAGAAACTATACGCTGTATTACAGATTCAAAAAAGATGATGAATATATCTATGAGAAACTGTATGTAACAAAACTGAAAAGTGACGACGATTATTCGGGCGTTCTGGTATTTGCCAGCACCAATGTCGACGATGAGATAAAGAGACACCTAAAAGAAGCGGAAGAAAAGAAACAGTACTATTCCGTTTCATATGCTCTCGGAAGAGAGTATTCCTCGATCTACTATGTGGATATGGAGTCCGGAAAAGTAACTCCATACAACTTAAGTCAGCGAATAGAAGGATTGTTCGGAGACAGATTTTCCAAACTCGAGTACGAGAATGCGGCAGGTGAATATGTCGAGAAGGCCGTTTTCGCAAAAGACAAGGAAATGATGAGAAAAGTCCTGTCCAAGAAATTCATCCTTTCGCAACTTACCAGTCAGGATCATTTTACCTGGGTATACCGTAATAACGAAGGCGCTTACTGTGAGATGAAATGCGTTCGTGTCAGCGAGGACAATGAACCCGTTGCAGTCGTAATGGGATTTGCGGTTAAGGATGCCGAGATCAGGATCGAGATGGAAGAAAAGGCACAGACCGATTTCCAGTTATCACTCCTTGACGGATTAAGCCGTGACTACGAGATGGTATGGCTTTTAAGAAGCGACAGAAGGATGCGTCTTTTCAGAGTATCCGATAATCCCGAAGTACAGAGAGTAGCGCTTCAGTACTACGATTCGGTCGATTTCGATCTCGGATTTACAAGTTTCGTGGAGAGATATGTCGTTGAAGAAGACAAGAAACGACTTAAAGAATTTGCACGATATGACAATCTTGTTCAGAACGTTCCTCAGGAAGGAATGTATTCGACCATTTTCAAGAGAGCCCTTCCGGAAGGATTTGTATACATTCAGTTATGCTTCACAAGAGCGGTAGGACCCGACGGTGAAGAAAACATCGTATGTGCCGCACGTGACGTAGACGCTCTTATCAGAGAAGAAAACGAAAGAAGAGAACAGTATAAGAACGCGATCAAAGAAAGAGATCTGGACGGCCTTACGGGCATCAGAAACAGGTTCTGTTACGAGAACTATCTAAAGGCTCTCGAGAGAATGAATTTCGACTCTCTTTCGATCATTTATATCGATGCCGATTTCCTCCACGAGCTCAACAACACCGAAGGACATGATGCAGGTGATGAGCTGATAAGAACTGTTGCGAAAGAAGCGGTCAACGTCTGGGGAATCGACAATTCGTTCAGGATCGGCGGCGATGAATTCGTTGTATTTGATTACGATATGGATCGCAAGAAGATCATGGGACGTCTCGATACTTTCAGACGTAAAATGAGCGAACATAAATACAGTGTATCCGTAGGCTACGGACACACTGATAAAAAAATGAATCTTCAGGAATTAATAACGATAGCTGAAAAAATGATGTACGAAGAAAAGAAGAAACATCATGAAGGAAGAACGCGATAATATTCGACGATCTTCTTAACGGCGGCGATAACGTCGTCAGTGTCTTTATCGGTTAAAGAGGGATACAGAGGAATACTCAGTATCCCTTTATATATTTCTTCGGCATTCGGACAAAGTCCGCTCTTATAACCTAAATGTTTATAGTGCGGGAAGAGATATGTGGGAACATTTTCTGAACGATAAGCTCGGGTATCTCACTGAAAGCGCTGTCGTATTTTTTTACGATGGCTTTTCTTTTTGCCTTGAAAGTATCGAGCTTTTTAAGCTGGCTAGTTAAAAGTGCAGCCTGAAAATCGGTAAGTCTGTAGTTGAATCCCAAAGAGATCTGCTCATAGTACCAGGGACCTTCATGAGGCGCTTCTTCCATAAGGCTTTCGTCATGTGTGATGCCGTGTGTATGAGCAAGAACGAGCTTTTTGTAATACTCTTCGCTGTTTGTTGTAACAGCTCCGCCTTCACCGCAGGTGATGGTCTTTACGGGATGGAAACTGAAGCATGTCATATCCGCAAGAGAACCGACTTTTTTACCGTCGTAAACGGATCCGATCGCATGAGCAGCATCTTCGATAAACACGAGATTGTATTCGTCGCAGATCTCGCGGATCTTTTTGTTTTCGACACACTGACCGGTGTAATCCACTGCGATAACTGCCTTGGTCTTATCAGTGATGTTTTTACGGATGCTTTCGGGATCTATGTTGTAGGTTTCGGGATCAACATCCGCGAAAACGGGTTTTGCACCGACATAAAGAACACAGTTTGCGCTTGCTGCGAATGTTAAAGGAGTAGTGATGACTTCGTCACCTTCTTTGATACCGGCAGCGATGCAGGCACAGTGAAGTGCGGCTGTACCGTTAGCCATTGATACGGCATATTTTGCCTCGCAGTATTCGGCGAGTTTCTTTTCCATTTCGGTCACGTTTGGACCGCATGTTACGTAATCGCTTCTTAAAACATCGGCTACCGCTTTGATATCGTCTTCGTCGATACACTGATGACCGTAGAATATTTTAGTGTCTCTTACGGGTTTTCCTCCGAAAACGGCAAGTTTTTCCATTTTATCTCCTATCCGCCAAGGGGCGTTTCCAATTCTTTTTCGATAAAGTAAATTATAGTTTTTGTTAGGGATTTAGTCAAACTTATGGTATAATAATCTTAATTATGTGGAAAAACCGAAATTCATTGTTATAAAAGGAGATTGCCATGAAAGGAATTATTCTTGCCGGCGGTTCGGGAACAAGACTTTATCCGCTTACAAAAGCTATTTCAAAACAGATCATGCCTGTGTATGACAAGCCCATGATCTATTATCCGCTTTCGATACTTATGCTTGCGGGTATCAGAGATATACTTATCATTTCCACCCCAAGAGACCTGCCTATCTTTGAGGATCTTCTGGGCGACGGTTCCCAGCTCGGTCTTAATATGAATTATGCGATCCAGGAATATCCCAGAGGACTTGCTGATGCGTTCATCATAGGTGAAGAATTTATCGGTGACGATTCGGTTGCACTTATCCTTGGCGACAATATTTTCTACGGACAGAGCTTTTCAAAAGTTTTAAGAGAAGTTGCATCGAGAAAAGACTGCGCTACTATCTTCGGTTATTACGTAAGAGATCCGAGAGAATACGGTGTGGTTGAATTTGATGAGAACGGCAAGGCCATCTCCATCGAAGAAAAGCCTGAGAAACCCAAGAGCAATTATGCTGTACCCGGACTTTATTTCTATGACAATGAAGTAGTTGAGATCGCGAAGAACGTTAAGCCTTCTGCCCGCGGTGAGATAGAGATAACAAGCGTTAACAACGAATATTTAAGAAGAGGCAAGCTTTATGTGGAGACGCTCGGAAGAGGTTTCGCATGGCTTGATACGGGAAATCACGATGCGCTTCTTGATGCTGCAGACTTTGTTGCGGCTTTCCAGAAGAGACAGGGATTATACATTTCATGTATTGAAGAGATCGCGTATAAGAGAGGATTCATCAACAGAGACCAGCTTTTGAAACTTGCAGAGCCTTTGATGAAAACAGCTTACGGTCAGTATCTTGTTGAAGTTGCAAACGGACTTTGATTATGAACAAAAAATTACTTTTGATATCGCTTACGGCTGCATCCTTATGCCTTTTGCTGATACTCTGTGTAGTGTTCCTGACCAACTCGAATTCATCGAATAACAAAAAGCCGGCACCCTCGCAGGAAACAAACCAAAACGCTGCATCGGGTGTCAACGAAGTCTACACGGACAGCAAATCGTTTTTAAACGACAAAAACTTTTTGGATGAAGATCAGCCGAGCCTTGTTCCGAAAGAGGAAGAAAAGAAAAAAGATGTAAAACTTATCGTAAGTTCCGTTACAAAAGATATAAGAGTAACGGTAGTCGATAAGTACGGAAAAAGGATCGAGGGAGTTCCTTTTTACATCGATATCGAAGATGTCGGCGAATACAAAGATCTCGATATGGACGGATATTTGTACATCGCAGGTATCAAGCCCGGTAATTATGATGTTACGCTTGCCGAAAACGATAATTATCAGTGCGCGGAAAAGGTCAACATCGATGTATACGAAACGGTTCAGTACGATCCTCTCGAAGATATCAAGTTTTCCATCGTTCAGGAAAAAGACATAAACGTCGAAGAGGAAGATACAAGACAGAACGAAGTCTATAAAGACGATACCGAAAACACAAAGATCGCCAAGAAGGGTGACGGAGTGGAAGTAGGCATAGATGTTTCCGCATGGCAGAAAGACATCGACTGGGAAAAGGTTAAAGCGGCAGGAGTCGAGTTCGCGATACTCCGATGCGGATACCGCGGATCAAAGACCGGTGCTCTTGTAGAAGATTCATACTTCTATAAAAACCTTACCGGTGCAAAAGAAGCCGGTGTTCAGGTCGGAGTGTATTTCTTCACTCAGGCGATAACCGAAACGGAAGCGGTCGAAGAAGCAAGTATGGTGCTTGCGCTCATCGGAGATACGGAACTTGAATATCCGATCTTCATCGATACCGAAAACACGAACGGCAGAGCGGATGACATCGACAAAGGCACCAGGACCGCAGTGTGCGACGCTTTCTGCAAGACTATTGAAAAAGCAGGAAGAAAAGCCGGTATTTACGCATCGAGAAGCTGGTTTAACAACAAGCTCAACGATGACAAATTATCAGATCATTACAGATGGGTAGCCGAATATGCATCGACCACCGCCTATAAGAAAAGATACGAGATGTGGCAGTACACATCGAGCGGAAGTATAGACGGAATAAAAGGAAGAGTCGATCTGGATATCAGTTACCTCGACAAATAAAAGATTTAGGAGAAACAAGATGGGAAAATTCAGTGTTGAAACATGTGAGATCGAAGGACTTAAAGTCATCACTCCGACAGCTTTCGGAGACAAGAGAGGATATTTCATGGAGTCCTATCAGGCAAATGATTTTAAGGAGATGGGTATCGATACTGTATTTGTACAGGACAATCAGTCTTCTTCAACAAAGGGTGTTTTAAGAGGAATGCATTTCCAGAAAAACTTCCCTCAGGATAAGCTCGTAAGAGTTATCTCCGGCGAAGTGTTTGACGCCGTTGTAGATCTAAGAAAAGATTCACCCACATACGGAAGATCATTTGGTGTTGTTCTTTCCGCGGAAAACAGAAAGCAGCTTTTCATTCCCAAGGGATTCGCACACGGATTCGTTGTACTTTCCGATTATGCGGAATTCTTTTACAAGGTAAGCGATTCTTATCATCCCAACGATGAGGGCGGACTTTTATGGAACGATCCCGAAGTAGGGATCGATTGGCCCATCAAAGACGAGTCTTTGTTAAACATCATCGAGAGAGATCAGAACTGGCCCAAGCTCAGTGAACTTTAATTTGGATAAAACATGTCCCAGTCATTAAAGAAGGCAGTGCAGAACGCATTGCTCTTACCGAGAAAAAAACAATATGAAAAAGATTTGAACCGTCTTTTGAAAGAGCATGAGAAAAGATGCGAGGCTCTTTACAAATACGTTTCTTCCGATGCTGTAAAAGAAGAGACAAAGAGTCTGATCGAAAGACTTGAGATCGAAAAAGTATTGGAGGATCTGAATGCTCATGTAAGGTATGAGGATTCACGATTCTTTCTTGTTTACGACGCTTCTTTGGGGATACTGAGAAATGAAAGCGAGAGGATCGTTTTCGAATATATTAAGAATAATCCTTGCGCCGTAATGCTTTACGGTGATGAGGATTATTTTGCGGTAGGGGAGAATTTCGAAGAGAAAGATGTGATCAGGGCGAGCAAAACGATACGCTTTTTCAAACCCTGTTTTTCTCCCGACACGCTCGCTTCTTTTGATTACATAAATGCTTTTGCCGTAAAAGGCGAAGTGTTAAACAGTGTGATCGAAAATAATAAAGATGAACTGTCAGGGCTCGATAAGGACAGTGCATTTTATGAGCTTGGCATAGATATCTGTGCGAAGTTAAAAGACGAAAAGAAAGAAGATCTTATCCGGCATATACCGTATGTTTTTGTTTCGACTCCTTTAAGGATCGACGATGAATTCGAAAAGATCCCGCCTCTTTTTTCTGAAGACAAATACAAAGATGTAAGAAACAAAGCGGTACAGAAGCTTAAACTGATATCCGAAAAAGAAGATCCTTTTGTATCGATAATCATACCTTCGAAAGACAATCCGGATATGCTCATATCCTGCATTAAAAAGCTTGATCTTTCGACATTAAAAAATTCGGAACTCATCGTTGTCGATAACGGTTCTGCTGATGAAAATAAAACAAAGATCGGGGAGTTTTTAAACTCCTGCGGTTTTGAAAATAAATACATTTACGAAGCGTTCGAATTCAATTATTCGAAGATGAACAATATCGCTGCCGCTCAGGCAAAAGGCGAAGTACTTCTTTTGTTAAACGATGATATCGAAGCCGACGGAAACGCATGGATCGATGTGCTTCGTAAAAAAGCAACAGAAGAAGGTGTCGGATGCGTCGGATGTAAACTCGTTTATCCTGACGGAAAGATACAGCATGTCGGAATAGCCGGCGGAGTGGACGGACCCGCGCACGTATTCATGGGCGAGGAAGACAACGCCAAACTCGGATTCGGATCCAACCGGGTAAACAGAAATGTGCTCGCGGTAACGGGTGCATGCCTTGCCGTAAGAAAGAGTTTATACGATGAAGCGGGCGGACTGTGTGAAGAACTTAAGGTCGGATACAATGATGTCGACCTTTGCATGACGCTCTTCGAAAAAGGATACAGAAACGTTATCTTAAACGATATAAAACTTGTGCATCACGAATCGGTATCAAGAGGAAGGGATGCAAAAAACAAGAGTAAGTCCGAGAGACTTTTTAACGAAAAAGAGATATTAAGATCAAGACATAAGGATCTTTGTATCACGGATCCTTACGAAGGCGGAAGCAGCGATTTTAAACTTGAGTTTGAGAGAGCGAACGAAGATAAAAACATAAACGCATCCGTAAAGAGCGATGTAAGAAAAGCCAATGACGAAGAAGGCTGGATCTATTCTTCTTTCGAGGAATTGAGAGTAGAAAAGGAAGACGGAAAAAATGTTCTTTTTGCAAAAGGCTTTGCACTGGTCCCCGGGATCGATAACATGAGATTTGATTTTGATCTTCTGCTTGAAAAAGAAGGTGATCAGTTTGTTATCCCGGTAGAGAGAAATTTACGAACGGATCTTTCCGGCAGGTTTAACGGAAGCCTGAATACCGAACTTTGCGGCATGGATATAAGGGCTTCGCTTGAGGGACTTTCTAACGGAACATATTTTGTAAAAATGTATGCAAAAGATCACGGCAACGTGAGAGAACTTATCACCGATACGGGACACAGAATAAACATTCAGGTATAAAGATGGAAAACAACGAAATCGAAAGATTAAAAAAAGAACTCGAAAAAGAGAGAATGAAAAACGTCGAACTTTCGAGCCGCATAGTGGAACTTGAGGACGAGAAGGATGAGATAAAAGACAACCTTACCAGGATCAAAGACAGTAAGGCTTACAAATTATCCAAACCTTTAAGATATGTCAGAGCACAGGTTAAGAGAGTGACACAGTACGGTTCCGTATCCGCCGTTAAGGATAAGATAAAAAGCCGTAACCGTTTAAAAAGAAGATATGTTGAGATCGGTACGGGGTCTTTTCCCGACAAGTTAAGAAGGCTCGATGAATCGACAAAAGAGTATGAGAATAAGATCGTTATCTCCATTCTCGTTCCTCTCTACAATACGCCTAAGGATTTCCTTTGCGAGATGATCGACTCGGTAGTGGATCAGACTTATCACGACTGGGAACTCTGCCTTGCCGACGGATCCGATGATGAGCATTCCTACGTGGGCGAGATCTGTAAGGAATATGCAAAAGACGAGAGAGTAAAATATCAGAAGCTTGTAAAGAACGAAGGCATTTCAGGAAACACAAATGAATGTCTTAAGATGGCAACGGGCGAGTTCATCGGTCTTTTCGATCACGATGACATACTTCATCCGAGCGCGCTCTATAAATACAGGGAAGCGATCGACGAAGGTGCTGATTACATCTACTGCGATGAAGCCACATTCCAGAACGGCGACATCAACAATATGATCACGGTTCATTTCAAACCGGACTTCGCGATAGACAATCTTCGCGCCAACAATTATATCTGTCATTTCTCGGTATTCAAAAGAAGTCTTTTAAACGATACCGAACTTTTCAGAACGGAGTACGACGGAAGCCAGGATCACGATATGATCCTCCGCCTTACGCACCTCGCAAAGAAGGTCGTTCACATACCCGGGATCTATTATTACTGGAGAGCTCATGCGGGAAGCGTTGCAAGCGACATCAATGCAAAAACATATGCGATCGATGCTGCCAAGAGAGCCGTTTCGGATCATCTTAAAACAAACGGTATCTACAACACGAGCATCACTTCTTCGAGAGCTTTTGAGACAATCTTCAGATTAAGATACGAAGTTGTCGGTGAACCCCTTGTATCCGTTATCGTGTGTGATGATACAAAAGAGTGCATCGATGCTTTTAACAGTTTTAACAGTTATTCGAATATCGAGATCATAAAAGAATCCGATCATGCCGATGAAGTTTCGAATCTAAGCTTTTTCAAAAAGAAAAATTATCTTGCAGGGAAAGCAGGCGGCGAAGTGCTTTTATTTATCGACGGAAACTTAAAAGTTAATTCTCCCGATATAGTAAGGGAAATGCTTTCAGTGGTACAAAGAAGCGATGTCGGCGCTGTCGGCGGAAAGATCATCAATTCCCAAGGAAAGATAGAACATGCATCGGTCGTTATCGGTATCGGAAAAGACAAAGCGGCCGGACTTGTTCATCACGGGTTCGACAAGAAGTATATAGGTTACATGGGAAGACTCTGTTATCTTCAGGATGTTTCGGCACTTGTACATGATCTCTTAATGGTTAAGAAGAGTGACTTCGAAAAGTGCGGAGGCTTCGGTGAAGAGTATAAGGAAGCTTTCGGCGATGTGGCTTTATGCCTGAATTTAAGAAGGGCGGGACTTCTTAACGTATTCGATCCTTACGCCGAAGGAATCAGCGATAAAGAGCAGATCCTTATGGGGATCGAGAGAGAGGATTATCTTGACGATCTGATGAGATTCAGAAAAGTATTCGGGGAAGAATTAAACGCAGGCGATCCTTACTACAACACAAATCTTACGAAAGAATCACTGGATTATTCAGTCTGTTAGGAAAAAGAAATGATAAATTACCTTTTGGTCTTACTGGTATATATTAGTTTTATCGCATTGATCTTCGCATTAAAGATCAACAAAAAAGCGACTAAGAAAACAAAGACGTTAACGATAGTGATCCCCATCGTCTCACTGGCTGTTCAGGTGATCATAGAATTTGTTTTCTATATGTTTCTGTACATATTCGGAGACAATAACAACATCTATCTGACAGGCACGATGATCATCAATGCGATCGAGATCCTTTTCCCTTTCCTTACCGTTTATATTGTAGGTCTTAAAAACGGCGGAGAGAAAAAGATAGGTATAATATCTGCCATCGCGGTATTGTTTGTTATCCTTTCGTTCATAATGAAATATATCTATATCGACGCAAACATTAAGCTTGCCGAAAAGATAAAGAGTATTGACGAGCTTACCATGTTAGATGCGATCGCAGAAGCTGACCGGCTGGAAGATTTTTATAAGATCATCATTGCATTAAACATAGTTCCCGCTGTATTGCTTGAAGTTTTCCTGCTCGTTAAATTTGCGGAAAAAAATAAAAGGAGGAAGTAAAGGGTGTTTGCATGTAAAAACTGCGGCGGAAATATCATATACGATATTAAAGCCCATAAGCTTGTGTGCAAGATATGCAAATCATCATTTGCACCTGAAAGCGTAACAAAAGAGAACGACAGTGTTGATTACGATTATTTCGAGACCACGATCTTCACCTGCCCTCAGTGCGGCGCAAAGATCATGTGCGAAGACAACGAAGCTTCGAGTTTCTGTACATACTGTTCTTCGGCGACTGTTCTTACATCAAGGATCTCAAAAGAAAAGAAACCCGATTACATCATCCCTTTTGAAAAAACAAAGGAAGAATGTATCCAGGAATTTAAAAAGATCACGAAAAAAGCCATCCTTGCTCCGAGTGAATTAAAGGACGAAAAGATCCTCGACAAGTTTAAGGCTATATATGTTCCGTACTGGCATTATGATGTTACCCAGCAGAACAGATTCTCTGTAAGCGCAGCCGAGATATATTCAGACGGTAATTCGAACTACACGACATATGTTAAGGCAGAGGGCGATATAGATTCGAAATTCGAAGGCATAAGCAGGGATGCTTCCTACAATTTCTCGGATGATCTCTGTGAGAGGATCGCTCCTTTCTTTACAAGCGAGAAGAAGAAATTCTATCCTTCGTATTTAAGCGGCTTTTACGCGGATGTATCCGATGTTCCGAGTGAAGTGTACGAACATGAAGCGCTGGCTCTTGCCAACGATGTTGCAAGGGAGATGGTCTCCGAGGAGTCAAAGAAGGACGGCTACAATAACTTAAAGATATATCTTTCAAATGATGAAGCCACAAAGCAGTTCGATACAAAGGCTGTTCCGAGGAAAGCACTTTATCCGGTGTGGTTCATGTCATTTAAACAGAATAAGAAAGTGGCATACATGACCGTTAACGGCCAGACCGGAAGAGCTGCAAGCGACTTCCCGGTATCCATCAGGAAGTTTTTGATCGCAACTCTGCTTTTAACACTTCTTTTCTTCCCTCCGTCACTCGGATTTATGTTTCTTTTTTACGAAAATGCGTCGAACATTTTCCTTGATATCACACTGATATTCTCGATCGCAGCATTCATTATCTATTATGTTCAGATGAAGATGATGCAGATAAGAGATGCCGATTCGGAGGATGCGGGAAAGTTTTATAAAAAGTATGGAGTCGTATATATAAAGAATAAAGAAAAAAACGAAAGCGTTAAGAAGCTTATAAAAGATTACATATTCGATCTGGCGGTCGGATTAATGTATGTGTTGATGGTTATCTGTTTCCTCTGGGAAACGCTTTCGATACTTTCCGTTACGGGTATTATGGATGTGTTCTTTAAGATCATCCTGACTTTTGGCAATTTAGGGCTTGCGGTGATAGGATTTATAAGAGGCGGGCGTCTTAAGAACAGTTCGAAGTTTTACGGGATATTAGGCGGTATGCTGAGCCTCGTATTTGTCCTGGCTGGCCTGTTTATCGCACCTTCAAATAAGTATTTATGTATTGCAAGCGGAATACTGCTGTGCCTCGGATGCTTCTTAACGATCATGGATCTTATCAGGTATCACAACGAGCTTTCGATGAGACAGCCGCCGCATTTAAAGAGAAGAGGAGGTGATGAGATTGCCGATACTGTTAATATGTAGTCTGTTTATTTCGTTTTTTGCGGCATTCATAGCCTGTTTCTTTATAGCAAAGATAACCTCTGCTCCCGCAAAGCTTAAAAAAGAAGAAGGCGAATTTGATCTTGCGGGCATCAAGTATGACTGCAAAGTCAAAGACGTTAAGATAGTCAGTATGGCTGCGATGGCGTTTGAAAAGCCGAGCGTGACGGAAAAAAGGCTTTTAAAAGAAAAAGACGAATAGGATGATGAAACTCCTTTATCTTTCAAACGGTAAGGGAGTTTTTTAATGCTGTTTTATTAAAATGTTTAAGATTTGTTAAATTTTTTACAAAGGTTATTGACAAAGTGTTATACACTGTTATATAGTGTTTACTGTTATAAGGTGTTTATCACACAGTATAACAGTTGCGTTTTGGTTTATTTGTAAGGTTGATTTATATGAAGATAATAATCAATAACTCTTCGATGGTGCCCATATATGTACAGATAATCCAGCAGATCAAAGCTCAGATCGCGGAATGTACATTAAAAGAAAACGAAGCCCTGCCTTCGGTAAGATCTTTATCAAGAGATCTTAATATCAGCGCGCTCACGGTTAAAAAAGCATATGACGAACTTGAATCGGACGGCTTTGTTATCACCGTACACGGCAAAGGCACATACGTTAACGGCAATAATTCCGAATATATAAAAGAAAGCCGCCTTAAAGAAGTGGAGGAAGAGATAAGGACCGCTTTTGAAAAGGCTGAAAACTACGGTATCTCCAAAGAACAGTTAAGAGAGATCTTTGAGATGTTTTTCGAGGAATAGTACCGGAGGGTTAGTGATGATCAGAATAGATGGATTAAAAAAAGAATATAAAGATTTCACCCTTGATGTTTCACTGGAATTTGAATCGGGAACGATCAACGGCATAGTCGGAACCAACGGTGCAGGAAAGAGTACACTCTTCAAATCGATCTTAGGCCTTATATTTTATAAAGAAGGTTCGATCGAGATAAACGGAAAAAACGTAAAAGATTTTAAGTACGAAGACAAAGAAAAGATCGGATGCGTGATGACAGAATCGTTCTTCTCGGAAACATTTACCGTAAAAGACATAGCTTCGATCATGAATGCAACTTATAAAACTTTCGACAAGGATAAGTTTTTTAAGAAATGCGAAAAGTACAAGCTTCCGACTGATAAGAGGATCAAAGAGTTCTCAAACGGTATGAAAGCAAAGCTTAAGATAATTACAGCTCTTTCATATGATACAGACCTTCTCATACTCGATGAACCCACGGTAGGACTTGATGTGATCGCAAGAGACGATATCCTTGATGAGATAAGAGAATATATGGAAGCGGACGAAAACCGTACGGTATTGATAAGCTCACATATCTCATCCGACATAGAAAAGCTTTGCGATACAACATTTATGATACATAACGGAAAGATCGTATTCCACGACGATACGGACCGCCTGCTTTGCGAATATGCAGCATTAAAGCTTGACGAAGAGACATTCGAAAAGATCGACAAGAGCCATATCAAGGCATACAGAAAAGAAAAGTACGGTTACGAATGCCTGACGGATGCAAGAGATTATTACGTTGAGAATTATCCGTCGATAGTAGTCGAGAAAATGAGCGTGGACGAAATGATGATGATCATCATCAAGGGAGAAAGATCATGAAAGGATTGCTTGTAAAAGATATAAAACTTGCATGGGAACAGAAAGCCCTGCTCGGGATAATGCTTGTATGTGCTCTCGTATGTCTTTTCACTATGAAGGATCCGGCTTTCATCATCGGATACATGAGCCTGATCTGTTCCACATTGGGATCGACAACCTGTGCATACGATGAAATGAATAACGGAATGGCATTCATCATGACGCTTCCGTTTTCAAGAGAAAAATACATCGTGGAAAAATATCTCTTTTCCGTTCTGGCGGGACTTGCCGGATGGTGCATAAGTACGGTTGCGGCATTGATCTTTATGGTCGTACTTCGTAAGCCGGTAAACGGTGAATTCATAAGTGCGGTTCTTTTATTCCTGGTACCGATATTCCTTGTTCCCGGACTGATGATCCCGATCATCATGAAATTCGGACATGCAAGGAGCAGGATCGTGTTTTTCGTCATAATGGGTGTGATCTTGGCGATCGGAGGAATAACATCAATGCTCGGATCGTTTGATATAACGATCGCCGCATTTGACCGGGGCCTCGAAACATTTACGTTCGGAATAGAAAAAAGAATCCCGTACAACCTTATCGTTTCGGTAAGCCTCATCGTTTCGTTTCTGGTATATCTTGTTTCTTTATTCCTCGGAATAATGATCATAAAAAAGAAAGAGTACTAGATTAAAAATTTGATAAACTCAATATCTTGTGTTTTATTGATAAAAAAATCACAATCTGTTATAGTAATTGATGTTTGTGAAAAAAATAAAGGTAGTTTAAACCTAATAAAATAAAGGAGAGGAAATGGCTTCATTAATTGAAATCAGGAATATGTGTAAGATATACAATCCGGGCGAAAATGAAGTAAGAGCGCTCGACCACGTATCCCTGTCGATCGGAGAAAATGAATTCGTAGCCATCATCGGTCATTCGGGATCCGGTAAATCCACACTGATGAATATGCTCGGCTGTCTGGATGTTCCCACAAGCGGCATATATCTTTTGCACGGATCGGATGTTTCACTCATGACGGATGATGAACTTTCGGATATACGAAATCAGGAAATTGGATTTATCTTCCAGGGTTTTAACTTAATATCCAATCTTACCGCTTTCGAAAATGTAGAGCTTCCGCTCATATACCGAGGAGTATCAAAGAGAGAAAGAACCAATCTTGCCAAAGAAGCTTTAAGAAAGGTCGGACTTGAAAACAGAATGGATCACAAGCCTTCGGAAATGTCCGGTGGTCAGCAGCAGAGAGTTGCGATCGCAAGAGCCATTGCCCAGGCACCTCCCGTGATATTAGCGGACGAGCCCACAGGTAACCTTGACTCGCATTCGACCAAGGAAATAATGAACATATTAAAGACGCTTCATTCCGAAGGCAGAACGGTTATCATTATCACCCACGATAACGATATAGCCGCAAATGCCGAGAGAATAGTTCATATAGAGGACGGAAGGATAACATCGGATTCATCCAACAACGGAAACCTCAACAGAGATGATATCGATAAAGAGATAAGAGGGAATTCGACGATGTACGGTTCCGCTCCCGATGAAGATGAAAACGGTGCGGAAGAATTCCCGGATACCGAAACGATCATCGTGGCTAACGAGATCAATTTAGAGCCCGAAGAAAAGCCTGAAGATGATTATGATGTGAACGTAACAGAAGATAATATTGATTTACATTTGAATGGAGAGAATTAAGATGAGCAAGAAAGAAAAAGCACAAATTTCACTCGACAGAGAAGATCTTGATGCGCAGCTTGAAGCAGCGGCTCAGAAAAGAAAGAAAGCCAAAAGAAAGAAAGTGATTATCAGAGTAGCTGTTATTGCAGTGATTCTTTTAGTAGTACTTCTGATCGGCGGCGCTGTCATCGGCATTATGGCTTCCAAGAAAGTGCAGGACAAGACGGTTAACGTTACACATGCGACCATGGAAGAGATCACTCAGGAAGTTAAGATCAACGGTACCGTACAGAGCAGTAATGTACAGCACTTCTACTCGCCCGCAGCCATCAAGGTTGAAAGTGTGGTTGAAGTCGGAACATACGTAAAGAAGGGTGATCCCATTATCAAGTTTGACCAGGAATCATATGAACTTGCATTAAAGCAGGTAGAGTTAAACGATAAGATCACTGAGAACAATTACCAGAGCAGCGTTGCAAGCAACAACAATTCATTGAGCAAACTTGCACAGGCTCAGGCAGACGTTGCAAAGTATCAGGCAGAAGTTGATGAGAGACAGGCTATCGTTGACAACTATGACGAAAACGGATCTTTCAAACAGCTCGACAAAGACGTTCAGACACAGATCGCCATGGAACAGGGTACCATCGAATACTGCAATGCAGAGATCGATAACCTCTGGGTAGCATACAAACTTCAGGTCGGATATGACACAATGAGCCAGGGCGAAGCAGAACAGGCCAAGAAAGACTTTGAAGCAAGAGCAGACGTAAAAGAATTAAGAGACAAGATCAATTACTCAAACCAGGTTATCAAAAACGTCAGCGGACTTATCTCGGATAAGACAGAGACTCTTGCTGAAGCAAAAGCAAACCTTGCAGAATCCAAATCAAAACTTGAATCCGCAAAGGCTCAGGTTGAATCATACAAAGCTTCTTCAGGTAACAGCTACGACAGAGAGAACCTTCAGCTTCAGGGTGAACTCAATACATTGAAATCCGGAAGCGCATACGAAGAGATCTTAAAATACGAAAACGGATGCCTTGTGGCTCCTTTCGACGGAATCGTTACAAATTCATTTGTAAGCGAAGGCATGACAACTTCCGTAACAGGAAGCGAGATCATCGAATTCTCCAGCATAGATGACGTTAGTGTTGCAGTATCGGTCGGCAAGAAAGACTTAAGCAAGATCAAGGAAGGCCAGAAGGTTAAAGTTACGATCCTTGATAAGGATTACGAAGGCGAGATCTCAAAGATCGCACGTGTTGCAGTCGCAAGCTCCGGAAGCTCTTCGGTATCCGCTATCATCAAGATCAACAATCCCGATGAAGATATCTATCTCGGAATCGAAGCAAAGAATGTTATCACAACGGCACATGAAGATTCAGCACTTACACTTCCTTCGGAAGCGATAAACGTAGACAGTGACGGATATTTTGTATACATAGTTAACGAAGCGAATGTAATCGAAAAGAAACCTATCACGATCGGAGTTACTTCCGAAGACCGCTCTGAGGTTCTTGAGGGTATCGGTGAGGATGATAAGGTTGTAAGCTACGTTACAAGCGCAGTTACGGAAGGCGCTGTAGTCGTTCCCGTTGATGAGGCAGAGATGAATGCCCTTCTTGATAATATGGGTGTCGGCGGCGTGTCTGTCGAAATAAATGAATAAATTTTAGGCTAAACGGAAATTATATGGGACAGTTTTTGGAATATGTAAAAATTGCATATAAAAGCATTCTTTCCAACAAAGGAAGAACGTTCCTCACAATGCTCGGGATCATAATCGGTATTTCATCCGTCATTATGATCACGGGACTCGGAAGCGGAGTAAGAAACGCACTGGACGGATCACTCGGTGACCTTTTCAGAGGGCAGACATACATATACAGCGTCGGGACGGAAAACATTACGGTAGATGATATTAATTACATAAAAAATAATGTCAAAGACCTCAAGATGTGTACCGAGGAAATGTATTACAGCGGAACTTCCGATTCAGTTAAAGGTGTATTCAACATTGACTATTACATGGTCAACGAGACATATGAATTCTTTGCAGTGGAAGGATTGCTTCACGGAAGATATTTCACCGAAGAAGAAGTAGAAAGAGGCGATAATGTTGCCGTCATTGACGAAGCAGGTGCAAAAGGCTATTTCGGAAGCACGGATGTAGTCGGACAGACGATCTTAGTGGATCTTTACGGTGATGTTCTTGAATACCGTATCGTGGGTGTGAGAAAAGCAAAAGACTCGCAGCTTATGAATATGGTAAATACTCTTAACGGAGATACAAAACTCATTAAACTTGAAGTACCGTATACTCATTATTCAAAAGCAATGAACGATACCTGGCTTATCGACAATATGTCGAGTGTACTGATCTCTTCGGATTCGGACAATGTTAACGAGACACTTAAAAGGATCGTAAACATCCTTGAGGCCAGACATGATGTAAGAGGCGAAGAACAGTTCTACATCGATTCCTTCGATTCATATATGGAAAAGATCAATCAGGTCATCGGATACGTTACTTTATTCATCGGATTTGTTTCCGCGATCTCTCTTATGGTAGGCGGTATAGGTGTTATGAACATCATGCTCGTATCCGTTACCGAGAGAACTTCGGAAATAGGTATAAGAAAAGCACTCGGGGCAAGAACGGGATCCATCATGACTCAGTTCCTTGCGGAAGCTGCAATGATAACATTTGTCGGCGGAATCATCGGTGTTCTTCTGGGATATGCCGGTGCGGAAGGCCTCTGCCTTATCGTGGGAAAGATCACAAAGATGCCGATACATATCTCGGTCAATGTACTGGTAGCATTCGGTGCTGCATTATTCTCGGCGGGTGTAGGATTGTTCTTCGGAATATTCCCCGCAAAAAAAGCGGCTGAATTAAGCCCGATCGAAGCATTAAGACAGGAATAAAAAATGGGCAAATTTTTAGAATATTGCAAGATAGCATTTTTTAACATCAAATCAAATAAAGTAAGAGCGCTTCTTACAATGTTGGGAATCATAATCGGTATCTCATCGGTAGTTGCTATAGTAAGTCTCGGTAACGGATTTAAAAAATCCATAAACGATGAACTCGCATCTCTTGCAGGTAATACCATTGAAGTATACTCCATGCAGAACGACCTTGACTTCTACGATTCCGATCTGGATGCACTTATGAAAAAGGAAAAACATATCGTCGGAATATCTCCTTCGATGACTTTACCCGGAGAAGCATCTTACAAGGATCTAAAGACTTATTCGATGCAGGTCAAGCTCGGTAACGAAGTGCTCGATCAGGCATCTAAATACGATATTATATACGGCAGATATTTTACAAAAGAAGAATGTGAATACTGTGAGAAAGTCTGCATCCTGGATAAGAGTTCCGCAAGAAAAATGTTCGGCACCGAAAATGCCGTCGGAATGACCATAGATCTTTCTTACGGATCTACCGGAAGAGGAACGACATTCAGGATAATCGGTATAAGAGACGACAACTCTTCCCAGATGGCTGACCTTTTCATGGGATCCGGCGGATATGATATCAAAGCCGAGTGTCCGTTTACATCATTCATCGATGCGATCGGTTTAAGCGGATATATAGAAGGATACGGCTCGATAGTAATCCTCCTGGATGATGCGGAAAACGCTTCGGCAGTTTTGGATCATACAAGAGCGATCCTTGAAGCAAGACATGATGTAAGAGGAGAGAATGCATTATATGTTCTCGATTACAATTCGATCTTCTCGGTGGTTGACTCGTCGCTTACAATGGTTACGCTCCTTATCATGCTTGTCGCAGCGATATCCCTTTTTGTAGGCGGTATCGGAGTTATGAATATCATGCTCGTATCTGTTACGGAAAGAACCAGAGAGATCGGTATCAGAAAAGCACTCGGAGCAAGAACGGGATCGGTGCTCACACAGTTCCTTGTTGAGGCGGCATCCATTTCACTCCTCGGCGGGATCATTGGTATCGTTTTGGGACTCGGCGGTGCGGAACTTGTATGTTTCCTGATCTCAAATCTTACAACTTCCAAACTTGTTGCAGATTTTAACCCGATCTTCATACTCGGTATAGCACTTTTCTCCATGTCGATAGGAATCGTATTCGGAATCCTTCCTGCAAGAAAAGCAGCGAAGTTAAGCCCTATAGAGGCATTGAGAAAAAGATAAATTCGGTGATAAACTTAATTGTTTTTCATATACATCCCCTTTACAACAAAAGAACCGCATTAATGCGGTTCTTTTGCTTTAGATGACATTCTATTCTATGGAATCGGTCTTGAAAATGAATTTTACCTGACCGCTCATAGCATTTTGTCTTCCGGAGTAGGAAGTGTAGTTATTGGATACATCAAGCGTTGCTTTGATCCTGTCCGTAAGTCCTTCAAGGTCGTCTTCGATGACGGCTGTGAGTTTATCGATCGCTTCGTCATTAAGCTTGTCGATACCGTCGGAGAGTTCCTTGCTTCCGTCTGTAAGTTTGCCTACGCCGTCGATGAGATCGGGCATTTTTGAATCGATCGTTGCAGCGCCGTTATAGAGATCGTTCGCACCGGTAGCCAGTTTGTTTGAGCCGTCCTTTAACGTGTCTGTTCCGTCCTTTAACTGTTTGGCTCCGTCTGCGGCTTTGGCTACACCGTCGGTATAAGATTTAAGGCCGTTATAGAATTCTTTGTAAGAATCGAGAGAACCTTTTAATTCAGTGAGTTTCTTTACACCTTCATCGGCTTCTTCGAGAGCCTGTTTGACTTCATCGCTCTGCATTCCTTTTTCGATCGCACCCAGACGTATCTCGGCTTTCTGTTCATCGGTAAGAGTTTTTAATGCTCCTTCGAGGATCTGTGATTTCTCGTCATCTGTAAGCCCTGCTTTTGCGCCTGCAAGGATCAGAGCTTTTTGCTCATCTGTAAGAGATTCTTTTGCACCGTTTTTGATCGCTTCTTTTTGTTCATTGGTAAGTTTTGCGAAAGCGCCGTCGATGATCTGATTCTTCTGATCTGCGGTTAATCCTGCTTTTGCACCTGCAAGGATCTGGGTTTTCTGTTCGTCTGTAAGAGAAGCTTTGGATCCTTCGATTATCTGAGTTTTCTGCTCATCCGTAAGAGAGTTTACAGCACCGTCTTTGATGGCTTCTTTCTGTTCGTCGCTCAATGCTCCAAGCTGCGATTCTATTGCTGCGTTAAGACTGTTTTCATCGATTCCGGGATTGGCTTCGCTTATAACCTGTGCGAGGTAATTCTTATATAAAGAATCTGCGATCGTATCGATGTATGCTCTGTAAAATGTGTCCGCATTATTGGATATATAAGCGTTTATAACATCATCTTTTATCGAGTCGAGATATGTGTCGTATAAAGTGTCTGCCTGACTTTCGAGATACATTCTGCAAATATCATCGACATTGCCTTCTATATACTTTGTATAGATGGTATCTTCTATGGATTTAAGGTAATTGTCATAAATGCTGTCGGCTATCGTCTGAAGATACTGTCTGTAAAGATCGTCGCCCATGGCGTCGACTTTTTCTTCAACGGTTTTCTCAGCCATTTTGTAAACGTTGTCTTTATCCAGATCTTTAATAATGGCATCAAGCACATCATCATAGTTTTCTATCGTAAGCTTTTCTGCATTTACTCCGGATTCGGAAAGCTGTTTGTTCGCTTCCGCGAGCAGTGTTTCGAATACCTGTTTTGCACCATTGTTTAAAGCGTCATTATTTGACTTTAAGGTGTATAATCCGCTTTGAAGATTTGCCGCACCGCTTTGAAGAGAAGATACACCGTTATTCAGATCGTTTGCACCGTTTTTGATCTTGTTGCATCCGTCTGTCAGATCATCCATTCCGCTCTTTAATGTATTGCAGCTTTCTAAAAGAGTGCTGAGTCCGTCGTGAAGATCGTCCGAACCGTTGATGAGTTTATTCATGCCGTCTTTTAGTTCATCAATTTTGGAAAGATCGAACTCGTTTTCTTCAAGTTTTTCTCTGTCGAAATCATTCACGAATTCATTTGTTGCGAGTGTCATTGTTGATGTCATCTCAAAGTCTGTAACATCGGCAACGATCTCAAAGTATTCGGGAAATTCAAACTTTTCTTTATCGATATTAAGATCTTCCTGAAGACCGGGGAATGTTGTTCCGATCACGATCGTTTTGTCACCGTCATTTACAAGACGTCCGTTTGTAACTTCAACATTTTTGAATGTATCATTGTTTAATATCATTCCCGTTATCACTGTAAAAGGAACATATATCTTTACGTCTTCTCCGTTTATCTCGCACATTTCATATTTGTTGTTGGTGAAATCAAAACGGATCTTAACGAGACCGCTTTTTCCTTTGATATCGTTTGCGCTTATTTCTTTTCCGTCGAGTCTGTATGTGATCTTCATGTCGATGGGAAGGGGTTTGTCGCTTGTTCCCTGATAATAGATATCATTTCCTTCGGCATCCCATTTCTTTTCGTCGTTTGCGGCTGTCTTAAATGTCTCGTAACCCTTAAGGTTTTCGATATCCCTAAGGTCGCTGTGATCATCGATCGTTTTGAACGAATCACTGTTTTTAAGCCAGTCACTTACTATGATCTTATTAACTGATCCGTTTGCATCCGTGAAGACATATACGGTTTCGTCTTTTTCGGTTTCGCCTTCACCTGAGCCTGCGTTTGTTACAGAGATCGTTTTATTTTGTTCGCTGTTTTCTTCGTTAGTGTTTTTAGTTCCGCTCTTTGCCTGTACGCTTGGTGCGGCATATACAAAAACAAGTATTGTGCAAAGCAGAAGAGCGATCGCCTGTAATGCTTTTTTATTTATATTTTTCATGATAACTGCTCCTTTCCTTTATGTTTATGATCAAACATGCCGATCGTCGTAAAACATATGATCCTGTCAAACAGCATGAGGAATGCGGGAAGTATGAATATAACAAGGACCATACTTATGATCGCTCCTCTTGCCATCAGCATGCACATCGAAGAAATGATGTCCAGATTTGAATAGATTGCAACACCTATCGTTGCCGAGAAAAGTCCGAGACCCGATACGATGATCGAAGGTATCGAAGAAGAAAGTGCGATGTGTATCGCATGTTTTTTATCAAGACCTTTCATTCGTTCACTCTTGTATCGGGTGGTCATCAGTATCGCGTAGTCAACCGTTGCACCAAGCTGTATCGTACTTATACATATAGGTGTGATAAATGAAAGCTGTTTGCCCATAAAGTACGGGATCCCCAGGTTAATGAATATACCGAGTTCGATGATCGAGATAAGTATTACGGGAAGAGATATGCTTTGTTCGACTATCAGGATTATCACAAATACCGCAGCGATGGATATCATGTTAACCACTTTAAAATCATGGCTTGTCGTATCTATCATATCCTTCATGCACGGTGCTTCTCCGATAAGCATTCCTGTCGGATCGTACTTCTTTAATATGTTGTTTAAGCGGTCGAGCTGAAGATTAACTTCATCGCTTGCAACTTTGTATTGTGAATTGATAAGTAAGAGTTCGATGTCATCGTTTTCGAGTTTGCTTACTATATCTTCCGGAAGAAAATCTTCAGGGATTCTTGAGCCGACAAGAGACTCGATCCCGAGAACGTATTTTACGCCGTCAACTTCTTCCATTTCTTTGATCATGTTTCTGACGTCTTTTGAAGGAATATCGGAATCGATCAGGACAAGATGGGTGGATGCGATCTTGTAATCTTCACGAAGTTTCTTTGCGGAAATAACATAGTTCATATCTTCGGGAAGCGCATCGCCGAGATCGTAATATACGTTAGCGTTTGATCTCGTGTATCCGTAGAAAGCCGGAACGATGAGCAGGATAAAAGTTATTATGAAGACCGGGAATATCTTAAGTAATGCTTTTGATATTTTATCCATGTTCGGGATAAGGGGTTTGTGTTTGGTCTTCTGAAGAGGCTTGTCAAAAATAAGGATTATCGAAGGAAGAACCGTAACACATGTTATAACTCCGAATACCACGCCTTTTGCCATTACAAGTCCTAAGTCCCTTCCGAGGGTGAATGTCATGAAACAAAGAGCGATGAAACCTGCGATCGTAGTGATCGAACTTCCGAGAACGCTTGTGAATGTATTCTTTATCGCGTATGCCATGGCTTCTTCTTTGTCTTCATGGATCTTTAGCTGTTCGTTGTAGCTGTGCCAGAGGAATATCGAATAATCCATCGTAACGGCAAGCTGAAGCACTGCCGACAACGCTTTTGTAATATAGGATATCTCTCCGAAAAAGATATTGCTTCCGAGATTATAGATCACAGCCATTGCGATCGATGCAAGGAATGTAAAAGGAACCAGGAAACTGTCAAGGAAAGCAAACATTGCGATACTTGCAAGGATAACCGCAACCGCAACATATACCGGTTCTTCTTTTTCGCAAAGATCCTTAAGGTCGATAACGAGAGCGGTCATTCCTGATATGAAGCAGTCTTCACCTGCTACTTTTCTTATCTCCTTGACCGCTGAAATAGATTCGTCTGCGGATGTTGAAGCATCAAGAAAAGCGGCCATCATCGTAGAATGATCCGTGTTGAATTCTTTGTAGATTTTATCGGGGATTAATTCCATCGGAACCGACAGATCTGCCAGTGAATCATACCATATAACGGTATCCACATGGTCGATCGCTTCGATATCTTTTTTCAGATTGGCAACATCCTTTTCGGACATGTTTTCCACTATGATGAATGTAAAAGCACCTTTGTGAAATTCATCAAGCAGTTTGTTCTGTCCGACTACGGTGTCCATATCTTCGGGAAGATATGTCAGCATATCATAATTGACTTTTGTTTTGAGATATCCGATAAATGAAGGAATCAGCAAGAGAACTGAGAGAATAATGATCGGAATTCTCAATTTGACTATTTTTTTGGCGAATGTCATCTTATACACCTCCACTTCATTTTTCATTCCCTATTTTATACGGATAAAAAATGAAAGGAATTGTCAAATTAGTACGAATGTACAAAATTTTAACATATGTATAAAAATGACCAAAAAATTATTTCTTTTTACATCTTTTAAGCATTTCAACCGTCTGCCCGCTCTTAAGTTCGCAAAGGCGGTGGAAATGTTCGATTATGTTTTCGTTCATGCCGTTTTCGAACCAGTCGATGACCGTTCCGAAAGCGAGGCATTTTAAATAACGTATAATTATCTCCTTGTCCGTATCGTCTATATCTTCAACGTCCAGAACGGAGTCCACATATCTTCTTACAGCGTATTCGCACTGCTTCATCAGAGAGTTTTCAAAAATGTTTCTGTTGACCGAATTATAAATATGCAGAAGCATTTTTTTATCGCGTATGCAGTAATCGACGATCGTCGTAAAACAGTCTTCGAGAGAATCTATCGTGACCTGTTCGGATGCGAGCAGATCGATCTCTTCTTTTACGATCGACTCTATCAGAGTCGGAATGTCCGGATAGTGGTAATAAAATGAATTTCTGGTAATACCGCATTCATCCGTGATATCCTTTACCGTGATCTGATTTAAAGGTTTTTTATCCAAAAGAGTCTTGAATGAATTCTTTATCGCATTTTCGGTAAGTTTTGACATATTCGTCCCCCTGAAAAAACGCCTTTGACGGCAGTAATGCTGCTGATTTTTTCGTAAATAATTATCTCGCTAACGTATGATTTCGTCAAATATCCGTGCATATTCCACAAAATGGTATATCTGTATAAAGAAATTTGGATGTATGTGTTATAATTGAGAGCGGTGAATTTATTATAAGGTTATTTAAGCGACGTTAATATGAACAGTTTTAAGAAAGGATTTACAGACGGACTTCCGATAGGATTAGGATACCTTGCGGTATCGTTTTCGTTCGGTATACTGGCGGTTGCGGGCGGACTAAATGTCTGGCAGGCAACTCTTATTTCGATGACCAATTTAACTTCCGCCGGACAGTTCGCGGGCCTTACGATCATGGTTTCGGGCGGCAGCATTGTCGAGATGATAATATCGCAGTTTATCATAAACCTTCGCTATTCCTTAATGTCGATATCACTTTCCCAGCACATAGATAAAAGCATGAAACTTCCGCAGAAACTCTTCTTCGGAGAATTCCACACAGACGAGATCTTCGCGGTCTCGATGGGACGGCCGGAGAAGCTCGGAAGAAAATATTTCCTTGGCGTAATCATAGCACCTTACATCGGATGGTCGCTCGGAACATTCTTAGGTGCCGTATGCGGTGAGATCCTTCCTGCGATGATCGTAAATGCTCTTGGTGTAGCGTTATACGGTATGTTTATCGCGATAGTCGTTCCTCCGATGAAACATTCGTGGAAGATGAGTATAGTGGTCGGGATCGCTGTTTTAATGTCAGTATGCTTCGCATATGTTCCCGGACTAAAAAACATATCTTCGGGATTTTCGGTCATCATCTGTGCGGTGACCGCGTCGCTTTTCGGAGCGCTTGTTTTCCCGGTAAAAGAAGAAAAGAAAGAATAGAATATGAACTGGATTGTGTTTTTTAAGTATCTCTTGCTGATGGCCGGTGTGACTTATCTTATAAGAGTCATGCCGTACGTCTTTATGAGAAAAGAAGTTAATAACGTATTTTTCAAATCGTTTCTCTCGTATGTACCCTACACGGTTCTTGCGGCGATGACTTTTCCTGCGATCCTTTCGGCAACGGGCAATATCTACAGTGCGCTCGCGGGACTTCTCGTCGGAATAGTCGTGGCATTCTTTGAGAAAGGCCTTCTCGTGGTGGCGCTTTCTTCCTGCGTAGCGGTGCTTTTTATAGAGATACTTCAGAGATTTGTTTTTTAGTGCGGTTGTAGCAATTATTAATAAATGATATAATTTTTTTCGTATCGGGTTCTTATCTGAGGACGGAGGTTCAGAATGGAAAGAATAGAGAATACACTCGAGAGAGAAAAACTTTTAAAAGCCATGAACGGCTGTATCGAATGGATCAGGGATTTCTTCGAAAAGAACGGTAAAGGCTGCAATGCGGTCCTTGGTATTTCCGGTGGCAAGGATTCATCGGTTGTAGCAGCACTTCTTGTGGAGGCACTCGGAAAAGAAAGAGTAGTGGGTGTTTTAATGCCTAACGGCGAGCAGGCCGATATCGAGATGGCTTACAAGCTTGTCAATCATCTTGGCATAAGACATTATGTTATAAATATTAAGGATGCGTTCGAAGGTCTTAAGAATGCTTTTCCCGAAGACCTTAAGATGAGTGAGCAGGCGAGGATCAATTTATCCCCCAGGCTTAGAATGAGCACCGTATATGCGGTTTCACAGAGCGTTAACGGACGTGTTGCGAATACCTGTAACCTTTCGGAAGACTGGGTCGGATATTCGACGAGATACGGCGATTCCGTAGGAGATTTTTCTCCCGTATCGCATTTTACTGTTCAGGAAGTTAAAGAGATCGGAAGGATACTCGGACTCCCTGCAGAACTTGTTGATAAAGCTCCGAGTGACGGACTTTGCGGCAAGACGGATGAAGACAATCTCGGATTTACATATGCCGAGCTTGACAGATATATAAGAACAGGAGAGATCGACGACGAAGAAAAGAAAAAGATCATCGACCGCAAGCACGAGATGAACCTTTTCAAACTTGAGGTTATGCCTTCGTACGTTCCCGATTGGAAGTAAGAGATATGAATAACGGATATGTCAATTTAAAACAGCAGGTCATCGAGCTGATCAACTTTTTAAGAAGTATGCTCTATCCCGAGATATTCGGAGAGATGGGATACAAATCAACAGAGGCTTTGAGATCGGAAGCACGTTCCGTTCTTGTGGATTCATTAAAGACGGTATGCGAAGAAGATACGGATGTTGAAAAGATCGCGGATGAGATCTTCAAAAAACTTCCCGATGTTAAGTCACTTCTTGATACCGATGTTCAGGCTGCATATGTGGGAGACCCCGCAGCAAAATCCACCAAGGAAGTTATGCTTGCCTACCCTGCTTTTGAAGCGATAAGCATCTTCAGGATCGCTCACGAGTTTTACAACCTTGAGGTTCCCATCCTTCCCAGAATGATGACCGAATATGCTCATAAAAATACGGGTATCGACATTCATCCCGGAGCAACGGTGGGAGAGTATTTCTTTATCGACCACGGTACCGGAGTTGTTATCGGTGAGACTACCACGATCGGAAAAAATGTGAAGCTTTATCAGGGCGTTACGCTCGGCGCAAAGAGCTTTGCGGTCAACCCCGACGGATCTCTGGTAAAAGGTATCAAGCGTCATCCCGATATCGGAAACAATGTCGTTATCTATGCGGGCGCAACGATACTCGGCGGTAACACAAGTATCGGTGATAACTGTGTGATCGGAGGTAACGTGTGGCTCACGCATTCGGTCGATGCAGGAAACACGGTTCTTGCCGCACACGAGAGAAACGAGATATTTACAAATTAAAAGCATAAAAAAAGAATCTCTTCGGAGATTCTTTTTTTATTTAAAGTATTCTGTCTACATGCAGATCTTTTTCTTTTGAAAGGTCTACCATTTCGCCGTCACACTGAACGATGGGTTTGGATAAGGCGTTCTTATTGATGAAAACTATCGTTCCGACTCTTCCGTCGCTTAACTGTACGGTGTAGTGAAGATATGTGTTGCTTACGTTCTCAAGGAATGTGAGAATGAAGTGTGCATCATACTTCTGAAGACCTTCGTTTTCGTAAAGCTCGATAACTCTGAAAGGACACATGGGTCCTCGGTAGATCCTGGCGGAAGTCATCGCATCGTATACATCGACGATGGCAACGATCTTGGCATATTTATCGATTCGATCGGCGGTAAGTCCCAGAGGATAACCTGAGCCGTCGCATTTCTCGTGATGCATGAGCGCGGAGTTTGAAATGTGAACGTCAACTCCCTGAGCTTTTAATATATGATAACCTTCAACTGTATGAGTCTTAACCAGCTGATATTCGTCGCTGGTAAGCTTGTCGGGCTTCTTTATGATCGAATCGGGGATCTTAAGTTTCCCGAGATCGTGAAGCATACCGCAGAGTGTCAGAAGATCGATCTCTTCCTTGGACATTTTAAGCCATCCGCCGAATACATTGCAGATGAGGGAAACGTTCATGGAATGAGCGAATGTAAGGTCATCATACTGACGCATATTATGAAGCATATCCATCGTGCTGAAAGAAGAATTTTTCGCCTGCTGGATAAGATTTTTTGTATTGTCGAGCAATTCTTCCGTATTGATCGGGGAATTGAGTTCCACGATATTGTTGATACTGCTCTTGAAATCGGTAAGTGTCTCTTCGAAGGATCCCTTGAATTCGGCGAAATCCTTGCTCTGCCTGATGATCTCCGAATGAGGAGGTTCTTTCAACTCGGGAGTGGGAAGAACTTCTTCTTCAGGCACATCCTGCATCTCGTCCTCAACACGGACCGACATGATTGAGTAGAACTCAAGACGGGTGATGATTTTATCTGTCAGAAGAGTTCCTTTGGTAAGTATCATCTGGCCGTTGTAGTTATAAACGTCTTCTGCCAAAACATATCCCGGGATAAGCTCTTTGGTCTTAATTCTCTGCATAGAGGTAACCCGTTTTCCGAAAAAACAACGTTTTTTCAAACATTCTTTTACACAAAAATCTTTATAAAATTATAAGAAAAAAAGGGACAAAAGTCAAATGATACTATTGACACCTCCGCAAATAAATAGTATGTTAATAATTGATAAAAAAATACGTCTCTTATTCAGAGTGGTGGAGGTACATAGGACCTGTGAAGCCACGGCAACCCCATTAAGGAAGGTGCCAACCTGAGCGAGCAATCGAACAATAAGAGGACTGTGGTATATTTGAGAGATTATCTGATGCCGGTCCTTTTAGAGGAGCGGTTTTTTTATCGATAAAGGGATTGCGAGAGCGTCGAAGACGCGAAGCAATCCGTAGCGATAATTTTTTAGTTTTATAAGGAGAAAATATGGAAAGAAAAATCTTTACTTCCGAATCCGTTACCGAAGGACATCCCGACAAAGTCTGTGATGCCGTATCGGATGCGATTCTTGATGCCTGTATGAAAGAAGATCCCATGAGCCGTGTTGCCTGTGAGACAACTGTTTGTACCGGATTTGTACTGGTTACCGGTGAGATCACAACAAAGGCTCATCTTGATTACCAAAGAATCGTCAGAGAGACTGTTAACGAGATCGGATACAACGATGCAAAGACAGGCTTTGACGGAAACACATGTGCAGTATTCGTAGCTATGGACGGCCAGTCGGCAGATATCGCGATGGGCGTTGACAAGGCACTTGAAGCCAGAAACAAAGAAATGAGCGATGAAGAGATCGAAGCCATCGGTGCAGGCGATCAGGGTATGATGTTCGGATATGCGACAAACGAGACCGATGATTACATGCCTTACCCCATCTACTATGCTCACAAACTCTGCCGTCAGCTTACAAAGGTAAGAAAAGACGGAACACTCAAATATCTTCGTCCCGACGGAAAGAGCCAGGTATCGGTTGAATATGATGACAACGGAAAGCCCGTTCGTTTTGATGCCGTAGTATTATCCACACAGCATGATGAAGACGTTACTCAGGAACAGATCCATGAGGATATCAAAAAATACGTATTTGATGAAGTTCTTCCCAAAGATATGGTCGATGAGAACACAAAATACTTCATCAATCCCACAGGCCGTTTCGTTATCGGCGGACCTCACGGTGACGCAGGTCTTACAGGACGTAAGATCATCGTTGATACCTATGGCGGATATGCACGTCACGGCGGCGGAGCATTCTCCGGAAAAGACTGTACAAAGGTTGACCGTTCCGCAGCATATGCAGCAAGATACGTAGCAAAGAACATCGTTGCTTCAGGCCTTGCAAGCAAGTGCGAGATCCAGCTTTCATATGCCATCGGTGTTGCAAAGCCCACATCGATCATGGTAGATACATTCGGAACAGGCAAGATAGCAGACGAAAAGATCGTTGAGATCGTAAGAGAGAACTTCGACCTTCGTCCCGCAGGGATCATCAAGATGCTTGACTTGAGAAGACCCATCTACAAGCAGACGGCAGCTTACGGTCACTTCGGAAGAAACGATCTTAATCTTCCCTGGGAGCAGCTTGACAAGGTTGACGTATTAAAGAAATATTTATAAGAGTATGAACGTAAGAATAAAAAAACTATACGAAAAAGCGATCGTTCCCACATACGGAACACCTTATGCCGCAGGTGCGGATCTTTACGCCTGCATCGATGAAACGATAGAGATAAAGCCCGGTGAGACAAAGATGGTCGGAACGGGTATCGCGATGGAGATCCCCGACGGATATGTCGGACTTGTATTTGCACGCTCCGGACTTGCATGCAAAAAGGGACTTGCTCCCGCCAACAAAGTCGGAGTTATAGACAGCGATTACAGAGGAGAGATAAAGGTTGCTCTTCACAACCATAACGGTTCGGGAGAAGCGCTTCCCGTAGAAGCGGGAGAGCGTATTGCACAGATCTCGATAGTTCCTTATCTTAAAGCGGAATTCGAGCTTGCCGATGAGCTTGAAGAAACCGATCGCGGTGAAAAAGGATTCGGATCAACGGGAAAATAGATCATAATCCCGTATAATCAAAATCGGGAATGAACGATTCCGATGCGGTATCGCCTTCCTGAAAATATGCATTTTCGATATTAAGAGAGAGTACAAAGTCAAGGAGCCTTTCGTACTCTCTTTTTGTGACTTTTCTTAAAAGATCGGGATATTTTTCGCCTGCTTTTTTAAGTGAGGGCGTATCCATGGGAGTGTACTGATTCATAAGCGAGATATAGATCGAATCATGATATGTTTCGTTAAGATAGGATACCACGCTTTTTGCATTTTTAACGCCTGCAGGAAGCAGAAGATGTCGTACGATAACGCCTTTTTTCATCATCCCGCGTTCATCGAATATCGGTGCACCGACCTGACGAACCATTTCTTCGATGGCTTTCTTTGCAATCTCGGGATACCCCGGCGCATTTGAATATTTTACGGCGAGTTCTTCATCCATGTATTTAAAGTCCGGAAGATAGATATCGATAAGGCCTTCAAGAAGGCAAAGGGTTTCGGGAAGTTCGTATGCCGAAGAATTATATACGATGGGGATCGACAGGCCTTTTTCTTTTGCCCGTATAAGAGCATCTTTTATCTGATAAACATAGTGCGAAGGCGTGACGAGATTAATATTGTTTGCACCCTGCGACTCAAGGTTTAAAAAGATATCCGCGAGTTCTTCCACAGACACTTTTTTTCCGATAAGACCTCTTGATATCTTTTCGTTCTGACAGAAAACGCATTTTAAGTTACAGCCGCAAAAAAACACGGCACCGCTTCCCTCGGTTCCGCTGATCGATGGCTCTTCAAAGAAGTGCAGGGCGGCTCTTGCAAGCATTATCTTTTCGCTTTCGTTGCAAAACCCCGGTCTTAAACTTCTGTCGGTATTACATTGTCTCGGGCACAGATCGCATATATAAGACATTTTTATTTCCTCGTCTAATGAATTATATCACATTTACGGTAATTCTTGCTTTTTACAGGGGCTTTTAATACAATGTTAAAGGTAAGAGGAATCAAAAATAATGAGTGAGAACAAACAGAAAAAAGATTATAAATTTTTGGGATTGATCTTGGTTGAAAGCCTTTTCGTTTTAACCTGGATTATCTTTTTGTTTACAGACAAGGGAAAGGAAATGCATCTTGACCCTTCATCATTTTTCGGAACGGTCACCGAGGACAATCTTATCGGCGAACTGTCCATACAGTCAAGTGCATCGACCGGTCCTTTTTCTCTCGACAGAGGAGCATATCGTATCAGGTTAAAATATCATACGGATGTCGATCAGAAAAACACAGTTCTTGTCACAGGTATTTCTGAAAATTACAATCCCGTAAAAACAAACGCGGTAACTTTATACAGCGGTCAGAACGAGACGGATTATATCATTTACGTCACTTCGCATAATGACAATATGCAGGTCCATATCAATTACGGCGGAGAGGGCGAGATCTCGATCTACGGCGTTGATATAATTAAGACAAATATCTTTCAGAGGGAAGTGCTCTTTACGGCGATCTTTTTATTCCTCTTAACAGATATTCTTTATATCCTTGGTAAAAAAGGATTCTTCACAAAAGAAAGAAAAGTTACGTATCTTCTCCTTTCGGCATGCTGCATCCTTGCATCGGCACCGCTCTTTACGGATTACATGGTGATGGGAAGTGATTATATCTATCACCTTTTAAGAATAGAGGGTGTTAAAGACGGAATCCTCGCAGGGTATTTTCCTGTAAGGATCTATCCCGAATGGATATACGGATACGGTTATATAGATGCGGTCATGTACGGTAATTTCCTTCTCTATGTTCCGGCTGTTTTACGACTTGTCGGATTTTCCGTCACGACATCGTACAAGGCGTTTATCCTTTTTGTAAACATCCTTACCGTGATCTCGTCATATGTCTGCTTTAAAAAGATCTTTAACGATAAGAAAGCGGGGATCCTTGCGTGCTTCCTTTACACGCTTATGCCTTACAGACTTGTAGCTCTTTACAATTTATCGAGAGCGGGAGTTTTTTGTGCGGCGATCTTCCTTCCGATAGTTCTGCTCGGACTTTATAAGATCTATACGGATGATGTTAAAGACAAAAATTTCAAATACAATTTCATCATCGCATCCGCCGGTATCTGCGGAGTATTGTGGAACCATGTTTTAACGACTGAGATAATCGCATTTTTCATTATCCTTTTCTGCATCGTACTTATAAAAAGGACATTTACGCCGAAGAGATTTATTCAGCTTTTTGCCACACTTGCCGTGTCCGTAACGGCGAGCCTCTGGTTTATAATCCCGTTCCTTGATAATTACATCAATCAGGATCTCCAGATTAAGAATGTATCTGCGAGAACGATCCAGAGCCGCGGCATTTATCCCGTTCATCTTCTGATGTTCTTCGTCAATCAGGATACCAACAATACTTTATACGCTGAGTCCGGTATGGAAGGTGCACTGACACTGACTGTCGGATTTACGCTCGTGCTCGGACTGTTTGTATTCCTTATCGCTGCGGTAATGAAAGAAGACAGGAAAGATAAATTTGTGGTAACAGGAACGATCTTTACATGCGTTTCCGTTCTGACAGGATGGATGTGTACCTGCGTTTTTCCCTGGGACAGAATCCAGGCTGCAAATTCGCTTTTCAAAACACTTGTATCAAGTCTTCAGTTCCCGGGAAGACTCTTAATGGTGCTTTCTGTCTTTATGATCATGGCTGCGCTTTGCGGTTATATGCTTCTTAAGGAAAAAGGAAAGATCGCGGAAATATTTATGGGAACACTTATTATCCTTTCCGCAGTTGCATCCCTTTATTATTCATCCGAATTATTAAACGTGAACGCTCCTTACAGACTTTATGACGTACCCGAATTCGGTACGGGATTTACTTCCGGAAGCGAGTATATTTTCAATGATATAAAGAGCAACTACAATGACCTCTTAACATACAGGGATGCGATCGCAAGCGGTAATGTTGAGATAAGCGAATACAGAAAAGACGGACTTGATGTGAATGTCAGCTGCATCAACGAAAGTTCGGAGAACGGTTTCGTTGATCTTCCGATGCTTTTCTATATCGGATATTCCGCCAAAGACATCGATACGGGTGAAAATATGACCTGTATATTCGGAGACAGATGCGATATAAGAGTTATCATCCCCGAGGGTTATGCCGGAAGATTTGAAGTCAAATACACGGGAAGAGGTTACTGGAGGATCGGAGATATGATGAGTATCCTTACGGTCATCGCAGTAGCGGCATTCGTATTTGTAAGCAAAAGAAAAAATGCAGTTAAAGAGAAATAAAAAAAGGTGTGTGATCTTTTAATCACACACCTTAATTTTTTTATTGAAATCTTATTTGAAATATCTTTCGTAAAGACCCTTGAATGCCTTGCCGTGTCTTGCCTCGTCACGAGCCATTTCATGAACTGTATCATGGATAGCATCGAGGTTGAGTGCTTTTGCACGCTTGGCAAGATCTGTCTTACCTGCAGTAGCGCCGTTCTCGGCTTCGATTCTCATCTCGAGATTCTTCTTTGTTGAATCTGTTAATACTTCACCGAGTAATTCAGCAAACTTAGCTGCATGTTCTGCTTCTTCGAAAGCAGCCTTTTCCCAGTAAAGACCAACTTCGGGATATCCTTCTCTGAAAGCTACTCTTGACATTGCGAGATACATACCTACTTCGGAACACTCGCCGTTGAAGTTAGCTCTTAAATCATTTTTGATATCTTCGGGAACGTCACTTGCGATACCTACAACATGCTCAGCTGCCCAGGACATTTCCTCTGACATGGGAGAGAATTTGGATGCGGGAGCACCGCAGACGGGACACTTCTCGGGAATGGGATCTCCTTCGTGAACGTAACCGCAAACATTACAAACATACTTCATAATTTTTTACCTCCGATATATTTTTTGCCGTTAATGTATTATATCATATACGATGCTTCTTTGTAAAAGCAGAACGTATTCCGATCTCTTCTTTTTTGATGATCCTTATGTAGTTCGGGATATGCTTTATAAAGATGCATATGCTGCCGATGGCAAGGATCGCGGGATAAATGAAATTATGTGTCGAGATCCCCACATATACGGGGAATGAGATGATCATCGTAAGTGTTGCGAGAACGATGTAATCCGTGGCGAATGTGATGATAATGATGAGCACGCCCGCTATGATGAAAAGTATCCAGTTATATCCGAGGATACATCCGATAAGTGTGGCGAATCCTTTACCGCCTTTGAACTTAAGATAAAACGGAAAGATATGTCCGATAATGGCCATCGTTGTCGCGATGTAGGGAAGGTATTCGTATCCGGGGAAAACCATTCTTGCGATAAATACAACTGCAAATCCTTTAAGGATGTCGCAGGCACCGACCAGGACTCCGCATTTCCATCCCAATGTCAGTGTTGCATTCGAAGCTCCGAGGTTTCCGCTTCCTCCTGTACGCATATCTTTTTTAAGTATTTTCGATAAGAAAAAAGCCGTATTGATACTTCCTACCAGGTAGGAAATCAAAGCACCTAAAATGTATACAGTCATAGTGCCTCCGAATAAAGTATTTTACTTTGTAATAGTACAATTTTTTTATGGAAAATTCAATCATATAAAAATGTTTCCCAAAGAATGCGAAATGATGTATACTTTAATGTGGATTTTTCTATAAAAGGGGATTTTGCATGAAATTAAATTACAAAAGAACGATACTTGCCGGACTGGCATTTATGTCGATATCCGGGTTCTGGGGAATGTACGATGCAGTTACACCGCTTATCCTTAAGGATTCGTTTCATTTGAGCGAAGTATTGAACGGTGTTGTAATGGCTATGGATAATGTATTTGCGCTTATCCTTCTCCCTGTTTTCGGAATCTGGTCTGACAGGACGAATACGAAGTTCGGTAAAAGAATGCCTTTCATTGCGATCGGTACCATGCTTGCCGTAATAGCAATGTTTTTCATGCCTTATGCGGATAATCAGAGAAACCTTGTAATGTTTCTTATAGCTACGGGTTCGGTCCTGCTCTCGATGTCATTTTACAGATCGCCCGCAGTTGCTTTAATGCCGGATATCACTCCGAGAGAATTAAGAAGTAAAGGTAATGCGGTCATCATGCTTATGGGTACGGCCGGAGTTATTTATTCGATGGTTATGATAAAACTCCTCGTTAAGAACCCCGAAGGCGGCGGAACACCCGATTACATGCTTCTTTTCTTATCGATGATGGCATTTATGGCATTAAGTACGGTTGCCCTTGTTCTTACTGTTCCCGAATACAAATGGTCAAAGGAAGTAAAAGAAAAAGAAGGCGACGAAGCAGTCGAAGAAAACAAGAATGCGGGAAAGAAGATCTCGAGAGAAAAGAAGAGAAGTCTTATATTTATCCTTCTTTCCGTATTTTTATGGTATATGTCATACAACGCAGTAAACTCCGCTTTCTCGAGATACTCGACACATGTTCTCGGACTTAAGGACGGAAGTTATGCGACATATATGCTTGTAGCCACTGTTGTAGCAGTTATAAGTTACCTTCCCATAGGTATTATCTCTAGCAAGTTCGGAAGAAAGAAAGTTATCATGGCCGGCGTTATCGGTCTTGCATCTTCTTTCCTTATCTGTTCATTTGTAACGGGCGGAGGTGCACTTCTTTACATCCTTTTCGGTATCGTAGGTATTTCATGGGGTGCAATAAACGTCAATTCGTTCCCCATGGCGGTAGAGATCGCATCCGACGGTGACGAAGGAAGATATACCGGTTACTATTACACGTTCTCGATGGCTGCACAGGTACTTACTCCCGTTTTGTCGGGTGTATTCTTACAGTATGTAGCTTACAGATCTCTTTTCCCTTACGGCGTGGTATTTGCGGCACTTGCATTCTTTACCATGTCTCAGGTAAAACATGGCGATATAGTTAAAGATGATAAGAAATCACTTCTTGAACATCTTGATGTTGACGGCTAAAAAAATAAAAGGTGATTTTAATGGACATTTCAGATATCTTGGATAATATTGCGGGCAGTATTTCATATGATGATGCCATAGTGCTGCTTTTTGTGGGAGTATGGGTATTCTTTTGTATCTTATTCCTTATAGGCATAGTCATTAATCATATACTTCTTGCGATTCCTTTGTACATCATGGCGGATAAAGCGGGATATGCACATCCGTTCCTTGCGTTTATACCGTTTGCCAATTACTATCTGGTACACATCCTTCCGATGAAGGAATATAACTACATAGGCATATTTAAGACATATGAAAGAGGAAAAGGATTCTTACTTTATCTTATTGTAAAATATATACTTCCTTTCGGTATGGGATTTGTGGCGATGTTTATTTCGTTTTTACCGTTCCTCGGCTTCCTGGCTTCGTTTGTCATGCAGTTTGTTACGTGGATCGGATACGCTGCGTCAGGTATAGCCAAGGCTATCATGGTTGCGGATCTTTTGCAGACGTATATGAAAAAATCCGACAAAGGGCTGACGATATTCCTCGGGATCTTAAGCGTCTTTGTTCCTCTGGCATTTCCGATCTGCTGTTATGCACTCTGTAACAAAGAACCCGAATTCGGTTTCGGAAATTATTATTGTCCGGTAACTCTGCCGGAAGAAGAATAAAAAAAGGCCGATAACCTTAAAGGTTATCGGCTGTTGTTTTTTCAAAATCTTTTAAGGCTTTTTCATAGCCTTCGAAAACGAATGCGTGCATGCCGAGTCTGTTGGCTGCATCGACGTTTCTCTGTCTGTCGTCAAAGAAAACGCATTCTTCCGCTTTCAGATCGTATTTCTCAAAAAGAGCTTTATATATCGCTTCGTCAGGTTTGATCTTATTGATATGGGACGATACCACTTTTCCGTCGATCAGATCATAAAACGGAAATGATGTTGCGACACTTTCATCAAAAAGTTTTACGGGATAATTGGTAAGTAAAAATACTTTGTATCCCTTCGATTTAAGATCAGAGATCCATTTCACACAGTAATCGTAAGGTCTGACCGTAAGGATAAGATTGTCGTAAAAAAGTCTTATCTCTTTTTCATATTCGGGGAAGCGTCTTATAGCCTCATACATGACTTCTTCCTCTTTCATTATTCCAAGGTCCATCTCATCCCAGAGAGGGTTGTTGATAAATCCCTTATCAAGTGCATCTATACATTCCTTGCTGAATCCAAGCTCTTCCATAAGCTTGTCCCATGCAAAATCCACAAGCACCTTTCCGATGTCAAATACTACATTCTTGATCGCCATATGTTTATGTACATTCCTTTCAGGTTTTTACAGCTGACTTAACCATTATAATCTCGTTTTTTCACCTTGTCATCACGAAAAACTGTTTTATTGACACCCCAAAGAAAATGATATATCATTGTTAACGTTACGGCGCGTGGCTCAGCTTGGTAGAGCGCTGCGTTCGGGACGCAGAGGTCGTGGGTTCAAATCCCGTCGCGCCGATAAAACAGAAGGGACACTTTCGGGTGTCCCTTTTTTATACAGTGAGAATGAAATAATAATGTAAAATATATTCATTCTTACGTCCAACTGCCGTTTGACTTTAATATTATACTCGAAAGGCATTTCATATTGTATTAGTATTAAATTTTTAGTAATATATTTATGTGATATACTTCTGTTTATTAGATTTTGTTCTGAATCTAATGCTTCCGCTATTGAGAACAATCGAATACCAATCAAGAAAGAACGTTTATTCTGTCATTCACATATTTGTTTATTGACACGCGTAACGTTACGGGTTACACTTGTGATAAGATCATTTAATCATAAAGGACTAAAAGAGTTCTTTGAAACGGGATCAAAAAAAGGAATACTTCCTGAACATGCTCCTAAACTGGCCAGAATACTGGACAGGCTTGATTCAAGCACATCTGCGCTGGATATGAATTTGCCGGGGTACAGATTGCATCAACTTAAAGGTGACAAACAAATAATGTGGTCAGTAACTGTAAACGGAAATTGGAGAGTAATATTCTATTTTAAGGACAAAGATGCCTACTTGGTGGATTATTTGGATTATCATTGAGGAATAAGTATGAGAAGAAAACCGACACATCCCGGAGCAGTTTTTCGGGAAGATGTGATGAAGCCTTTAAATTTATCTGTTACGGAAACTGCAAGGATGCTGGGTGTAAGCAGAAAAGCATTGTCTGAATTCATAAATGAAAAATCGGCATTAAGCCCCGATATGGCCATCAGAATAAGCAAAGCCACCAATACATCGGTTGAGAGTTGGATGGATATGCAGCAGAAATTAACAATATGGAATGCGTATAAAAATGAACCTAAGAATGTAATACCATTTCCTGAAAGGTAAGATAAATCAAGGCTCCAAAGACACCAGGTGAATAATAAAAGCACCCGTTGGGTGCTTTTATTTGAATTAATTAGAATTTCTGTTCTTGTAATGTTTTTTGATTACCTTAAATGTTTCATCAGAGATAACATGCTCTATCTTGCATGCATCTTCGGAAGCAGTTTTCTCGGAAACACCGAGTTCGGCGAGCATCTGGCTTAGGATCACATGGCGTTCATATATTTTCTTGGCGATCTTCAGGCCGCTGTCCGTAAGTTCCACGGTTCCGTTTGCATCTACCGTAACATAGCCTTCTTTTTTTAAGTTTGAAAGTGCTATGCTGACACTGGGTTTAGAAAAATTCATTTCCTTAACGATATCGATCGCTCTGACTCTTTCCAAGCCTCTTTTATATAAAACAAGTATGGTTTCGAGATACATCTCGCCTGATTCGTATAATGCCATATTTAATCCCCCTTTTATACTGTTTCAGTCATGTAAAATAATACCATAGATTATAGGATATTTAAATGTTTTTTGCAAATAACGCATATTGAATAAACGGGTGAAATCTCTTATAATCTATTATACGGGGTAAGTCTTAGGATGATTGTAAATTCTTTTTGAAAATCACTAGACAGCGGGGTAGTTACATGAGCAATAAGAACAGTGTCGGCAAGCCGAGAGTGAAACTGGGAATGAAACTTGCTTTCAATCTTGCGATTCCCATTTTTTTTATGGTGATCATAGGAGTTTCTTCCTACAGCAAGGCTGTTGCCGGAATTACAAACAGTTTTAAAACATCGATCACCGAAACTCTTTCAATGGTCAACGAGTATATCGAGCTCGGAGATACATTTATTGAAAGTGCAGCGAATACTTATGCGCTTGATTCGGAGATAAACGGATATTATTTCGGCTCTTACGATTCCGATCCTACGGAACTGGCGGCGATAAAAAAGAAGGTTACTTCGGGTATCACCGCAGCTAAAAAGAGCAATGAAATGATATATAACATACATATCATTCCAAACAGCGGTTATCAGGTTATGACGACCCAGCATTTCGATGCGGGCAAAGGCTCGATCGATGGTTTCCTTGCGGAGTATCTTGACAGTACGGAGTATGCGGGAAAGAAGAAGATAAAGAGCTGGGTTGACAGACATGAACTGGCGGATTCCAAACTTTCACTTAAGAGTTCGGAGACCTTAAGATCATATCAGGTCCAGTCGCTTAATAAACAGTATATCGTTATCGTGGACGAAGGCGTCGAAGGGATCTATTCGTTACTCGAAGACATTGAGCTCGCAGACAATTCGATCATAGGTGTCGTTACCGAAAACGGAAACGAAGTAGTGTTTGAAAACGTTCCGGAAGGTTCTCAGGGCACGATCTCCAAAGATGAAAAGGTATTTGCGGGAAGCGATTTTTACGAGATTATAAATCAGAGCGAAGATGAAAAAGGCACTATGGATGTACGTTTTAACGGACAGAAATATTTGTGCGTATTTTCAAAGAACGCGGATCATACTCTGACGGTCTGCGCACTTATTCCCAATAAAGCGATCACAAGTCAGGTTTCTTCCATAAGAACCTTTACGATCGTTATGGTCCTGATCTCGATGATACTTGTTATTGTGATCGGCATCGGAGTTATCAGCAGCATTCAGAAAAACATGGCTCAGATCACCGGAAAGCTTTCACATGTTTCGGACGGCGATCTTACGGTAAGAGTCAAAGCTTACGGAAACGATGAGTTTTCACAGCTTGCCGATTCTACCAACCATATGATCTCGAATACCAGAAAACTTGTCGACAAGGTTAACGGCGCGTACGGCGTGCTCAATGAGACAAGTGATGAAGTAAAGAATACTTCCAATGTCA
>CADARM010000006.1 GCA_902790275.1 uncultured Lachnospiraceae bacterium
AAAGTGGATTTACCGGAACCGTTGGCACCGAGTATGGAAATAAAATCGCCTTCCTTTACGTCAAGCGACACTTTATCCACAGCGCGGTTGATACCTTCGACGTTTCCGTCTTCGTCACGCCTTATATATTCAAATGTAACTTCCTCGGCTTTGATTATCTTCAAAATACGATTCCTTTTTTAATACAGTCCTACGAGCTTTGCAAATCCTGCCAGGATCAATAGATGGGCGGGATAGAAAAAGTAGAAAAACCATCCGATGTTTTTTCCTTTTTCTCCGTCATAGTACTCAAAAAGCTTCATGTTTATCAGTGCTGACAATTCAATAAAATTAAGACAGCTTAGTGCAGCAACACCTGCGAGCATTTTTCTCGAATTAACGTTTGTTATTCTCCTGCAAATGTAAATCGCAAAACTGACTGCCACTATGGAAAATGCTCCCAGAACAATTTTCAGGATATCAGATTCCTTAAATGAGATGAGTTCTATGGTCTGTCCCAAAACGTTTACTATCGCGGCAAAAAGATACTGTTCTTCTCCGATAAGGTAGATCAGAACGATCGTTAAGACGCCTATGCTTCCGTAGTCCGTTCCCAAGAACTCCGCCAGATATATACCTGATACCGCCGTTAATCCGGCGAGTATGTATCTAAGCGCTTTTACGGATCGTATCTTTTTAAATATGCCGTCGACAGCATATATGGTGATGAGTCCTAAGAAAAGCGTCCAGAAAACATTCTGATAATGTATGTCCCAGAATGTATGCTTAAGCACCATATCGAACGGCACTTCTGAAATAAACGCGAGTAACAGGAGCCTTAATGAATATTTAAATACACTTCTTGTATGAAAAAGACCTTCGACTATGAAAAAACAGAATATCGGGAATGCTATCCTTCCGATAAGTCTGAAAGCGATCATCGGAGTCGAGATCAGCGCATATTCGATACTTGTTTTATCATACAGTTTCATCCATGAATCGAATATCATGACCGCGAAATGGTCCAAAGTCATACAAAACAGGGCAATCATTTTAAGATTGCCCCGGTTAAATGTCTCTTTAGTTTTCTTTAAAGATTTAGTCATTAGCACATCTTATCAAGTGAAGAAGGATCGTTACTTACCTTCATAGCTTCTTCCTTGGTGATTCTCTCACGATGTACGAGTGAAGCAAGATCATCGTTAAGAAGATGCATACCTTGAGCACGGCCACCCTGGATGGATGAAGGGATCTGAATTGTCTTCTTCTCACGAATAAGGTTACCGATAGCTGCGTTTGCAACCATGATCTCTGTAGCAACAACACGACCGTTTCCGTCTGCTGCAGGAAGAAGTGTCTGTGTAACAACGCCACGGATAACATTGGAGAACTGTGTTCTGATCTGATCCTGTCCTTCAAGAGGAGTAGCGTCGATGATACGTTCTACTGTCTGAGCAGCAGAAGTTGTATGAAGTGTTGAAAGAACGAGGTGTCCTGTTTCAGCTGCAGTGATAGCTGCGGAAATCGTTTCGAAGTCACGCATTTCACCAACGAGGATGATATCGGGGTCTTCACGAAGTGCAGAACGAAGAGCTGTAGCGAAACTTGTTACGTCCTTACCGACTTCTCTCTGGTGGATCATGGCTTTGTTATGAGGATATACGTATTCGATAGGATCCTCAATAGTCATGATGTGTCTTGATGTAGTCTTATTGATGTAATCAACCATCGAAGCAAGTGTGGTTGACTTACCTGAACCTGTAGGACCTGTTACGAGTACAAGACCTCTGGGCATTTCAGCAAGATCTCTTACAACGGGAGGAAGTCCGAGTTCCTCGAATGTAGGAATATACTGATTTAAAAGACGGATACTTGCTGCAAGGTTGTTTCTCTGATGATAGATGTTGGCTCTGATACGTGTACCGTCCCAAAGCATACAACCAACGTCAAGGTCCTCACCTCTGGATACTCTCTCTACCTGCTCCTGATCAAGGAATGAAAAGATCATATTTCTTGATTCTTCAGCTGTAGGTGAAGGCTCCAGGATCTCAAGTGTTCCGTATCTACGGATAGCGAGATTTGTTCCGACTGTGATATGAATATCGGAACATTTATTCTGTTTCGCATATTCCACGAGTTCTTCAAAATTCATACTGATTAATCCTCCCCTTAATTTATAAGTTATAAAATTTTTTCACTATCAGAAGAAAAAAACTCCCTATTCACGATTATAACTTATTTCATCGTGAATAGGAAGTCATAAAGTCCTAAAAATTGTATAAAATTATACTAATTCGATGATTACCATCATAGCTGCATCACCTTTACGGGGACCAACCTTGATGATTCTTGTGTAGCCACCCTTACGGTCAGCATACTTTACTGCAAGTTCATCGAAGATCTTGGCAACCATATCAACCTTCTTTGTAGCGCGCTTCTTGCCTGCATTTTCTGTAGGAACGCTTACAACGGGCTGAAGAACCTTTAACATCTGACGACGAGCGTGTAATCTTGAAGGGTTGTCCTTCTTGATCTCTTTCTCAACTTCATCGTATACGGTAACTTTCTTACCTTCAGCGTTTGTCTCTTTTACTCTCTTGCCGTCTTTGTCCTTACGAGCTACTTTGCCGGTAACCTTTACCATCTCGTAGTTGTCTTTTTCCTTGATACCGAGAGCGATGATGCTTTCAGCGATCTTACGGATTTCCTTAGCCTTAGCTTCAGTTGTCTCGATTCTGCCGTAGTATAAAAGAGCTGTTACCTGGTTGCGAAGAAGTGCCTTTCTCTGAGCACTGGTTCTGCTTAATTTTCTGTACTTTGCCATAATTATTCTCCTTTTCAAAACCTGGGGTCCGACATAACGCCTTTGGTCTTACTTATTTCGAACCTTTCCCATTTCAGAGTTACATTCGCGTGCTTTTCAGTCTTACCGCGATAGATTTATCTTAGTCTTCGCTGTCTCTCAAGTGAAGATCGAGATCTTTTAATTTCTGAAGAACTTCGTCGAGGGACTTACGTCCTAAGTTACGAACCTTCATCATTTCGTCGGAAGTCTTGCTTACAAGCTCTTCGACTGTGTTGATGTTTGCTCTCTTCAGACAGTTGAATGAACGAACGGAGAGTTCAAGTTCTTCGATACTCATTTCAAGTACCTTTTCCTTGTTGTCTTCTTCCTTCTCAACCATAACTTCAGCGTTTCTTGCGTTCTCTGATAAGTTGATGAACAACTTTAAGTGCTCTGAGAGAACTTTTGCTGCAAGGCTTACTGCGTCATCGGGACCGAGTGTTCCGTTTGTGTATACATCAAGTGTAAGCTTGTCATAGTCTGTCATCTGGCCTACACGGGTGTTTTCTACGGTAACGTTAACTCTTTCTACGGGTGTGTAGATAGAGTCGATAGCGATCGTACCAATGGGTGTGGTCTCGTCTTTGTTCTTGTCAGAACTTACGTATCCTCTGCCCTTTGTGATCGTAAGGTCCATGTATAAACCGTTGTTTTTACCGCTGATAGTTGCGATAACCTGATCAGGGTTCATTACCTCAACGTCATCTGAGAACTGAATATCGGATGCACGAACAACGCCTTCGCCTGTGAACTCAATATATGCTTTCTTAGGCTCGTCGCTTTCGGAACTGTCCTTAATTGCAAGGTTCTTGATGTTCATGATGATCTCGGTTACATCTTCCTTAACACCCTTGATGGATGAAAATTCATGCTGTACACCGTCGATCTTAACCTTGCTTACAGCTGCTCCGGGTAAAGAAGCAAGCATGATACGTCTAAGTGAATTACCAAGTGTAATTCCGTAGCCTCTCTCTAAGGGCTCAACTACGAATCTGCCGTACTTATTATCCTCTGAAATCTCTGCTACCTCAATGTTGGGGTTATCGAAATCAAATGCTAACATTAACTACCCTCCTTATCATGCTATACTATTATTTCGAATACAATTCGACGATAAGCATTTCGTCTACGGGAACGTCTATTTCCTCTCTGGTGGGAAGTGACTTAACCGAAATCTTGCCAGCTTCATGATCAGCTTCAATCCAGTTGGGTGTAAGTCTTCCGTCCGTTACTTCGAATACATCTTTTACTCTCTGTGTTGAACGACTCTTCTCTTTAATTTCGATTACATCTCCTGCTTTAACAAGATATGAAGGGATGTTTACAACTTTTCCGTTTACAAGGAAGAACTTGTGATCAACCATCTGACGTGCTTCACGACGTGTTCTTGCCATACCTGCACGGAATACTACATTATCAAGTCTTGACTCAAGAAGGATCATAAGGTTTTCACCGGTCATACCCTTCATACGGTCAGCTTTTTCATAATAGTTACGGAAAGGCTTCTCAAGTACACCATAGATGAATTTAGCTTTCTGCTTCTCTCTTAACTGGTTAGCGTACTCAGACTTTTTGCCTCTTCCTTCATGTAAAAACTTTCTGTTAGACTTCTTGTCATAACCCAAAACCATGGGCTCGATACCAAGATGTCTGCATCTTTTTAACACAGGCGTTCTATCTACTGCCATCTTTATGTTTCCTCCTAAATTATACCAATCCAATAATCACAACGAATAATCCATCAAACTCTTCTGCGCTTGGGAGGACGGCATCCGTTATGGGGAACGGGTGTAACGTCTGTGATTGTTGTAACCTGTAAGCCACAAGCTGCTAATGCTCTGATTGCTGCTTCACGTCCTGTTCCGGGTCCTTTTACAAATACATCTACTGTCTTTAATCCGTGAACGAGAGCTGCCTTTGTAGCTGTCTCTGAAGCCATCTGAGCTGCATACGGAGTAGATTTCTTTGAACCTCTAAAACCAAGACCACCTGCACTTGCCCAGCTTAATGCATTACCTTCAGCATCAGTGATGGTAACGATTGTATTGTTGAAAGATGCCTGGATATGTGCCTGTCCATGTTCAACGTTTTTCTTGACACGCTTCTTAGCGCCTTTTTTAGCTACTGCTTTGTTTGCCATAAAAACTAACCTACTTTCTTAAATATAAAACTACGCTTTGCGACATTAATTTCATCCGAAACACAAGATGTGTATATATAATAGGAAGAAAGTCGCAAGCAACTACAATCTGTTGTATTACTTCTTCTTGTTAGCAACGGTCTTCTTGGGACCTTTTCTGGTTCTAGCATTGGTTTTTGTCTTCTGACCACGAACGGGAAGTCCTTTTCTATGACGGATTCCTCTGTAGCAACCGATTTCCTGAAGTCTCTTAATGTTAAGAGCTACTTCTCTCTTAAGGTCACCTTCTACCATGTAAGAATCAGCGATGATCTCACTGATAGCCTTTACTTCATCGTCAGTAAGGTCTCTGACACGAGTGTCAGGATTTACCTTTGCTGCTTCAAGAATTTTGTTTGAGCTTACTCTGCCGATACCGTAGATGTATGTGAGACCGATCTCAACACGCTTATCTCTCGGCAAGTCAACACCAGCAATACGAGCCATGTTTCTTTTTCCTCCAATTTTCCTTTTGAATCCGTGCCCTGACCAAGTCAGCGGTAAATGCCGGATTCGATTAACAGTTACTAAATGATAGGGGTATCTCTACCCGACCGGGTTTCCCGGTTTTCCGATACTTTGCTCGGTATCAAAAAGTAAATGCACGGACAGACCGAAGTCTTCCTCACATTTATTATTTAGCCGATACTATTTGACGGAATAATATCAGCCGCAGCCGCATAACATGCAAACAAAACAAGAATACGGATTATCCTTGTCTCTGTTTGTGCTTGGGATTCTCACAGATGATCATGATTCTCCCTTTCCTTTTGATAACTTTGCATTTTTCGCAAATTGGTTTGACCGATGATCTTACTTTCACGATTCAACCCTCCTTCTCAAAAAAGTCCGTTTAACATTGTAACACGCGGAAAAATACAATGCAAGAAAAATTTTTCCGCTAAAGGATTTATTTTTCTCTCCAGATTATACGTCCCTTGGACAGATCATAGGGAGTCTTATGTAGTTCTGTCTGAGCTTACCGCTGATGTGAGCAATAACCTCGTGGCCGTTTTCGAGTTCCACCCTGAACTGAGTTCCGGGAAGTTTCTCTGTAACAACACCTTCGATTTCAATAACATCTAATTTTGACACTTCTTATACCCGGCGAATAATCGCTACTATCCTTTCTTAATTTATCTTTTGGGTAATGTGAGGATTTCCGGCTCACCTTTTGTTATGAGAATCGTGTTCTCGTAGTGTGATGAAGGAAGTCTGTCGCTTGTTACGCATGTCCATCCGTCATCAAGGAAATCAACATCGCCTCTTCCGAGGTTGATCATGGGCTCGATGGCAAGAGTCATACCTGCCTGAAGTCTGATGCCTCGATTGTTCATGTGGTAATTGGGAACCGAAGGATCTTCATGAAGACTGGTTCCTATGCCGTGGCCGACAAGCGCCGTAACCACTCCGTATCCGCATTTGGTGGCATATGCATCGATCGCATTTGAGATGTCGTGCAGATGATTGCCTTCTTTTGCGAATTTGATTCCTTCGAAGAAGCACTGCTCTGTCTCTTTTACGAGTTTTAATACTTCGGGATCAACCTCGCCGACAGGATATGTTCTTGCGGCATCTGAATGATATCCTTTGTAAATGAGTCCGCAGTCAAGGCTTACGATATCGCCTTCTTTTAACTTTCTGCTCTTCTTGGGAATTCCGTGTACGACTTCCTCGTTTATCGATACGCAGATCGATCCGGGGAATCCGTTATAATGAAGGAAGTTTGGAATACAGTCATAGCTTCTTATCAGTTTTTCACCCTCGATGTCTATCTCAAGTGTAGAGATACCCGGGCGGATTATTTCTTTAAGTTTTTCATGAACCTCACCAAGAATCCTTCCGGACTCACGCATCAATTCAATTTCTCTCTCTGATTTAATAGAAACTGCCATATTCAATTTTCCTCTTATCCTAAAATCTTTGTGATGTTTTCGAATACATCTTTAACATCGATTGTTCCGTCAACCTCTTTTAAGATTCCTTCATTGCTGTAGAAATCGATCAGAGGCTGTGTCTGATCATGATATATTTTAAGTCTGTTGAGCACTGTTTCGGGCTTATCGTCATCTCTTAAGATAAGTTCGCTTCCGCACTTATCGCAGATACCCTCTTTCTTGGGGGGTACATGCTCGATGTGATATGTTGCTCCGCATGTAACGCATGCTCTTCTTCCCGACATTCTTCTTACGATGTTTTCATCGGGAACATCGACATTGATCGCATAATCAATCTTGTCATTCTGTTTTTCAAGCGCTTCCTTTAAGACATTTGCCTGAGGGATTGTTCTGGGGAAACCGTCGAGAACATATCCGTTCCTGCAGTCATCCTTTGCAACTCTGTCAAGAAGGATCTTTACTGTAAGTTCATCGGGTACGAGCTTACCCTGATCCATGTATGACTTGGCTTCAAGTCCGAGCGGTGTTCCTTCCTTAATGTTGGCCCTGAAGATATCTCCTGTGGAAATATGAGGGATCGTATATTTTTCGGCAATCATTTTTGCCTGTGTTCCTTTGCCCGCACCGGGTGCGCCAAGCATGACAATTTTCATTTTGTTTTTTCCTTTTTTCGTGCAAAAATACCATTTCATAGAACTGGTCTGACACTAAGTTCGAAAGAACCTCACTAAGTGTCATCCCATGGCACGCACCAGGCTCGAAAAAGCCTCGCCAAATGCTACGCACACGTCCCCGAATGGCTATTTTAGCGGACACTCCAAAAAGGAGCGCCCGCGCCAATATTAATCGTTCAAAAATCCTTTGTAATTACGTACAAGCATCTGTGACTCAACCTGTTTTACGGTTTCGATGATAACACCGACAACGATGATGATACTCGTTCCGCCGAAGCTTACGCTTGCTCCGAAGAGTCCGCTGAATATGTAAGGATAAACAGCTATGATCGTAAGTCCTACGGCACCGATGAAGATAACATAGTTAAGTACTGTGTTAAGATAATCGCTTGTAGGTTTACCCGGTCTGATACCGGGAACAAATCCGCCGGCTTTCTTTAAGTTCGTAGCGATCTCCACGGGGTTGAATGTGATCGATGTGTAGAAGTAAGCAAAGAATATTACCAAAACTACATATACGATGATACCGATCGTGTAGATCATATCGTTCTTGTTGAACCAGTATCTTGCGTTCATGAACTTTAATGCTTCGCCCCAGATATAACCCCAGCCCCAGAAGCCTGTCTCAGCTTTAGCCGAGCCGTTGAATCCGGCCATGTTGGAGATTATGATAGGGAACTGCAAGATTGATGAAGCAAAGATAACAGGGATAACTCCGGCTGTATTGATCTTTATGGGAATGGAACTTGTGTTTCCACCCATCATCTTATTGCCCTGAATCTTCTTCGCATACTGAAGAGGAATCTTTCTTGTGCCGTCGCTTAAGAAGATAACCATAACGATGAGCACAAGTACTACGGCAATTATGATTACCGCATTGAGTACTCCGACTGCAACCGAACCTTCTTTTTTAACGAACTGTTCGAAGAGAGTCTTTGCATCCTGAGGGAACGAAGAAATGATGTTAATGATAAGTACGATGGAAATACCGTTTCCGACGCCTTTCTCAGTGATTCTTTCACCCGCCCACATAAGAAATGCACTTCCTGCAGTCATCGCAGCTATTACGGTAATTACATTTAATGCATTGTATTCTGTAAGTAAACCCTGTGAACCGAAGCCGATCGCCATGGCGCCGGACTCGATCAATGCAAGTGCTACTGTCACATATCTTGTGATGGAAGCAATTTTCTTACGTCCGTCTTCACCTTCGTTCTGCATCTCTTCAAGCTTGGGAATAGCTATCGTCATGAGCTGCATGATAATGGAAGATGTGATGTACGGAGTAATGTTAAGTGCGAAAATGGACATTCTTTCGAATGAACCGCCGGTGAAAGCACCGAGGATACCAAGACCGCCGTTTCCGTCTGTGCCGAAGAGGCTTTCCATCATCTGCTTAACGAACTCCTGGTTGATACCGGGAGAAGCTATCTGGCATCCGAGTCGCACGATAACAAGCATTAAAAGGGTAAATAACAGTTTATTTCTGATATCTTTTACCTTAAAAGCGTTGATAAATGTTTTAAACACTAGATCACCTCTGCTGTACCGCCTGCTGCTTCAATCTTAGCTTTAGCTGTTTCGCTGAAAGCATTAACCTGTACCGTTAACTTTTTGGTGAGTTCACCGTTTCCGAGAATCTTAACACCGTCTGCTGCTTTGCTGATAACGCCTGCTTCAAGAAGCTTCTCAACATTTACAACAGTACCGTTCTCGAATTTTTCAAGTGCGGCTACATTGATTGAAATGATCTCCTTTGTATTTCTGTTCGTAAATCCTCTCTTGGGAATACGTCTGTATAAAGGCATCTGACCACCTTCGAAACCGATTCTGGGTGCTCCGGAACGAGCTTTCTGTCCCTTATGTCCCTTACCGGCTGTCTTGCCGTTTCCTGAACCGTGGCCACGTCCTCTTCTAAAATTATCACTATGCTTTGAGCCTTCCGCAGGTCTTAAATTAGATAATTCCATTGTGACTCTCCTTTCTATGCCTCTTCAACCTTAAGAAGGTATCCGATCTGCTGAATCTGTCCTCTTGTTGCTGCATTATCGGGTAAAAGAACAGTCTTGTTAAGTTTTCTCAAACCCATTGCTTCTACGGTCTTTCTATGTTTGGGAACAGCACCTATCGGGGACTTAACCAATGTGATTTTTAACATTTTGTCTGCCATTTTGGTCTCCTTTCATCCAATCGGTTTAAGCACGAATGCCTTCTACCGACTTACCACGATTTCTGGCAACATCTTCAGGACTCTTAAGTTTGCTTAATCCTTCAACTGTTGCAAGTGCTACATTTGTTTTATTGTTTGAACCCAATGACTTTGTACGGATGTTTCTGATGCCTGCGAGTTCACACACCTTACGTGCGGGACCGCCTGCGATGATACCGGTACCTTCGGGAGCTCTCTTTAAAAGAATGCTGGCTGAAGAGTACTTTCCGATGTAATCATGAGTTACGGATGCGTTCTCATCAAGACAAATGGATACGAGATGCTTCTTAGCGTCATCTGTTGCCTTACGGATTGCTTCACCGTTTTCTTTAGCCTTACCTGTACCTACACCTACATGACCGTTTTTGTCACCTACAACTACAAGTGCTGCGATGCTCATTACACGACCACCCTTTGTAGTCTTGCTGACTCTCTTAATAGCGATTGTATCACTAAATAATTCACCTAACTCAGCAGGGTTAATAATATTGCGTACCATTGCAAATCCTCCCCTTCCTAAAATTCCAAGCCTGCTTCTCTTGCTGCTTCTGCAAGAGCTGCGACTTTACCTTGATATATATAACCGCCACGATCAAAGACAACTTCTTTAATTCCTTTGTCTAATGCTTTCTTAGCAATTACTTTTCCTAAATATGCTGCTGCTTCAACGTTGTTGGTCTTCTCGAGTTCAGCCTTTACATCCTTATCGAGTGTAGATGCTGAAACAATTGTATTTCCAACGGTATCGTCGATAATTTGAGCATACATATGATCATTGCTTCTGAATACTGCCAAACGGGGTCTGTCAGCAGTACCGCTTAAACGGCTACGAATTCTTCTGTGCTTCTCGGCACGAACTTCCTGTCTGGATTTCTTACTAACCATTTTTATACTCTCCTTATCTCTTATTTCTTACCGGTCTTACCAACTTTACGTCTGATTACTTCATCAGCATACTTGATACCCTTACCCTTGTAAGGTTCAGGTCTTCTCTTATCTCTGATCTCAGCAGCGAATTGGCCTACTTTTTCTTTATCAATTCCCTTAACAACAATAACTGTTGCACCACCGGCACCCTGCTCGATTGCAGTCTCGATGCCTTCGGGATCTTCCATTTCAACCGGATGTGAATATCCGAGAGACAATGTAAGCTTCTTGCCTGCCTTAGCAGCCTTGTAACCTACACCGTTAACTTCAAGTTTCTTTTCATAACCCTGTGTAACACCTACAACCATGTTGTTGATGAGGGTTCTTGTCAATCCGTGAAGGGATTTCATTTTCTTAAGATCGTTAGGTCTCGAAACAAGTACTTCGGCACCTTCAACCTTGATTTCCATCTCAGAGGGTAAAACTCTTGATAATTCACCCTTGGGACCTTTTACAGTCACTTTATTATTTTCTGCAACACTTACAGTAACACCTGCGGGTATTGCGATTGGCATTCTTCCTATACGTGACATGCCCGTACCTCCTTAATTAATCTATGCGACTACCATACAAATGCTAATACTTCGCCGCCAACCTGTAATTTTCTAGCTTCCTTATCGGTGATAACACCCTGGTTTGTTGAAATAATGGCTACGCCCAAACCGCCGAGTACTCTGGGTAACTCATCCTTGCTTGCGTAAACGCGAAGGCCGGGTTTGGAGATTCTCTTAATTCCGGAGATAACCTTATCGTTCTTATCTACACCGTACTTTAAAGTAATCTTTATATTCTTGAAATTGCCATCATCAACCAATTCGTAGGATCTGATGTATCCTTCATCCAATAAAATCTTAGCAATCGCCAATTTCATTTTTGAAGAGGAAACTTCTACCGTATCATGTTTTGCAGAATTTGCGTTACGGATTCTTGTAAGCATATCTGCAATAGGATCGCTCATTGTCATTGTTGTGCCTCCTTATATATTTTTATCTTACCAGCTTGCTTTCTTAACGCCGGGAATTTCGCCCTTGTATGCCAACTCTCTGAAACAGATACGGCAGATACCGTATTTTCTTAAGTATGCATGAGGACGTCCGCAGATTCTGCAACGGTTGTATTCTCTTACACCGAATTTCTGCTGGCGTGATTGCTTAATCTTCATTGCTGTTTTAGCCATGAATATACCTCCTTAAATAAAAGACAACGATACTATTTAGCGAAGGGCATGTTGAAGAGTGTTAATAACTCTCTTGCTTCTTCGTCAGTCTTAGCTGTTGTTACGAAGATAACATCCATACCTCTTACTTTATCTACCTTATCGTACTCGATTTCAGGGAAGATGAGCTGCTCTTTGATACCAAGAGCATAGTTTCCTCTGCCGTCAAAAGCGTTGGGATTAACACCTCTGAAGTCACGTACACGGGGCAATGCAAGGTTTACGAGACGATCAAGGAACTCATACATCTTGTCACCACGAAGAGTAACTTTACAACCGATGTTCTGGCCTTCTCTGATCTTGAAGTTAGCGATTGAGTTCTTAGCCTTTGTAAGAACTGCCTTCTGTCCGGAGATGATCTCCAAATCTCTTACTGCAGACTCAAGTGCCTTTGCGTTTTCCTTTGCTTCGCCTACACCCATGTTGATAACGATCTTGTCAAGCTTGGGAACTTCCATGATATTCTTGTAGCCGAATTTCTTCTGCATTGCATCTATAATTTCATTCTTATATTGATCTTTCAGTCTACTCACGAATCTAGACCTCCTTCCATAAATTATTATTTAATTACGTTTCCGGTCTTCTTCGCGAAACGTTCCTTCTTAACTACTTTGCCGTTCTCGTCAGTTGTTACCTTGAAACCAACTCTGGATGCCTTGCCACCGTCAACGATCATAACGTTTGATGCATCGATGGGAGCTTCCTTTGTGATGATACCGCCGTTAGGGTTACCTGCTGAGGGCTTTGAATGCTTGGAAACTACATTTACGCCTTCAACTACGACTTTATTCTTTTCAACGTCAACACTGAGTACTTTGGCTTCTTTGCCCTTTGAGCTTCCGGCGATAACCTTTACTGTATCACCCTTCTTAATCTTCATCATTATCGGGCACCTCCTTATAATACTTCGGGAGCCAAAGAAACAATCTTCATGTACTGTTTCTCACGAAGCTCTCTTGCTACCGGTCCAAAAATACGAGTTCCTCTGGGAGTCTTGTCGTCTTTAATGATAACTGCAGCATTCTCGTCAAATCTAATGTAAGAACCGTCTTTACGTCTTGCACCTTTAACGGTACGAACAACAACGGCTTTAACAACGTCACCTTTCTTTACAACGCCGCCGGGAGTAGCATCCTTAACGCTGGCGATGATAACGTCACCAATGTTTGCATATCTTCTTGTTGAGCCGCCTACTACTCGGATGCAAAGGAGTTCCTTAGCACCTGTATTGTCGGCAACTTTCAACCTTGTTTCCTGTTGAACCATGCTTTTATCTCCTTATTTAACCTTTTCTACAACCTCAACAAGTCTCCATCTCTTATCCTTAGAAAGAGGTCTTGTTTCTGCAACTTTTACTGTATCGCCAATCTGGCACTCGTTCTGTTCGTCGTGTGCCTTAAGCTTATATGTTCTCTTAACAATCTTGCCGTAAAGAGGGTGCTTTACATGGTTTTCTACAGCTACAACGATAGTCTTATCCATCTTGTTGCTGACTACTTTACCTATACGCACTTTTCTTAAATTTCTTTCCACAGCGATTTCTCCTTTCTCAATCTAATTCCTTATGCGTTTACTTCGTTCTTCTTAACTGTCAATACTGTCTGAATACGAGCGATGTTCTTGCGAACCTCTCTGATTCTTGCAGTATTGTCGAGCTGATTGGTTGCATTCTGGAATCTTAAATTGAAAAGTTCTTTCTTCGCATCTATTAATGCCTGCTCTAAATCAGCGGAGGACTTTTTCATTAAATCATTAACATATGTATTACTCTTCATTAATTGTTTCCTCCTTCCAATTCTGCCTTAGAAACGATCTTGCACTTGCAGGGAAGCTTGTGTGTAGCAAGACGAAGAGCTTCTTTAGCTACTTCTTCGGGAACGCCGGCGATCTCGAACATTACTCTGCCGGGCTTAACTACAGCTACCCAGTATTCTACTGCACCTTTACCGGATCCCATACGGGTACCGAGGGGCTTTGTTGTAACGGGCTTGTCAGGGAATACTTTAATCCATACCTGTCCACCACGCTTAATATAACGTGTCATAGCAACACGGGCTGCTTCGATCTGATTGGACTTGATCCAACAGGGTTCGGTAGCAACAATACCATATTCACCGTAAGTAATCTGGTTGCCCGAAAGAGCTTTACCCTTCATACTTCCACGGAACTGCTTACGATGTTTAACTCTCTTAGGTAATAACATTATTTTGCACTCCCTTCTTTATTTTCTTTTACGGGGAGAACTTCGCCCTTGTAGATCCAAACCTTAACACCTACTTTACCGTAAGTTGTGTCTGCCTCGGCGAAACCGTAATCAATGTCTGCACGTAATGTCTGAAGAGGGATTGTACCGTCGCTGATTGTTTCGGTACGAGCCATATCAGCACCACCTAAACGACCGGAAAGCTGAACCTTGATACCCTGAACACCGGATTTCATTGTTCTTGTCATAGCCTGCTTCATAGCTCTTCTGTAAGCAACACGGTCTTCGAGCTGCTTAGCGATGTTCTCAGCAACGAGCTGTGACTCTTTTTCAGGTCTCTTGATCTCTTTGATGTCAACGTTTACATTCTTGCCTGTGAGTTTCTTTAACTCTTTCTTTGTGTTTTCGATATCAGCACCGCCTTTACCGATAACAAGTCCGGGCTTTGATGTGTAAACAGTAACTTTAACTTTATTGGAAGCTCTTTCGATATCAATCTTGCTGACACCGGATGTATAGAGTTTCTTCTTTAAATACTTTCTGATGTTGTAATCTTCAACAAGGCAATCAGCGAAGTCGGCATCTGCGTACCACATAGAACCCCAGTCCTTGATGATGCCTACTCTAATTCCATGAGGATTAACTTTCTGTCCCATACTTTTCCTCCTATCTTTCATTGAGCACGATGGTAATGTGGCTCATTCTCTTCTCGATCCTGTAAGCTCTGCCCTGTGCTCTGGGTCTGATTCTCTTCATTGTGGGTCCCTTATTTGCATAACATTCTTCGATGTAAAGCTTTTCGGGATTCATGCCGTTGTTGTTCTCGGCATTTGCGATAGCGCTAAGCAAAAGTTTTTTGATAATGCTTGATGCATATCTGGGATTGTATTCAAGTATAGCCAAAGCTGTATTAACATCTTTGCCTCTGATGGCGTCAAGTACGAAACATGCTTTCTGTACGGATACTCTTGCGTAAGATAACTTTGCCGAAGGTCTTGTCTCACGGTTGTTTTTATTACGCTCTCTCTTGTATTGTGATCTGCTCTTAATTTCTTCCATGGATTAAAACCTCCTTCCTTACTTAGATTTAGATTTCTTTTCGTCTTTACCGTGGCCTCTGTATGTTCTTGTAGCAACGAACTCACCGAGTTTGTGGCCAACCATATCTTCCGTTACATATACGGGAACATGCTTTCTACCGTCATGAACCGCAAATGTATGTCCTACGAATGAGGGAAAGATTGTGGAACGACGTGACCAGGTCTTAATTACTTGTTTATTACCCGCTGCGTTCATAGCGTCAACCTTCTTTAAAAGGCTAGCATCAGCAAAGGGTCCTTTTTTTAATGATCTTGCCATTATTTTCCTCCTTATCAATATGCGCTTACTTTATAGCGCGTCCGTCTCTTCTTCTTACGATGAGCTTGTTAGACTGCTTGTTTTTCTTTCTTGTCTTCAAGCCCAAAGCCGGCTTACCCCAAGGTGTGCAAGGACCGGGACGACCGATACTACACTTACCTTCACCACCACCATGAGGATGGTCGTTGGGGTTCATTACAGAACCACGTACTGTAGGGCGAATACCCATGTGACGCTTACGTCCTGCCTTACCGATATTGATAAGGTTGTGATCTACGTTACCTACGATACCTACTGTAGCTCTACACTGGATAGGTACCATTCTCATTTCGCCTGAAGGAAGACGAAGTGTTGCGTACTTACCTTCCTTAGCCATAAGCTGTGCGCTGTTTCCTGCGCTACGAACCATCTGGCCGCCCTTGCCGGGTAAAAGTTCAATGTTGTGAACCTGTGTACCTACGGGGATCTTCTCGAGAGGGAGGCAGTTACCGATTCTTACTTCGGCATCGGGACCGTTCATGATCTTCATGCCGTCCTTAAGTCCTTCGGGAGCGATTATATAAGCTTTCTCACCGTCTGCGTAGCAGATAAGTGCGATGTTTGCTGTTCTGTTGGGATCGTATTCGATTCCGATTACCTTAGCGGGAATACCGTCTTTGTTTCTCTTGAAATCTACGATTCTATATTTCTTCTTGGCTCCGCCGCCATGGTGTCTAACTGTGATCTTACCCTGATTGTTACGTCCTGCTGTCTTCTCGATTGCGACACAAAGTGATTTCTCGGGTGTCTTCTTGGTGATTTCAGAGAAGTCAGAGCCAGTCATATTTCTTCTGGAGGGTGTATAGGGATTGTATGTCTTAATTCCCATTGCTTTGTTCTCCTTTTCTGTTATTTATTATCATGCTTCATTGCATATAGCTTCGGCGATTAGATACCTGAGAAGATCTCGATATCCTTGCTGCCTTCAGTAAGCTTAACGATAGCTTTCTTTGTTTCAGCAGTCTTGCCGTATACATTGCCACGTCTCTTGTTTTTGCCGTCGCAATTCATTGTGTTTACGCTTGCTACTTCAGCACCGGGAAACATTTTTTCAACTGCATCCTTGATCTGATTCTTTGTAGCATCGGGATTTACTAAGAAAGTATACTTCTTGTCGCCCATGCCCGACATGCTCTTTTCGGTAACTACCGGCTTTAAAATAATGTCATAATATTTAAGATCTGCCATTATGCGTATACCTCCTGAATCTTTTCTACCGCATCCTTGGCAAGTACAAGTGTCTTAGCGTTCATGATGTCGTAAACGTTGATGTTGTCTGCTAAAGCTGTATTTGCGTTTGCGATGTTTCTAGCTGATAAAATTGTATTTTCGTCGTTCTCTTTGATAACAACGAGAGCCTTATCAGCCTTGATGTTGTTTAAGAACTCTGCAAATTTCTTTGTCTTGATCTCATCAAACTTGATCTCGTCGATAACCATGAGCTTTCCTTCGGTTACCTTGTTTGTAAGAGCGGATTTAAGAGCGATTCTCTTTTCCTTCTTATTGAGTTTGAATGAGTAATCTCTGGGTACGGGTGCGAATACTACGCCGCCGTGTCTCCACTGAGGAGATCTTGTTGAACCCTGTCTTGCATGACCGGTTCCTTTCTGTCTCCAGGGCTTAGCACCACCGCCGGATACCTCCGAACGTGTCTTGGCCTTCTGTGTTCCCTGGCGCATATTTGCAAGGTGCTGAACTACAGCCATGTGTACTAAATGTTCATTTACTTCGATACCGAAAATATCATCGAGCAAATCCATCTTTCCGACTTCCTTGCCTTCCATATTGTAAACAGATACCTGAGCCATCTGTATGTTCCTCCTTTCGTCCGATTAAGCTTCTGCCTTAGTTGTTTCTTTGATTGTAACCAAGGCTTTCTTGGGTCCGGGTACAGCGCCCTTGATCAAAAGTAAGTTCTTGTCTGCGTCAACTCTGACAACTTCAAGATTTCTTACTGTAGCCTTCTTGCCACCCATCTGACCGGGCATACCTTTGCCCTTAAATACACGGCTGGGTGAAGAACATGCGCCGTTTGAACCCTGATGACGATGGAACTTAGAACCGTGCTTCATGGGTCCTCTGTGCTGACCGAGTCTCTTGATAGCACCCTGGAAACCTTTACCTTTGGTAATTGCTGTAGCGTCGATCTTATCGCCTTCAGCGAAGATGTCTGCTTTGATCTCCTGAGCAAGAGTATATTCGGAAGCATTCTCGAACTTAAACTCTCTTACAAAACGCTTGCTTGTAACGCCGACCTTTTCGAATTTCTTAGCCATGGCGTTTGTTGTACCATTACGATGAATGATTTCCTTTTTGCCTGCAGCGTCTTTGTTGATAATCTTGTTTTTCTTGTCTACGAAACCTACCTGAACTGCTTCGTATCCGTCGTTCTCGATCGTCTTGATCTGTGTTACTACACAAGGACCTGCTTCAAGAACTGTTACCGGAATGAGTGTACCGTCTTCAGCGAAGATCTGAGTCATTCCGACTTTGGTAGCTAAAATAGCTTTTTTCATTTTGACCTCCTTTTGATTCCACTACAGCGGTATCCGATCGGATGCATACTAGTTGTGGAAGTCATTTGTTTTGTTTTTTCTTATTTAATATGTAACTGTTTGATGAACAACACATTCCAACTAAGCTCGTGGGATACCTCGCCAAGTTTCCATGTGTAACACGTACTGGGCTCGTGAGGAACCTCGCCAAGTACTAATGTTAAATCATCTTAATATTGATATAAACACCTGCAGGCATTTCGAGCTTCTGCATAGCGTCTATAACTTTCTGGTTGGGCTCATGAACATCGATAAGTCTCTTGTGAGTTCTCTGTTCAAACTGCTCTCTGGAGTCTTTGTACTTGTGTACGGCACGGATGATTGTTACGATTTCCTTTTTAGTAGGAAGGGGAACAGGTCCGCTTACCTTTGCTCCATTTTTCTTACAAGTGTCGATAATCTTAGCTGCTGATGCATCAACTGTCTGATGCTCGTAAGCCTTAAGTGTGATTCTCATTACTTGATTTGCCATAAAAAAAGTCTCCTCTCATATTATGTACTTTAAGATTCAAGTACAACAAGCGGCGACTGTACACTCTCCCGTGTGTGTCGTACCTTTTCCTAAAAAATAAACGACCACACGTCGTTTCTGCTTAAAGCAGACTATAATGTTTGTACAGTGACTTGTCGTCAGTATCTCGACTTGACATTCGCTCCGTGTAAAAACCTGCGATTATCGCAGCAACCTTACACTTCATTGCTATCAATGTCACAGCAAGGGGTATCATACCAAAATATTTTCTTTATTTCAAGCATTTTTTACAAAATTTTTTAAGAAATTTCTACAGGCACAACTTTTAGAGGTGTTTCTTCTATATATAGTGTGTACCCTTATTCGTACAAAAAGGTTCCGGTTCACAGGGAACCGAAACCTTTTATTTACGTTATTTAAAGCTTTTTAAAATTATTCGAGGGAATCCATGATCTCTTCGAGCATATCCTGGAACTCTGTTGAGCTGCCCATCAATGTTGAAGCTGTACCTGCAACAGTACCAATGATAGCGATGATGACTCCGATGAATGCTGCCAAAAGTCCGATAGCACCAAGTATGATACCTGCGATAGCAAGACCTTTCTTTTCAGGCATCTTCTTAATACCGATGATACCGAGGATAAGTGCTGCGAGTGAAAGACCAAGTCTTAAGATTCCAAGAAGGATACCTAAAACACCGGCACTTGCACAACAGCAAATGATTCCGATAACGATGGATAAGATACCGAGGATCATGCCAACGAGACCAAGTACGTTGATACCGCTCTTTTCTTCTACATTGTCACCATATGTCTCAGTATAAGCATATGATGCTGTCTCAGCTGTCTGTTCAACTTTCTGTTCTACTGTTTCAACTGTTTCTGCAACGTTCTGAGCTGCAGCTTCTGCGTTCTGTAAATTCTGATTATCCATATTTATTCTCCCTTTTCCCTTTATTTGTGATAAAGTTTTAATTCACTATGGTAAAGTGTACCATTATTTATTCCGCAATGTCAATTATTATCGCAATTATCTTATCGTATTATTGAAATGAATTTTGAAAAAAGATATTATATTTATATGGAAAAGAACGCGAATAAAAACAACAATTATACAGGAAGAAAATCAGACACTCATAATATTAGAAGAAAAAGATCAAAAAAGGGGATGAATCCTTTATTTATTATCCTCTTTTTTATTTTTCCCATCGCCGCTCTTCTTATCCCCTATCTCGTGTTCCGCTCGAACTTTGATCCCGTTCTTACCCAGAAAACGGCCGATGAGCTCGTATTCGTAAAATACTTAGTCGACCATTCATCGCACACATTTGCGGACGGCTGGATCTCTACCAGACCTTTCGTTCCCCTTTCGACAAGATATTTCCTTACATATTATTTAACGGACTATACCGTATGGAAAGATGCGCTGCTTAAATCGGTAACCTGCGTTTATGCGATCTTTGCCGCATGCTATCTTTTCTTTGTAACTTCCCTTCATGCAAAAAAATTCTATACATATATAATAGCTGCAGTTCCTGCAGTGCCTTTAGCGATCATCGGATTAAAGGCGGTGTACGACTGGAGTTTCCTTCTTACGCTTTTCTGCCCGGCGCTTATCTGCCTCGGCATCATCATCCACGGGATAAGATTTAAGATCCCCGTTGCCTTCAGGGTTACGATCGCGCTTCTTTCGGTGATCCCCGTGATCGTGATCTTTTCCTATATGAATAATATGAAGAAAGAGTATTCCTTCGATAACTCCGATCTTTTCAAAATGAATCTTCACGCAAAAGAAGAAGCGGTCGATATCACGGATACCTACAAAGGACTCGTGGAGTTCCTCGATTCGAATTCCATTCCGGTGGCTTTCTGCACTGATGCGATAGTAAACGAGGTTTCTCTTATAAGCAATGAAAAGGTCGAAGTCGCACCCGTTGTCTCGCCCGAAGACCTTACACCCGTTGAAAAAGAGACCGACTCCCTTAAGAATCCTTACGAAAAGGTTTCACGCGAATCCAAACCCTACTATATGATATATGACAGCGAAACCGTTAATAAGTACTCTTCATCCCTTTACTTAAAGTTCGGCGAAGAGCTCTACAGTGATCCTTTCTACACGGTCTATTCATATAAGAATGTTCACTACTTTGACGATAAGATCTTCCAGGATGACATGATAAAACTTGCATCCTCGGAATTCGACAGTTTTTATTACAGTTTCCTGGGTTCCAATATCACGGATCCCAAGGACTTCCCCAAGTTCTTAGGCGTAAAGCCCATTTTCATCACTCCGGCCGATGTCGAATACGATGACACCAACCTTTTACTCGATATGGCGATCACAAAAGAGGGCTTAAAATCCGTATTTCTTGAGATCGACCCCATCGCTTTTTCAAAAGAAAGCGGAAAGGCGGAACTCGATTACATAAACGAGCTTGCGGAAAAATATGCGGACGTTTCTTTTTACACGATTCTTTCATACCCATCGTCGCAGTACTGGAAATCGCTGACCGAAGCAGAAATGAAGGCTCAGCTTGAAACTTATGAATCGCTTATCAAGTTACTGACACATAACGACAATGTCTCGATGTACTGGCCCGGAAGCGAAAAGTGGCTTATCGAAAGCCGCACAAATTACAATTCGGGCGTTCCCGCTGAAGATGTGGCCTTAAACCTTCTGATCCTCTGCACCTGCAATCTTAAGTATACGGTGGATAAGGATTCGATCGCTTCGTATGAAGAAAACCTTAAGGCTGTTGTTTCGGAAGACATCCGTTACTCCGATCTTTCGGATAAGGAGATCGTGTTCTTCGGAGACAGTATCTTCGGCAATTACCACGGTCCGATCTCGATCCCCGGTGCGACCGAAGGTCTTTCGGGTGCAGGCACATATAATCTCGGTATCGGCGGAACGAGCGCGATCGGAGATTTCAATAATGTCGTTAATACTTTTATAGGAAGTTCTGCGTCGGATATCGACAATGAGGAATTCAATAAAGAACTCGAAAGATTTAAAAAGGAGCACGACGGCTCCAAAAAACTCTGCTTCGTAATAAACTACGGCGTAAACGATTATTTCTCGGGAATCCCCGCAAAGATAAACTCGGGCGCCCCGTATCAGGATTACTCGTATGATTCGTACGAATCGGCCTTAACGGACGGGATCATCAAATTAAAATCTACGTTCCCCGATTCCGATATCTACATACTCTCGCCGATCTATACCGATTATTTCGAAGGCGGTACGCATGTGCTTTCGGATGTCGGCTCCAATCTGCAGACATACAGAAATGTCGGACAGCAGATCGCCGAGAAGACCAACGTAAACTGGATCGATTCGCTGACCCTTATCGAGATCACCGCTAAGAATCACAAGACTTACCTCGTGGACGGCGTTCACCCGACTCCCGACGGAATCTACCTTATAAGCAGTGCGATAATAAAAGCTATATCCGGTAAATAAACTCAAACGGGAAAAATATTACTTTTCGGAAAAGACTTTTCTGAATTCGGTTATATTTTTCCCGTCTTCTTTTCCGTAAACGGCAAAGCATATCTCATCAAAGCATTTGCCGTATCCTTCATCGATTATCACTTTTCTGAAATACCCGGCAACATCTTTCGGACTGTTACCGAACGCTCCGCAGCCCCATGCTCCGAGAACCAGATCTTTGTAACCGTTTCGGGCTGCTGCCGCAAGCATGATCCTTATCCTTCTTACAAATGTTTCCTCTATAAGTTCATCGTCCGCAAGAAGTGCGGCACCATATCTGTTGGGTGCAGGAAGAGTAATGACTCCCATTACCACAGGTGTTTCGAGAAGATTGTATTTTTCGTCCCTGAATACACAAACATTCGGTGAGATCAGCATGTAATCCGATTCCACGCGGCTTATGTGTGTATTGTTGTAAATGTACATTTCGGAAGCTTTCTTTGATGTTATGGAAGCATAAAGGGTACTGCATCTGCATAAAGCTTCTTCCTGTGCGTTGGCTCCGAGCTTGAATCCGCCTCCGGGATTGTGTGCATTTGCAAAATTCATAACCAGTGCGTTTTCGTATTTTCTGCCGGCCTGGAATGAATCTGCATTGATAACGGTAATGTTGCACATCTTTTCTCTGACGTATTCACGGAATCCTTCATCGAGCATCTTTTTCCCTTCGTCGGGAGTTATGACGATAACGCTCTCATAATCAAGATCCGGAAGAGTGACTTCCTTTTCTCCGACGGTGTATCTTCCTTCCGATGTGATCTTTACGCTCTGATTTCCGATCGCGATGTTATTCATACTCAGTTCCCCTCAATGTACATTTTATTCACTGACTTTTCTCTCATAATCGATCAGCGTCATTTTGTCGTTTATCGGCTTTTCTTCACCGACTCTTACAAAACCGCATTTCTCATACAGATGGCAGTTGCCTTTTTCCTGAAGAATGGTCTCAAGTTTCCATGTCTTTACTTCAGGATACATTTCAAATCCCTTTTGGATCGCAACATATCCTATGCCCTGATTCCAGTATTTCGGAAGTATAAACAAAGGACTTATAAAAGATACTTCCTTCTCATTCGGATCGTTATGGCCGAGATTGATAACACCGACTCTCGCACCGTCTTTTACGATAAAAAAGTACTTTCTGTTCGGCACTGCTGCCCTTGCTTTGATCCTGTCTATCGATTCGATGGCGGGTGAACACTCATCATGGTATTTTTCGTACAAAGGCATAAAACTTTCAACCTGCATCTTATGAACAAGTTCAAGCTCATCGTCTCTTACTTCCTCTAAAAATACCCTGTTCATCATCTCTGCAGCGCTCGGATTCGGAAGATTAAAATGCTTCTTTATCATCCTTGCGACTTCATCAGGCTCGAGATTTGTGTTGTCAATCTTGATGTAATTCTCAAAAGGTATCTCTCCGTCACGGCTGACAAGACGGAATTTTGTTTCTTCCCTTATCATCCGCTCTTCGGATAATTCAAGATTCCTTTTGGACGCTTTGTTCCTAAGCCTGTTTTCGGTCTTGTTTCTCTCAAGTCTTACGGCCTGATCCGCAACAAGTTCGACCCAGTAAACGGTCCCGCCGGTCGCTTCGAATCTGTCTGCCACTCCCTTAATGTAATCCCAGTCCGACTTAAGATCAAATCCCCACATGAATGTGAAGATCAGTCCCTGATAATCGGTCTTCATAAATGCATCAAATATATCTTCGCGAAGTTTGGTCACAACTTCGCCGTCAAATTTACCGAATATCTCAAGCACGGGTTCTATCATCATATGATTATGAAAAAGCCTGAAATCGGTTATTTTTACCAATTCCTGTCCGACGGTCATTTTCCCGACAGCGCCGGCACCTATTATAACTATAAGATCCATTGTCTTTATCCTTCGTCCTTAAAATCTAAAATTCCTCAGACAGAAGTTCGGCCAGATAATAAAGGATCGCACATTCGTTTTCCTGCCAGATCCGAAGGCTTCTTTTTACCGCGCAGACCAGATATCCGCATATCTCGTCTTCCTTTCTGATCCTTACCGAAAGGACGGTTTCGAATCCGTTTGTTCTTAATGTATCGTAAAACACGGGTGCGTATCTTTTTATCAGATCGAGAGTACTTTCCGCAAAGAGATCGTTTTCGAACGCTTCGCCTATATCCGATGCGTCGCCTTCAAACTCTTTGTTAAGTACGGCTCTCATTCTTCCGTCTTTTGAAACGTAATATAAATCCGTTATCTGTAACATTTCCGCAAGATCCGATATTGCATTTTTCATTTTGTTCTCAAAGCCTTTTTCTTTTTCAACATCGGCTTTGAGTCTGCTCATGTTTGTGAATATACCGCTCTTTGCGATCTTGTGAATCTCTATGTCTTTATGCTTGTCTTCCTCGTAAACCGTGTAGCAGTTACGCCCTCTGTTCTTTCCGAGGTAAAGCGTTTTGTCTATGAGTGCAAAAAGATCCGTAAAATTGTCCGCATCTTTCGGAAACGAAGCACATCCGGAAGTACCTGTGACAAATGCCGCTCCGTTATCGAAATAAACACTGATCCTCAGTGCCTGCGAATTTCCGTAGAGATTCTCAAAAAAATCCGTTTTATCTTTTGTATCCGTATTTTTCAAATCTATTACCAAAAGTTCATCGCCGCCGAAGCGTCCGACAAGACCGAATCCGTCGGTATATTCCGCAAGTCCTTTGGTTACGCTCATCAGAACTTTGTCACCGGCATTGTGACCGTAAGTGTCGTTAATAAATTTGAAATTATCCAGATCGATTATTATAAAAGTGAAGGGTTTGTTCTCCGAAATAAGAGAATTGACGAACTTTACCGAATATGATCTCGAGAGTATTCCGGTTAAAGGATCAAGTATTTCTTCAAGGCTTATTTCGTCGATTATCCTGTCGAAAAAACTGTACTTTCTGAGTTTGTCGATCGTGTAAAGAACCTGCGAGCCGTCGTTCTTTTCTTTGCGCCTTATAACATCCGTTATATCCACAAAGCTGCCCACGAGTCCAACGATCTCATCTCCTGCGTAAAGCGGTCTTTTCGAAGCGATGATGTCTCTCTCTTCACCTCGGATGATACATTTTCCCTGTACTTTGTACGTGCTTTTGCCTGACAGTACGCGAAGCTCATCCTGCTTATACGGCTCGGGATCCGAATGCCACCCCATATCCTCATCCGTCTTGCCTAAAAGAACATCGGCGGAGTCAAATCCGTAATAATCCAGGAACGCCTGATTAACGCCAAGAAAGCGTCTCTCTTTGTCTTTCCAGAACACGCAGTCCTGAGAAGTGTTGATGATACTGTCGAACAAATCAACCGTCATTTCCATAACCGTAATTCCCCTTTATTATCTCTAAAAAATATTATAGTTTATGCATATGATGTCTTCAAGATAATAAAGAGGGACAAACGGTCATTTAAATACGATCAAAGGTATGTACATCTCGTCTTCGGTAAGGCTTCCGTGCATCGCAGCCCATCTCTCATCCGTAAAATATATCGATGTATCGCCGGTTGCGATCGCAATGTAATTACCGAGCATACCCAAAAACTCTTTGTGATATTTTCCGTCACCGAAAAGTTCTCTTCTTAATGCCTCTTCTTTGGTGATCAGCATGAATTTGTCGCCAAAGATCCTGTTAAATTCTTTTTTGAAAAACTCTTCTTTTTCTTTCTTAACAAAAAAGTTTAAAACTCTCGGTTCAAGCGAAGGCAGTCTTTCAAGGCAGTCGATAAGTTCGGGATAATCCTGCAGTACCGCGATCTCGTTATCCATGTGGCCGTGATCGGCTGTTACAAGGATAAGAGTATCTTCAAGTTCTCCTGCCAGTTTTGAAACCGCGTTTTCGAGTTCCACGATCGTCTCATGCGTTTCATCTGTTTTGCATCCCGTTTTGTGCATTATGCCGTCAGGCTGATTCCAGTAAGCATAGATATATTTCTTTTCCGGCTTTTCGCAAAGCTTTTTAACACTTAAACAGACATCGTTAAAGTCATTAATACTGTTATCCATAAACTGTGCAACAAAGTAAGCCTCGGTGCCGCTCTTTTTGATCTTTTCGATCACGTTTTCGTAAGGCGTTAATGTCCATGGAATATTGTATGGTGCAGCCTGTTCTTCGGTACCCTGTTTCCAGTTGTGAAATACTACCACATTCTGATCGACCGAAGGATAATATATCTCCCATCCGATCCATGCGTGTTCGCAGGGCTTAAGACCGCTTAACACAGATGTTGTCGCACAGACGGTGGTCGAAAGAAAAGTCGACTTGTAAATTCCCGCAAGATTCGATCTGAACGCACCGTCTTCTTTCAAGTGTCTTTCAATGATCGCTTTTCCCATTCCGTCAAGAAGGATTACGACCACATTTTTGTAATCTTTATCAAGGTACTTATCCGCAAGAGGCAGTGTGTCGCCTACTGTTTCCGCGCCGAAATATTTAAGGATCGAGTTTGGAAGATTCGCAATGCAGTTCTTATAATCGGGCCATACGAAACTCTCTTTTTTTGTTGTTACTTTAATGTCGCTTCGTACGTTTTTTACCGCTATCTGGAACTCGTCTTCGTAAATGATCTCGCCGGGGATCTCTTCGGTCTCCGATCTGAATAATTCGACTCCGTATTTTGATGCCATCTCTCTGTAAAAAGACATCTGCGCGTAGATCTGTTTGCCTTCTTCACTGTCTTTAAACCATGTGATCGCTCCTTCCGGATTTCCGTTTTCGTAAAAGGGCGGTACGGGAAGGACTCTTTCAAAATATTCCCTGTTTTCCCAGTACTCTTTTATCTCTTCTTCGTTCATTGTTTTTGCATCGACGAGTTTTCCGACTGTTGTGAAAATGCCTCGTGGCTGCTTGGTTAAATATGCGTTATCCGCTGTGTGAATTCGAAAGTATTTCATATGTTTTCCTTTACAGTTTCATCTCCATATATCCGCATGTGAACGGGAAGAAATCAAACTTCTTTGTGCCTGTGTGTATGAAGCCGAGACTCTCATACCACATTCGCAGTTTCTTATTTTCTTCCACTATGCCAAGTTCCATTTTTTCTTTGTCAAAAGACTTAGCTTTTTCTATCGCATCTTTAACAAGTTTTTCTCCGATCCCCAAATGTCGAAACTCGGGAAGGACCGAGAGATTGTTAAGTTCGACGCTGCCGTTATCGAGCATTGCGAGTGAATAATACCCGACGATCTTTCCTTCATGCAAATAGACATACATCGGTTTATGCTCCACAAGGAACTGGTACTGAAGTCTTGTGTCATCAGTTGCGAATGCTGTGAATCTCGGAGCGTTTTCTCTTGTGAATCCGAGTTCGTCCGCTACGGTCTTAAAAGCTGTTCTTATCACGTTTACGCATTCGGGAATCTCTTCCATTTCCATTTCTCTGATGTAATCTTCTTTAATTCGGTTATCCATCTCTTTTTCCTCCCTTTCTTTTTGGGGCCGGTTTACAAATCCTGTAACCTAAGGTGCGCGCTTCCTTAAGGTATACAAAAAGGCCGCCTACTTCGAAAAATAGGCGACCGTTTCAAACTTATAAACTGTCCTTAATTCTATTCTTCTCGGTAATCTGAAAATTCACATACGATATTAAGACTATGTCCTGTATAAGGATGCATAATCCCTGAAATGATCGTATATGTATAATCGATTACAAATCTTCTCATGAATAGAACTCCTTTAAATTTGTGTTAAGATTACTCCCGTACGCAAGGGTTTGTCAACAACTTTTTTTATCTTTCGCATCTCCAGAAAAGTGAGATCCTGTTTGCGACAACTTCGCCGTCTTTCTTTATCTTCTTATCGTAATAATCTTTTATTTCTTTCTCGTTTTCCTGAATGAATTTCCGGTTATCCGAAAAAACATCTTTCATCTTTTCGACGATCTCATCGGATGATCTGTAACGCCACGAATTGCTTATCTTCTGCTCTTCGACTTTTGAAAAATGTTTCTTGAGCATCGCCTCGGTTTTGGCCTGTGCTTTTTCCTGTTCTTTTATCATATTGTCGATAAAAGATGTATCCAGTCCGGCAGCTTTTAATTCATCTCTGAAGAAAAGATGCCACCAGCTTACAGCATATCCGTTAAAAGAAAACACTCCGTCTTTTTTAAGGACTTTGCTTGCACGCTCCACGATGTCTTCGATGTTTTCGATCTCAAAATAAATGTAGTGCGCAAGGATTAGCGAATACTCTTTGTTTTTCTTTATCTTTTTCCATGCAGAGTCTTTTGTCAGGTCATCAAAATCAATCTTAAATTCGACTCCCTCAGCCAGTTCGTCTTCGTGTTCGGGAATGAATCTTTCAAAATCGTCTGCCCAGCTTCCGCGAAGATCGTATCCGTAAACTTTGCATCCTTTTGGGATCTTCTCCCAGCTGTTTCTCCACATCTTCCCGTACCCGCATCCGAGGTCCAGAACTTTTTCGTTTTCTTTTATATTCATTTCGTTGAAAAGAACAACATGCCAGTCTTCATCCGTATGTCTTACCGCATCCCAGTGAAGCTCGTCGGCCTTCTGGTCTATGGATACGTTTTGAACTATCTCAGCCACATCGTCCCAGTCAAGTTTGCCCGCCTTCCTCTCGAGTGTCCTGTTGATGGAATTGATGACTTTGTCTATCTGATAGCGTTTGTCTTCCATCGTCTTAAGCTGCATTCTCAACGCTTCTTCGACGTTTCCGGCTTCGCCCGCCGCAAGGTTGTCTCTTATCTCCTCAAGAGAAAAACCTATCTGCTTTAATGCGACTATCTTCTCAAGGACCTGGAGTGCCTCTTTATCGTACAGACGATAATTTCCTTCGGAATATTCCGAGGGTTTTAACAATCCTTTTTCATCGTAAAGACGAACCGCCTTCTGCGATACGCCGACCTTTTTTGCTATTTCTCCGGATGTCATTTTCTTTTCCATTTTCGGCTTCTCCTTTTTGCTTTATACAAACACTGTAAAGGGTCCCCCTGGGGAAGAGTCAACACTTTTATTCAACAAAATTATCTCTTGCTTTCATCATGAATTTCAAATTCGATCTTTATACTTTTCAAGCAGTTCACGTGAGTACTCCTTTTTCATATCCGATTCTCTGACGATCTTCCAAAGTGCAGCCGCTGCTTTGAGCCGTTCATCATATATCTTTGTGGCATCATCCGCACAGAAATCTTTTACGAACTTATTCCACTGAAGGGCAGATCTGTCGTACTTTGCATATTCTTTTTTGCCGTAGTATATGTCCAGAAGATCACCCAACGTAAAAGATTCGTCACCGCTTTCCTTAACGGCTTTTGCGGTGGCGACCATATCAACATTGAATTTAAAATTTTCTTCACCCGTCTGCTTAGAAAAGAATTCTCTGAAGCGGGGACCGAATGTAAAACCGCATTCGATAAGTCCCGTTTCAACTCCTAATTCTTTTACGTTTTTTCCGGGCTTCTTTATGGTCTTTTTTACGGGTAAAATCTTCTCTCCGTTAAAGTATGCTTCGATCACGCGGTTTAATTCGACCTTTCCGCCATCGCTCTTAAGGCCGCGTTCTTTGCATATCTTTATGAGTTCTTCTCTGTACCAGTAGTACTTTATGAATTCTTCGTATGTTTTTATATCATCAAAATCAGGTCGCTGCATATATTTTTCTCCGTGAGAGTCAGATACTCCTTATCAACTCGACTTTAAAAGATCAGGCTTAGGATTTTTTAAGGATGATGTGATGAAAAAATGCGATCTCTCTGAATGCGGGATCCTCTGAAACTCTCATTTCAAGTTCCGCCATCTTCTTTTGCCATTCTTCGTCGGGATGCTTATCCTGGTTCTGCTGAAGATCGAAAAACGTGCGGATCCCGAGAACTTTATTTATGCTTAATCCCGGAGCCCATTTTGTTATATCTTCATCTTCGTAATATCTTATCTCGCCGAATTTGGATGCTGCGGAATTCTTTCCGTCCAAAAGATCGTTGGCCTTTTCAAAGTCATCAAGAAGAACCGCCATCTGCATCACTCTTCCGTTTCTGTTGTGTTTTACGATCGAGATAAATCCTTCGGGTTTTAATACCCTCGCAAGTTCTTTTACGATCTCTTCCTTATCGTCGATGTATTCCAGAACATTGTGACAGATTATCACATCAAAAGTATTATCGGGAAATTCCGAAAGTGCTTTTACGTCTCCGACTATCTGTCTGTATTCGTTATCCTTCCACGCGTATTTAAGCATTTCTTCCCAGGGTTCGATCGCGACCACTTTGTTTTCTTTTGCAAAATGATCGGCGTTTGCGCCTTCGCCGCTTCCGAAATCAAGGATGTATTTATCTTTAAGATCTCCGATCTGCTTCCATACTATTCTTTTTAAAAGCCTTTCCCATGCGGGAAGATTCGTTATGTTTCTCATTCGTCTTACCGGTCCTCTTTTTTTATTTCCATGTTGCATCTGCCCCATGCTTCGTCTTTATATTTAAATGCACCGGGTGTAAGATTTCTTTCAACAAAACCTATACCCTCGTAACATTTCTTCGCTCTTTCGTTTTCGGGGAAAACATTAAGCTGTACGGCTCCCGCTTTTGTGATCTCGAAAGCATATTTTACAGCGAGTTTTAGCATCTCTTTTCCGAGTCCCTGTCCCCGCTTTGAGCCGTCGACCATTACGAATTTGATCATGCCCTCGTTTGTTTCGTAATTCAGTCCGTAGCAGAAGAAACCGACAACCTCTCCTTCATCAGTCGTTGCTACAAAAGGAGCGTCACCGAACATCTCGGCGATCTCTCTTAAAAGAAGTGAAAAGTCCTCTTTTTCCAGAGGATAATTCGTATGGTTTGCACACCAGAATGCGTGCGTTCTCTCGTCTTTTATCCAGTCTTTTATCGCATCAAAATCTTTTTCCAAATTAAAAGGTCTCAGTCTCATATTCGTATCTCACTTTCTTTGCCTTACTGATTAAGTTTCATTCTCATATCGATGTATTTCTGCACCCTGTCTTCAAATCCGAGTTTCTTGTAGATCGGATATCCCTCGCTCGTTGCGACAAGATCTATACGGCTTAATCCGTGTTCTTTGGAATATTCGATCATATTTGTCATAAGCGTTGAGCAGATACCCTTTCCGCGATATTCGGGCTCTGTATAAACGCTTAATACCTCGCTGTCGAGACCGTTAGGTAAAAAAGGATTTGCGGGCTTTTCGATGATAAGAAGATATGCCGCAGCAACAAGTCTTCCTTCCGCTCTTGCAACAAATGCGATGAGTTCCTTTCCGAGTCTCCTCTTAAAATAATCCGGAAGCTGTTTTTCCATACACTCTTTTTCATAATCCGTGATGCTTCCGAAATCATCGATCATATATGCGATACGAAGACGCACAAGTTCTTCGATATCATTAACATTTGCGGTATCAAATACTATTTCGTTCATAAACTTATTCCTCTTCAAAAATCAGTGTTCGCTCACACAGATCGTCATCTCTCCGTTTACCGTCAGCACGCCTTTAGTTTTCTTCATCGCAGGAGATGCGGGCGGGATAAAATATGCATTCTTTATGCTGTCGCTCTCGATCTTTCCAAGGTTAGTGATACTGTACCCTGACGGCGAATCAAAAGCAAAAAATTTAGTACCGATAAATTCTGCGGCCTTGCTTTCATGTGCACCCTTTGCTGCCATAAATGCGGCATCGAGAAGTGCCGGTTCCAGCACTGCGTAGCAGAGTAAAACAAGGTAGAGATCCTTCGGTCTTTCCGTTATCTCTTTTACCTTTTTATGAATGTCTTTTGCAAGGCTTATTTCATCTTCTTTTAAATTTTTTATCACAACACTGAACGCCGTCGAATAATTGCCGAGTGCTCCGTCAGTGTATTCTTTGCACTTTTCCCTTAAGTCGTTTGCAATGATTATCTTTCCCGTTTTTTCTTCGATCATCATCTTCGATAAAAGGATATCGTTAACGGTTATGCCGTTTTCATGGCAGTCGTTAACAGTCTTTTGAAGTTCATCTGTTCCGATCCTTTTGATCGAAAAAGCAACAGGATTTTCTTTTACGAATCTGTCTGCATATTCATGATATTCCTGATATGAGACCGGTTTGGCACCTTCTTTTACCCATGTTTTATTGGCTCTTTTTACAAGCATATCGCTGATAAAAGAAAGCTTGTTATCCTTAATGAAATCCGTTTCCGAAGTGATCAGTCTTTCTGCGGATTCTTTAAACGGCGTGCCGTTTTTATAATGCTCCGCCAGTTCTTTCGTAAGACCCAGAGCACCTCTTCCGTCGGTCAGAAGATGATGAAATATTAAAAGAAAGCACGTATTGTTTCCTTTCTTCCAGACCGATGCTTTAAGCATTCCTTCTTCAAAAAGATCAAAGTCTCTGCCGGTCATTTTTCTGTATTCGCCAAGGACCGTTTCATCTTCATTTTCGCCAAGTTCTTCATCCTTTATGAAAAGTGTGATCCTGCTCTCGTCTTTTATGTCGTAAAAATATCTGTTGCCCTCTTTTTCATACCCGAGTAACGCACGTAAAAAAGGATGCGCTTCGGACATTTTTGAAAAAGCGGCTTTTATCTTTTCTTTGTCAAATTCCGCGCTCACTTCCGCCATCATGCCAAAGCACATATTCGGACACATAAGATGGGCACGTTCGGTAAATAAGTATTCCATTCAGCTGTCCTATAATTTGTACTGCATAAAGTTTCCGTTCTTAACAAATCCGAAGTTCGTGTATAAAAGCACACCCATATCGGAAGCAGTGATCCATACAGATCCGCAGCCGTATTCCCTGGCTTCGTTTACCACTCTCGATAAGAGTTCTTTTGCGATGCCCATGCGTCTGTAACCGGGGTCCGTGAACATGCTTGAGAGAAGGCCCAGTCTTCCACTCGGGCAGCTGAAATAAGGCGGCTTTTCAACAAATGACATACCGCTTGTTCCCACGATCTTGTCTCCTTCCATCGCAAGCCAGGATACGAATGTTCCGTCTGCCATATGACGATCATAATAATCTTTTAAGTTTGGAACGAGATCTATATCTTCGGTCGCGCCTTCCTCACGAAGCTGTTTGATCCTGATGTTGATAAATGTGTCGAGCTGTTCGCTTGTAAGTTTCCGGTATGTTACCATTTTCCCGCCTCTCTTTCGTGATCCTTTTAAGTTTTACGCTTCAAATTCCTCTTTGTAACCGTTTTCCTTAAGCCATTTTACTGATTTCTTAAGCGCTTCTATCGTCTTTGTTTCGAGCACGCATCTTGCATATCTTTCTTTTGCAAGAGAAAGTCTTTCGTTAAGATCTATATCTCCGTCGCCGAGTGCCAGATGGTTCTTCGGCGGTTCTTCCTTTCCATCATGGATATGGAAATGGATAAGGTTTTCTTTGTTTTCAAGGATAAAAGGAACGTCGATCTCCTTGCAGCCTTTTGAATGGCCGATATCCCAGGTGATCCCGAACTTCTGACTTTCCAAAAGATATTTGACCGCTTTTTTCTCGTATTCCTTAAAGCCGTCGGTATTCTCAACAACTATCTTTATATCGCTGTCGCCTATCCACTCTTCACACTTTTTACGGAAGACCTCAAACGACTTCATATAGGTATCGAAATCCCTGTCGTACATCTGCACTTTTCTATCGGGAAGTGTAATGAAGATCCCGTGATGCATGTGCATGTTTATCGTAAGCGGCTGCGATGCGTCCCCGTATCTGTCTCGAAGAACGAGAAGCTTTTTGGCCACTTCTATCGACCTTCTTACAGTCTCAAGATAAGCATCGGTAACCAGTTTGTTAAAATCCGCGATATTTAAGTTTTCATCCAGATGGATCGTGTAATATATCCCTGCTTTTTCGGCAAGGTTATAAAGAAGTTTTGTATCCTCCAGCCGATCCACCTGGTACTCGGGGAAATTCATATTAAGTTCGATGAATTTAAGCCCCAGACTTTCGCACAGATCCACATTGTCTTTCAGTGTTTTGTTCTCTATTAAAGTCGGCATTCCAAACTGCATATTTTTTGTTTCCTTTTTCATAAACTACAGTTACAATGCTACCCTTTTGATGTACTTCCGTCAACCTCATAAACTATTGTTTCTTCCGTGTATTTTCTACTCATATCATGTCTTATTTTTCTGTTTTCCACGGTGTCGAAAACTATCGAAAAATCGTAGTCTTCGGGATAGAGTTCTTCGGCTTTCACATGAAGCTTAACACGCTTGTGATTGATCCAGATCTTCCTGTCTGCGATCTGGACTCTTAAGACCCCTTTGTCGTTAACCGGCTCGCAAACGATGCCTATCTTTTGGTCGGGATATACCATTACGCTGTCGCCGATAGTAAACTTGTTTTCAAGCGATGTTTTTACTCTTGTCTTTTTCGTTTTGACGATGCGTTTTGTATTATCTTTCTTAGCCTTTTCCCTGTTATGAAATTCGTATGAATCTATCGCATCTTTTCCGTATGCCGCTTCGACCGCGGTCTTAAGCATTTCTTCGGGCATTCCGAGTCTGTCTGCAATATAAAAAGCACAGCTTTCGCCCGCTTCGCCGATGAGCATTTTGTAAGTCGGAAGAAGTGTTTCCTTATCGAAGGTCATTCTCGCATTTACTATTCCCACGCTCTTTTCGGCGTATTCTTTTATCTCGGGATAGTGCGTCGTGACAAGGAAGTTCGCGTTGCTCTTTCTTAATTCTTCAAGGATCGCAACAGCGATCCCCATGCCTTCCGCGGGATCCGTTCCCGAACCCAGCTCATCCATTATCACAAAGCTGTCGCCGTTTACGTGATCCAGGATATCAAGAACGTTTTTAATATGTGCCGAGAACGTCGATAAGTTTTCCGAAAGACTCTGCCCGTCGCCGATATCGCAAAGGTAATTTGAATTCATGCAGATATCCGCATCCTTGCAGGTAACATGAAGTCCGCACTGAGCCATGTAAGCGTTAAGCATGACCGTCTTTATCGCCACTGTTTTTCCGCCGGTATTCGGTCCTGTGATAACGATCCCTCTTACGTCTTGCCCAATCGAAAAATCAAGCGGAACATTCACCGTTTTATCCATCAGAGGATGCCTTCCGCCTTTTAATTCAATACGTCTTTCGGTATTGATCTTCGGGTTCACACAATCGAGATCCACGCTTAATTTTCCCTTTGAAAAGATGTAATCAAGCTTCTCGATCATCCTGATGTTTTCGTTCATCGCAGGGATGCAGTCCGATACAAAAGCCGTAAGCGTATAAAGGATCTTATACACTTCGTTTTCCTCATCGACCTTTAAAAGCTGAAGCTCTTCGAAATGCTTTGCCACGCCCAGAGGCTCGATAAAAAAAGTGTTTCCCGTCGACGATTTGTCGATCGTACTTCCGGGGATCTTGTACTTGTATTCTTTCTTAACGGGTACGCAGACATGACCGTTCCTAAGCGTATAGTAAGTGTCCGCCATGCATTCTTTGTTGCTTCTTATGATCTGCTCCGCCTTCTGCTTCATCGCTTCTTCGGCTCTGATGATCTTTGTTCTTATATCGAGCAGATTGCCCGATGCCCTGTCATCCACAGCCTCGTTTCTTATCTGTCTTTCGATCTCGTCTTTTAACTCCATAAGATCGTCGAGATTTTCATCGTAATACGCGAGCGGATTTTCGTACTGCTTTCCGCGCGAGAGATAATCCTTAAGTCTTTCGATGATAACGAGCACCTTATCGACTCTTGTAAGCTGATATGGTGTCAGGCAGTCACCTTTGTCGGCAACATCCAGAATCTCCTTCATTTCAGTTACGTTCTGAAGAGGCGGATTGCCGAGTTTTTCTATCATGTCCCTGCTGTTTGTCGTATCGCGGAGTCTGCTTCTTAGTTCCGTTTCATCGATGATGACTTCCGTGTTTTCTATTTGTTCTTTTGCATAATCGGTCACTGCAAGTGCCGACCATATTTCTTTTAATTTATCAAATTCGATCTGTATTTCCGTGTTCATTTTTTTCTCCATATTTCTTATTCGAGGAGATTTTTAAACACCTTTGTGATCGTCGATTCGCCTTTGTGATTCCATATAAACTGAACATCGCTTCCCGTAACGACTTTGCCTTTTAGCTCGTCGGGAACTTTCGCGGGGATCAAGAGTTCCCAGTATCTTACCATATATGTATCATCTTTTATTGCTTCGACTACTCCCAAATGCTGTCCAAAAATCTGCATAAAACCTTCCTGAACTTTGACTTTTCTGTATGAAGGAAATTCCTTGTTGATCTCTTCAAGTTTTTCGGTATCCCCGAGTTTATCAAAATCCGGGCTTTCGATAAGTCTGCCCTTGATATTCGAAAAGTCATCGTTTAAAGGAAGTACCATAAGTTCATCAAATACGTTTCCGTTTGGATCCGTAAGGCCGTATTTTGCGCCTCTTTCAAATCCGAATCTCGGATAATAATACGGCTCACCCATGAGTGCGATGCCTTTTATACCTGCCTCTTTGGCAAGTTTTATGGTCTCCCTCATCAGGATCCCGCCGATGTCGTTGCCCTCCAGGGTCGGCTCGACCGCGAGCGGTCCGAAGGTCGCTATCTCGTATTTTTTATCGCCGTCAACTATCCATGCTTTCGTGTAATATACCGCACCCACGATCCGGCCGTTATACTCTGCGATCCGGCTTATCTCGGGGATATAATCTTTCGATTCCCTGATAATCCTTATGAGAAAATGTTCCGTTGCCGCGGGTTCGTATTTGTTGAAAAAGCTGCGCATAGCCATAAGTTCCGTATTTTTATGATCTGCAGGTGTCTCTGCTCTGACAATTAAGTTATTTAACATGTTTTTTCCTCCTTTATTCCAAAAAAAGAAAAGACCATCATATCTCTTTGCAAAGATATCATGGTCTTCATTGTCGTTAATATGTTACATGCCGTCACTGACAGCACAAAAAGTATCGGCAGATCTCTTAAAAATGACAGAAATCCGCAAATAAAAAAACGAAGTAATGAAAACAATCCGGGTGTTAAAAAACACCTTTTTTGTATCCACGATATTAAGCATAGCGAATCAAGCCTGCGGCTGATGCCGAAGGGCGAAAAACTGATTCAATTAATGAAATCTACCTGTTTAATTAGAATTTCACAGGTGATCAGATCACCACGCTTAACATAAAAATACCTCGTTTAAATAACTTGCCTTATTATAAAATCTTTCTTCAAAAAAAGTCAAGCCTGCAAATAATCAAGTATCTGAAGCTGAGTATCCGCATGATCGAACTCATCAAAAATAGGGCATGGGATGTGCGGTTCGAACGCAAGATCGTGAAACCATGTGCACTGCACGGGATGCATTCCCGCTTTCCTCGCGGCGAAGAGTTCTTTTGATCCGCCGTCTCCGACATAGAGACACTCCTCAGGTTTTACACCGAGTTCTTCGGTCATCTTTTTATATAGATTAAGGTCGGGTTTGCATATTCCCTGCTCAAAAGAGATAAGTGCCACGTCAAAATACGGGAAAAGTTTGCTTTCTCTGATCAGGTCTCTTTCATCCGAAAATGTATTTGTTATAAGGCCGATCTTTATGCCTTTTTTCCTTAGTTCTTCAAGGAGTCTTACAGATCCTTCCGGGATCGCGTCAAATGAAAGTTTTAAGCACGCTTTTCTGTTTCCTGCGACAAGTTTTACCTTTTCTTCGGAATACACACCCAGTCTTTTTAATACGATCTCAAGCCCTTCTTCTATCGTGTACTTTCCGGTACTTCTGTCTTTTTCGATCGTATGCCATTCATGCCGGAAAACTTCGGGATCGATACCCAGATCCGCGGCGATATCCTCGCTGAAATAAGTCCTTCCTTCAAACAATGTTACCAGGGTTTCAAACATATCAAAAATAACTGCTTTTATCATCGTGTCTTCCTTTCCGGTTTAGTTACAGTTACTAAGATCAGGGGTGCGGATCTCCATACGGTAGATGCGGCTGTCTTCGCCCTCGTCATCCTTCATAAGATTCATAAATGAGAAACCGTATTTTTCGTAGATACCCTCATCATGCGTCGAGATATAGATCGCTTCGCGGCCCTCTTTCCCGGCAATACCGTATATGTATTCGAAAAGCTTTCCCATCATTCTTTTTCCGCGAAACTCAGGGAAAGTATATACAAATCCGATCCAGGGTTTAAGACTCGTATCCGGGATATTGTCACGTTCCGAGTATGTGCAGAAGGAGATCAGTTTTTCACCTTCGGTTAAAAGGAAAACCTTTACGTTCTCACCGCACATTTCCTTAAGTCTGTCCGTATCTATGATCTCTGCGAGGTAGGCTGCTGCCCTCCAGTCGCCTTTGGCGATCTCGCCCCGCCAGTATTCTCTGTTTTCTGCCTCAAAGTAATCTGTTACCGTCATTTTTCTCCTTTGACAGTCTGGGAACGCCTCCAGTAGTCGGCGTAAAGTTCCTCGGTCGCGAGTGCCATCTTGGTAACGGCAAATTCGCATTTCTTCGGGTCGGGATAAATGTACCATGTATCCTTTAATGTATTTAAGTCGACGCAGTCGCCGAATTTTCCCAAATATTCATATTCGATATGACATGAGTATAGCGATGGAACGTTCTTTTCCATCTCGTGAACATCACCGTCGGGATCCGTAACTTTTACCCTGAATCCGTTCATGTCGTGAACCATTGTTCCTTCGCCGATCGGAATGTACTTCTTTGCATTCGGAAGCGAATCGACTCTTACAGGCAGTTCGCCGGTTGAGTAAGTTCCCGCTTCAACCTCGCTTTTTACATTCGCTCTTTCCCACTCGTACCAGTCGGGAATATGCGAAAATTCGGTCTCTCCGGTTAAAGCCTTAAGCTCTCCGAGTTCGGTCATTTCCCACTCTTTGCCGCAGGCTTCACATTTAAGGATCGTGCCTTTCGAACTCATTTTATATTCCGTCTTGCAGGACGCACACTGGTATAAAACCTTGTGAAGTCCTTCCGCACGGCCTTTATATGTTATCTTTATCCCGCGTTCTTTCTGCCATGCAAAATCATCATACTGAAAAGCTTCGACGATCTTTTTATTTATCTCTTCAACCGTTGCGTTCTTTAAAGATTCCGCATCAAACAGCTGTGTGAACTCGGCTTCCGTGGGCTTTACTCCGCGGTCATGAAGATTCCAGAAAGGCGAATTTACATGATGTCCGTGGCAGATAAGAGTCACAACGGGCACCTTTAAAAGCTTGCAGAGTTTCCCCAGAGATTCGGGAAGTACCGCAGTTGTTCCGCAAAGGGAATATCTCGCCTCGGGATATATGACTGCTATGTCGCCGTTCTTTATAGTCTGAATAAGCTGCTTTACCAATGTGGTGTCGTTGGTGAATTTACGCTTGCAAATACAACCCACATCGCGAAGCAGCTTTTCTCTTCCGATGAAGCCGTCTATCGCAACAACATAATTTGCTCTCCAGGGATATATCGCCTTGGTGGCAACTTTAAAATCCATAAAAGCATTGTGGTTGCATAACAAGACAAACGGAGGTTTTAACTCCTCCGTATTTATCTTTGTGATCTTACATTTGTGCTTTGCGACATCGGGGGCGCTTAAGATGTACGTTAACGGTCTTAAATACCATTTGGTCCTTATGGGAGGCGCCTTCATGTCGAATCTTTCAAAGTTATCCTGCATTATTTTACCTGACCGATACCTTTTTCAAATAACTGTCTTCTTCTGTCTATGCCGCTTTCTTTGTAGTACCTTGCTTTTTCGGCATACATATCCGCATCGGCCTTACGTTCCAGATCGTCGATCGAAGCTCTGGTATTGTCTTTTAATGCAGCATATCCTACCGATACGCTGATCTTTTCACAATATACGCCGTGCCAGTCTTTTGTTTTTTCATGGATCAGATTTCTTAAGCTTTCGGGATCATCCATATGAACAACGGCCATAAATTCATCGCCGCCCGTTCTGTATGCTTTTCCTCTGTTTCCTACGGCTAATGAAAGCACATCCGCTGCGCCCTTTATAAGTTCACGGATATTGAAACCGGCAACGGCTATAGGCAGCAGGCCTACAGGAGTCAG